>QCVM01000004.1:0-65002 GCA_003210375.1 Synechococcus sp. AG-686-B21 | reverse complement strand
AATACTTTTACTTAAAACATCGGGGTGAAACCCGCGGTGTTGGTGGAATTTTTTACGACTACCAGGATTCGAGGGGAACGATCTACAAAGGGCAGGATCCGTCAGGGGTCGCAGCCAAGGTTTCGTCGGAACTTGGTGCAACTCCGCTGGGTTGGGAACAACTGTTCAGCCTGGGCCAGGCCAATGGCAGAGCTTTTTTGCCGTCCTACGCACCAATTGTCGAAAAGCGCCATGCGACGGCCTATGGCGATCGCGAACGGGATTTTCAGCTCTATCGCCGTGGCCGCTATGTGGAGTTCAACCTGGTGTGGGATCGCGGCACGATTTTTGGACTCCAAACCAACGGTCGTACTGAATCGATCCTGATGTCGTTGCCGCCACTGGTGCGTTGGGAGTATGGCTACACCGCTGAGGCGGGCTCTCGCGAAGCCCTCTTAACGGACTTGTTCACCACTCCTCAAGATTGGTTGGGCGATCCATCGCTTGAGGATCGTTGCCGGCCTCACCAAGCGATCAACTAACCCCCTTCACAAGAGCGTCAACGACCCGTAAACCCAGGCATTCAACCGTCTGGGCTCGTGTGGCTGGATCGCGCAGTTTTTGCTCCAAAGGAGGTTCGAGCATTCCAATTTCAAGAATGCCGATCCCTCGCCGAGGTCCCCCGAGGCCGCCGCGAAATAATCTTGGGAAGCGTCCAAAGGATTGGGCGATGGACTCATCGAGCTGGTTCAGTGGGCGATTAATGGCTGGGATGAGTCCAGAACCGAAGCCATAGGGGCTGTAGGCGTCGAAGTGAATTTCAAGGATGTAGTGACCCTTGCTGGAGCGAACGCGAGCTTGCGACCAATTCGTTCTTGGGTCGTTGTCATCTTGGATGGTGAGCAAAGGGGGGACATACGATGTGATGTTCAGACCTCGCTTCTGCCCGAGACGCACCACGGCGCTTTGCACTTGAAAATTCCAGTAGAGCTCGTCACGCATGGCGCCGTCCATCGGCTGTTGTTTACGGACGTCTACGGCATAGCCGGGCGTTCCAGCACTACCCAGCCTTTGGGAGTCGGCATGGCCAGCCATCACCACGATCGGAATGGTTGATGGCACTGCCCCTCGGCCGACCCACCGTCCGGACTCTTTGGTGTGGCGGCCTAGTAACGGGTCCGGGTTGGCTGCTCGCGGGCAGTTGTTTAGATCTGATCCAAGACGTTGTGGCGCTGCGGGGGTCGCCGTGGGAAGCCAATTTTGTTGGCTTTGAACCTGATGACAGACCATCCCCGTGAAGGTCAGTACGCCGATGGACAGCGGAACAGTGATGGGTGTGCCACGCATCCAGTTCGGGAAAGGCATGGTTCAGATGGGTGAGGTCAGCAGGGAACCATCGCTGGCAAGTTGGAGCGATTCGGCAAGCTCGAGTTCGATCGCAATTAATTCATCGCGGTGGGCTCGCAGCCTCAAGGCGCTTCCTCCTCGGGCTGGTGCATCCAGCAGACGCAGTTCCAAGGTTTCGGTGCGAGCGGCGCGGCTGCTGTAGATCACGCCGGCGAGGGGTCCCAGCCCTATGAGCGGTAGTAAGGACCACCAGGCCAGTTGTGGTGCTAACTGCTGCAGAACTAATCCGAAGCAAGCTGAGCCGATGCTGCCAAGGATGGATAGCAAGACTGCAAGGGGTTGGCTTGACGCCACTTGTCCTTGAAAGCGCAGAACCTGTCGCTGTGCGTCGCCGCCGTCGCGGTTCCAGCCACGTTGTTCCAGCCAGCTGCTGATTCCTTCCAGTACGGCCAGTGGAGATTGCGGTGAGGTGATGTCCACCACCGTTGTGCGGTCCTTGCTGGCAGCACGCAAGAAAAACACCAGACCAATGGCCAGGAGGATCGTGAGCAGCAGGATGGACTGGAAGCCCAGCGGCATGGATCCCCCTTAATCAATGGGTCCTTTCTAAGAGGCAGTGTTTCGAAGGGGCGCGTTTCGAAGGGGCGTGTTTCGATTCAGTTCAGCGCGAATCGATGGGACGTCAGCCATGTCCGCCATGGAGCCATCAGACGTTCTGCTTCGCTGCGGGCTTCGTCTTGCAGATGCAACATCCGGCGTGGGCGCCCCCTGGATGGACAGCGTTGGGTGTAACTGCTGATCGATCCTTGTTTCTCGAGGAAGTCCAAAGCCTGTTGAAGCACAGTCTCAGAAATCCGTAATTGGGGTTCGGCTTGGATCAGCTTCTGCAGGAGGCAGGAGGCAGGAGGCAGGAGGCAGGAGGGGTAACTGTCATTCTTTTAAAGGCATTCCAAAATCCAGCACACCGCGAGCTCCAAGTCGAGGAACTGTGGTGGTTGCTGATGAAAATACTGTTCGATGTCTGCGAGGCGGGTGCGTGATGGCTTGCGACGAGAGAACACGACGAGGAGCACACTTCCCACATCAAAGTCGATCTCATTTTGAGTTTCAAGAGGGATTGCGTTGGATTTTCGGGTCTCGGCCAGCGAGACTGGGCTGATTCATCTGCTGGGTCCATGGCCGGTTCTCCTTCCATTCCTGCCGAGTTCGCCGTATTCGATGGAGACTTGGACGCGTCTTGGACGGAGCAGTACCTCCAGATGCCTTGTCTTGCGGTGGATACCGAAGCCATGGGCCTCATTCACGGTCGCGACCGCCTCTGCTTGGTTCAGATCGCTGACGAACACGATCGTGTTGCGTGTGTGCGCATTGGTTTGGGTCAATCCAGTTCCCCCAACCTTCAGCGTTTGTTTCAGGCCCCATCGGTGGAAAAGGTGTTTCACTTTGCCCGGTTCGATGTGGCAGCCCTTGCGGCTGGGCTTGATATTGCTGTTCAACCTTTGTTTTGCACGAAGGTGGGCAGCCGCTTGGGGCGGACATACACCCCCCGACATGGCCTCAAGGATCTGGTGATGGAGCTGGTGGGCGTCGAGCTCGATAAGGGAGCTCAAAGCAGTGACTGGGGACGGGTGGATGAGCTCACTGATGTGCAGCTCGCCTATGCCGCCAATGATGTGCGTTATCTCATCCCTGCGAGGAACCAGCTGGAAACGATGCTGCGTCGGGAGGGACGTTGGGAGTTGGCGCAACGTTGTTTTGCCTGTATTCCCGTGATGGCTGAATTGGATCGGATGCGTTTTAACCAAACCTTTGAGCATTGAGCTCGGTCTGTTCGTTAGTCCTCAAGGATGAAATTGCTGTCGCCTTCGCTGTCTTTGAGAAGCTCGTCAAGCGTCGCAGCATGGTCGGTGTCTTTTTGGTCTAGTGCATCCAACATCGACTGCACAAGCAACTTTCGCGCTTCAACATCACGCTTGCCGTCTTTGGCGGCAGCTTGATCCACTTGGCGCCGGGCACTGGCCAAGCTGATGCTCAGTTTGCTGGCGAGTTGGGCGCAGAGTTTCACGTACAAGGGATCTTGAATCGAAGCCATCGCTCTCTTCTCGAACTCCTCAGTATCAGTGCAGGTGGTTAAGGATCAGCTGTGCGAGCCGATCGCTACCCCCCGATGTTCCCATGCGCTGTTGGCCGATCCGTCCCAGCTTCCGCCGTAAATCTGCGTCTGCCAGAAGACGTTCAAGGGCAGATGCCAGCGCAATCGGGGTTGAACAAGGCTGAACTGAGCCCCCCAGTAATCGACTTTGCCGACGCGCAAAACTTGCCTTGAATTGAGGGCCAGGACCCGGCAATGAAAGGGCTGGAATACCAAGGCCAACCAGTTGTTCTGTTGCCGTTCCAGCCGTGGCAAGGCCCACTTCAGCCCAGCCGCTCCAGGTGTCAAAACAGCGACGTCCAATCAGCAGCATGCAAGGGCCCTTAACCCAGCAGCTTTCTGCGCTGAGTTGATCGGATGGAAGCAAAGTACGCCTGAAGCCCTGCTGTTCCAAACTTCGTTGAAAACCTTCCGTTGTGGGTTCGGCTCCCGCTGCAACGAGAACGCCCATCGGTACCGGGGATTGCACAAGGCGGATGGCGTTCAGCAGACGATCGAAATTGGCTTGGGCTTCCGGCATTCGGCTTCCACACAACACAAGCACTGTTCGGCAACGTTCGAGTGCTTTAGGAATCGTCCGCCGTTGGATGCCATCCATCATTGGATTGCCGAGCGCTTTGGCGTCCACCCGATGGCGACGGAGTCCTCGGGCGGTGAGTTGATCTCGCATGGCGACCCACTGGCAACGCTTGGAGCGCATCAACATCCATTCCCATGGATCCCATTCACTGCCTTTCAGTCGGTGATATCGATCGCTCAGGTCTCGGCCAGGACCACTTCGCCACGTGTAATCGCTTTTTGGGGTCCCAATGAATCCGAAGCCAGCGCCACTGGCCCAGGCCATCAGCAGCGGTAAAAAGTCTCCAATGGCGATAAAAAAGCGTCCTTGGCGAGCCCGCCGTTGAACCAGTCGCCATTGACTCCAGCTCAGGAGAGGTAATCCCGCTGCAATGTCTCTAAGCATGCCCCGCAAACTTTGGTTGCTAAATCCTCCACTTGGCAGATTTGCTGTTGGGCCAATTTGCTGTAGCCAACCCGCTTTCACTGCTGCTTTAAAGGCTCTCCCCTGCCCCACCAGAGGCAGGACTTCCAACGTAAGTTGAGGATTGCGCCGATGGACCGCCTCCAGAATGCGAAGGGCGATGAGATCTTCCCCATGGCCATTGCAAATCACGAGAAGTGTCGTTGAACCATGGCTGATACGATCGCTTTGAGGGAGTAGAAGTTCCCCTGCGGCGGCATGGCCAAGTGGTAAGGCAGAGGATTGCAAATCCTTTATCCCCAGTTCGAATCTGGGTGCCGCCTTTTTCAAGATCGATAGACCCTGCCATAGGGTCTGCTGTTTTAGTGATCTTTGGTGCGACGACACAAGCGGTTTAACAGCGGAGCGCCGTTTCATTGGCTCCAGTCTCCCAAATCTCTATGGGAAGTACATGGATCATGATCGCTTCGATCATGTCGTTGGCCTCGACGGCATTCTCTTAATTAGTAGTCGTTGTCGGCAACGCACATACCCAAACAGCGAATTCCATTGGTTGCTGTTCGACGACAATGGTTGCAAAGAATTCGTTCGACCTCAATAGGCTCAGGTTCACTCGAGGTTTGGGTTGGGAGGCACGGAGATGATTCCGACGCTTTGCGGTCAGGCATCGAAAATCTGATTCAAGAAGATGATCATGGCTGGCAGAGGCCCGTGCCTGTTGAACAGCATCGGTTTTGGGACTTGGGCCTGGGGTAATGAATTTGTGTGGGGGTACGACTCAAAGACGGACGATGGGCGCCTAGCTGCCACGTTTCGCCAGGCTCTCAGCTCAGGGCTCAACCTCATCGATACAGCCGATTCCTACGGCACGGGTCGCTTGAATGGGCGCAGCGAGAGCCTGCTCGGCGGCTTTATTGATGCCCTGCCGGCATCGCGTCGCTCCCAATTAGTCGTGGCGACCAAGTTGGCGCCTTTCCCTTGGCGCCAGGGCAGAAGGGGATTTCATCGCGCCTTTGATGCCAGTCAAAAGCGACTAGGTGGTCATCTGAAGCGGGTGCAATTGCACTGGAGTACAGCGCGGTATGCGCCCTGGCAGGAAGCGGCACTTTTGGATGGTTTGGCTGATCTGGTTCAGGCTCAGCAAGTGGACGAGCTGGGGGTGTCGAATGTGGGGCCTCGCCGTTTGCGTTGGATGCAGGCTCGGCTGATGGAACGAGGGGTCAAGCTGCGGAGTGTGCAGATTCAATGGTCGTTGTTGTCTCCGGGGTTAGCCCAAGCACAGGAATTATTGGATCTCGCTCAGTCATTGGATATTGAGGTTTTGGCCTACAGCCCCTTGGCCTTTGGGGTGCTGAGCTGTGCTCCGGCTGAGGCGCCTCGGCCATCCACCTGGGTGCGACAACGCTTGTTTCGCCGCCTCTTGCCTGAGAGCCTTGAGATCAGGCAGCTGCTGTTGGCTATCGCTACGGAACGTGGGGCCTCGATGGTTCAGGTGGCGTTGAATTGGTGTCGAGCCACTGGGACAACGCCAATTCCTGGAATTCGGTCACCCAGGCAAGCCATGGACGTGGCGGCGGCTTTGACCTGGCAGTTGTCTGAGGCTGAATGCCGTGTGCTTAACCAAGCAAAAGAACGCTGCATCTCACGCATGCCCTCTAATCCATTTCAAAGCCGTTGAAGTTCTGGTTCAGGCTTCAGATACTGATTCCGGCGCTGGACTAACAACCACTGGCAGGCTGTCGCTGTCGCTTCGAATGGGAACCACCTTTTCGGTTGCTGTCGTCGCAGCTTCAGCAGCAGCTTCAGCTGCTGCTGAAGCTGCTGCTGAAGCTGCTGCTTGCTGTTGTTCGCAGGCTGTCAGCGCCTCTTGCAGCAATGAATCGAAAGTGGCGCCGGGTAAGCGGTGACGGGCCACTTCCAGAAAGGTGCGGGGGAGTGATTCACCTGCTGCATTTCGAATGGCAGGGTTATTACGACGTTGCTCCTGCTCCTCCTGGATGGCGCGCAAAAAACGTCGGGTGACATCGCGTTTTGTCGACGCCTTGATCAACGTGTCTCGATCTTGAGGGCTGTGGCTCAGCTCTTGCTCAAGCTCTTGAATCCGACGCTCAAGACTAGTGAAAACTTCATCGGCCTCGTTATGGATATGGGATAACTGGCCATCAGATAAGTGCGGCATATCTGCCACGAACACTTTGCCGTGGTCCCGAAGAGTTAAAAATGTCGGGCGGGGACTCTGCCGATGACCTTGGCTGGACTCAAGGGGACGTCTCGGAGGAACAGGACCTGCCGATGAGCGACGCCGAGTCAGGCGCTGTGGCTTATCAAATGGCATAGAAAAAAAAGATGTATCGGCGTTGCTGTCGGAACATTGTCCGAAGTGCTCAATCAATATTATTCACTTAATTAAGGCGTCGAGAGACGAAATCCAACCACGTTGGGAACTGATGCAATCAGCTGGGGAGTCCTTGTAAGGCCGAACTGTCCCCCGACTGGCGATTGAGGACTTCACCAATGACCCATGCCTGGTGGTTGTTCAGACGGCAGGCATCCAGTGCGGATTGTTCCGCTTCTCTTGGCACCACGATGCAGAACCCGATCCCCATGTTGAACGTATGCCATAGATCACGTTCTGGAATTGCACCGGCGGATTGAAGCCACTGAAATAGAGCGGGTCGAGGCCATGCCTCAGCCTCGACTTTGGCCGTCGTGTTCTCTGGAAGACAGCGAGGCAAATTTTCAGGTAGTCCCCCGCCAGTGATGTGGGCCATGCCGTGAATCTCGATGGCGTTGCTGAGTAGTTGTTCAACCAGCGAGGCGTAGAGGGTTGTCGGAGCGAGAAGGTCGTTTATGAGGTGTCGGTCTTCTGCGCCGTATCGAGTGGTTTCGTTGATGCTTGCTGTTTTTAGCACCTTCCTGACGAGGCTGAATCCATTGCTGTGCACTCCACTACTGGCGATGCCGATGATTCGATCTCCGGGGGAAATGGCTCGACCATCGATCAGGTCGTCTTCTTCGACGACGGCAACACAGAAGCCGGCGAGGTCGTACCTCCCTTGGGGGTAGAACCCTGGCATTTCAGCGGTTTCGCCTCCTAAAAGTGCGCAACCGCTCTGACGGCATCCATCCGCGATTCCCTCGACCACTTCCGCCATGGCGCTTGGGCTCAGGGCGCCAGTGGCCATGTAGTCGAGGAAAAATAGAGGAGCGGCTCCAGAGGTGATGACGTCGTTCACGCACATCGCCACAAGATCAATGCCTACCCCGTGATGGCAGTGATGATTTTGGGCAAGCTCCAGCTTGGTACCGACGCCGTCAGTTCCGGAAACAAGGAGTGGCTTGCGCAGGCCTGTTGGAAGTCGCATTAACCCGCCAAACCCGCCGAGTCCTCCCACAACCTCTGGGCGGTGGGTGGCCTCGACCGACGCCTTGATGCGCTGAACAAAAGCACGTCCAGCCTCTACATCAACACCTGCGCTTTTGTAATCCATGGAATAGATCCGGTTTCATGATCCTGCCCCGGCGCTAAGGCCGTGTGCCGGGCGGGTAGGCGTCCGCAAGCTGATCATGCCTGCTTATGTGAACAACATCTTCTGCTTATCCATCGTTGGGGGTTCCTGACGGGTGTTTGTTCAGTACTTGAGGTCATTGAGGGGGCTGCCGCTTCGTCGTGGCTGCGCTGAGGCAGGCATTGGTTCCAGCTGATTGATCCTGAGGTTTTTGATTAAATTTCAGCATCATTCGATTTTGGAAGCCTTCTGAATTCGGATGCCGAATTGTTTGGCTCAGGATTTGGTTGGTTTGACCGACATGCGAGTTCCTTTCACACTGCTTGTGATTTGTTGAGCAATGTCTGGCAGCGCAACGCTTCTCCCTGTCGATGCAGCCGATTTTTTGGATCAGGGTCTTGCTGACCCCATTGATCCCATCGATTTGGTGGCACCGCCTGTCGTCATTCCTTCGGCACCTGTGAAGGCAACGTTGAGTCCGTCTGATGTGGACGAAGCCGAAGACACGGCTCCTGCCATGACGGTCGTTCTGCTGCCAAAGATCAAAACTGTGCCATCGGTTGTACGCATCATTACGGGCGAGGCCAGTTGGTACGGACCAGGATTTTTTGGGAACCGCACGACCAATGGTGAGGTGTATGAAGGGGCATGATGACGACTACCCATAGAACCTTGCCGTTTGGGACCAAAGTGCGAGTCACCAATTTGTGGAATGGGCGCTCAGACGTGATTCGGATTAATGATCGTGGCCCCTTTGTGCACCACCGGGTGATTGATTTGGGCCAAGGAGCCGCCAGCAGTATTGGTTTGACCGCCTCTGGTATTGCTCAAGTTCGGCTTGAGGTCCTGCGCTGAATTTTTCTCTCCTACGCACCACGACCCAACTCAACGATTGGATCACGGCTCAGCAGGGTGATCTTCAATTTGTGCCCACGATGGGTGCTCTCCATGCTGGGCATGGAACTGTGATGCGCTCCGCGTCCTTGATGGGACCAGTCTTGGTGAGTGTGTTCGTCAATCCTTTGCAGTTTGGTGCGGATGAGGACTTGGACCGATATCCCCGCAGCCTCGAGTCAGATTTGGTTTTGGCAGAGCGATGGGGTGCTGCAGCTCTTTGGGCACCTTCGATTGAACAGATCTATCCGCATGGTCTTGAGAGCCATCCACCAAGGCTTCACGTTCCATTGGCTCTGCAGGAGCACCTCTGTGGAGCCAAGCGACCGGGACACTTCGATGGGGTCGTTGCCGTTGTGGCCAGATTGTTGGACCTGGTTCGTCCCCGCCAGCTTTGGCTTGGTGAAAAGGATTGGCAGCAGCTCGTCATTCTTCGCTGGTTAGTTGCCTATTTGGCGTTACCGGTGACTGTTCAAGGTGTTGCCACAGTTCGGGAGGCTGATGGACTGGCTTTGAGTTCCAGGAATCAATATCTCTCGGCTGATCAACGACGGATGGCTGCGGCGTTGCCAAGGGCATTAAGTGCTGCTTTGGAAGCTGGATTTGATCCGGTGCCATCCATACGGAGAACACTCTGTGATGCAGGCTTTGATGTGGAATACGTTCAACGCGTTGACCCTTGCACGCTTCAACCCTGTGGGCATGGGAAAGCAATCTCCTTGCTTGCAGCAGCTGTGTGTTGTGGGTCAACGCGATTGATTGATCATGCGTTTTTGATGACTCGCCAGCCTCTTGTTGCTATCGATGGTCCGGCTGGAGCTGGAAAAAGTACGGTCACACGGGCGTTTGCTGAACGCTTAGGACTGGTGTACCTCGACACGGGGGCGATGTATCGCTCGGTGACTTGGCTGGTTCAGCAGCGTGGGGTTGACCCATCGGATGGCGTGGCGATCGAACCTCTGCTCAACGCGTTGGATGTGCAGCTGCAGTCCTTACCCGGTGGGGTTCAGCAGGTTCTTGTGAACGGAGAAGACGTGAGCACAGCCATTCGCTCTCCAGAAGTCACTGCATCGGTATCTGCTGTCGCCGCCCACCGTTGTGTGCGTAAAGCCTTGACGGTGCAGCAGAAAGCGATGGGCTCGAAGGGGGGCTTAGTGGCAGAAGGTCGGGATATCGGGAGTGCTGTTTTCCCCGATGCTGACCTCAAAGTTTTTTTGACGGCCACCGTTGCTGAGCGTGCACGACGTCGTGCTTTGGACCTAGAGCAACGCGGGTTTGCGGTGCCGGAGCGGGCGGAGTTGGAAGCCCAGATCTCCGAGAGAGACCGGCTGGATAGCTGTCGGGAGGAGGCGCCTTTGATGCAGGCCGACGACGCGATCGAGCTTGTAACCGATGGCATGGATATTGATGCCGTGATTAAAGCCTTGCTGCGATTGTTCCGTGAACGGGTGGCTGAGGAAGCGTGGCCTACCCCTCAGCGGTGAGCTCATCGAGTAGCGCAGAACAGGAGTCTTCGAGTAAGTCGAGGACGTGCTCAAAACCCGCTTCGCCGCCGTAATAGGGGTCTGGTACTTCGGTTTCGTTGAGGTCTTTAGCAAAGCTCAGCATGGGTCTAATCGTTGCTGTGGCTCGGCTGCCGGTCTCATCGGAGAGGCTCCGCACCGCCGACAAGTTGGCATCATCCATGGTGAGGATGAGATCGAAATTCATTAGGTCGTCGAGACTGATCTGTCGGGCTCGACTTGGTAGTTGAATCCCTCGGCGATTGGCTGCTGCCTGCATGCGTCGATCTGCCGGGTTCCCCACATGCCATCCGCCTGTTCCGGCTGAATCCGCCACAAATTGATCGGTGAGGTTGCGCTTGGCGAGCAAGTGCAGAAACACCCCTTCGGCAGCCGGAGATCGGCAAATGTTTCCGAGGCAGACGAAGAGAATGGTCTTGGTCATTCGGCTTGAAGACGTTGCAAGGCGAGCTTTGCCCGCTGTTGCACCACCTTGACAGCCTCTGAATTCGAACAGAGTTGTTCTAAATGAGCGATGGCTTGCGTTCTCAGCCCGGTGTCTGTTGAGTTTTGGCAGAACCGTTGCTCAAGGCCGAAGGCCGCGGCATAACGCACGATCCATTCATCATCAGCGGCGGCTTTGAACAGGGCCTCACAACACCTTGAGAAATCCTTGAAGAGGTTTGGACCTTCGAGCTCCATCTCGGCCAGCCCACGGGTGGCGGAGCGGCGAACGCTCGGTGCGATGTCGGCGTTGAGTGCATGCTCCAGCAGATAGAGTCCGCGGGGATCTCGCAGCGTGGCGATGGCCCGGATCACCCAGGCTCTGGCGCCGTAATTGCCATCATCCAAACTCACCAACAGGATTGGAACAACATCACGGCCGAGGGCGATCAGTCCTTGGGTGGCGACGGCTCCTACCGCAGGATTGTTAAAGCCAAGCACCTTGATCAACGTGGGAGCGGCTTCAAGATTCCTGAGGCCACAAAGGGTTTGCGTGGCTTGGACGAGTTCTGAAGTCATCGTTGCGCGGTCCAACGCAAGGACGGCCTTCTGAAGATCAGACGCCGTCATCAGAGCAGTCGGTCCATCACATCGAGCACCTTGATGTCGTTGCTTTGTTCGGCTAATCCGCGCAACGCCACCAACTTGAGACTGGCTTCAACGCTGGCGTTTTCGATGGCTGGGAGGGCTGCTGTCCATCCGCTGGCTCCAAGATCCAACAACACTCCACGCCGAACCAGTGGCTCAGGATGTTGAAGCAGTTGTTCCAACTCATTCGCCCAGCGTTGATCCCCCATGAGCTGCAGTAGGGCACGGCAGGCCGCGGCGCGAATCAAAGGGCGAGGGTGATCGGAGAACGGTGTAATCACAGCGACAACGTTTGGGTTGTTCACGCCGATGTTTCCCAAGGCTTCGAGTAGTGCTTCACAGGGTTCTTTCAATGTGGATGCGCCCAATTGTTCTTTACCGGCCGCGGCTGGACCACTGCTTAAGAGTTGGCACAACTGAGGAATAGCCGCCTTGGTTTTCATGGCGCCCAGACTTCGTGCTGCCTCTTCACGCACGCTGTAATCCTTTGATCCAAGCAGTTGCATGAGTGGATCATGCGCTGCTGGATTGAGCAGAAGCCCAAGAGCTCGAATGGCGTTGAGTGCGACGCCTCGATCTTCCTCATCCACTAGATCGTCACTTAAGGCTGAAAGAGTGTCCAGTAGTAGGGGCACCGCCTCAGGGTGCTGGCTGCGCATCTTTCCTAACCACCATGCGGCGTAATACCGGTCTGATGAATCGTCCCGCTGCTTCAGGTTGGCGATCACTTGCTGCTCGTTCAGAGGCTGCATCAGCTCCATGTCACGGGAATGTCGTTCGACCAACTGGCTATGCGTTGGAAGCGGAATTCGCCTGCGATGGAGCCCCAACAGCGTTCATTTGTTTCAGGGTCATGGCCTCTGTCCAGTGTCTCAAGGGACTCTCCCTTGAGGGTGAAGCTGCTCATCAAGACGGTGTCCTTGCCATCGCGATGAACAATGCAGCGGCAACCTGGCTCGATCTCGCCGTAGTACCCCCCTTCTTTTTCGGTGACTTGGTAGTGGCATTGGTCGAGGCAGACCAGATCGCTTTCTTGAATCTCCTTTCGACAGCCTTCGTCATCGGTTGCTGAGGCGAAGCGTTGGGGATCTCGGAAGGTGTGGTTCCAAAGCTTGATAACTCCAGGGCCTCGTTCTTCTGCACGAATCATGCGAAGTCGATAGGGATTCTTGGGATCTACGGCATAGGTTTGTTCGAGCAGGATCGACCCCGGTTGGAGATGTTCGAGTGGTCGATATCTCAGAAAGATGTGGGCAAAAAAAGGCGGGTTATCAAAAGCTTGTTGCTGATTGCTGTATTCACCGCATAGCAAGGTGAGAAAACGCTGCACGGTTGGCGTGATTGTTGCGTTCATGTCTCTCGGCACCTTCACGATCTGACAATAAAAAAGAGCCCCCCTTGGGAGGCTCTTGCAGTGTGCAGATTCAACTGAATTTGATCAGGTCAGTGAATTGACGGCGTAGTCGATGTAGCTGTTCGCTTCAGTGGCAGCGTCGCCGCTCAGCCCGTGATTGGCCTTGATGTGCTTCAAAGCTTCCACATACCAAGAGGGGGAGAGCTCGAAGGTGCGATTGATTTCACTTAGACCAGCAATCAAGTAGTCGTCCATCGGGCCGGTACCACCAGCAACCAGGCAGTACGTGATCATGCGCAGGTAATAGCCCACGTCACGGGAGCACTTGGCTTTGCCTTCTGGAGTTGAGGCGTAGTTAGCCCCATCCATTTGCGTGGTGTAGGGGAACTTTGAGTAAACAGCTTGCGCTGCACCGTTAACCAAAGCTTCGGCTTTGCTGGTCAGGCCTTTTGCAGCTTCAAGGCTGGCTTTGGCACGATTAAAACGACCAGATGCGGCCTGAACTTCGGTGTTGCTCAGGAAACGGCCCTGGGAATCAGCCGCTGCAACGGCTTCGGTGAGGGGAGTTTTCATGATGGGGAGTTAATAGATTTAGATGAAAAACTTGGGCCGAATCAGGCAACAGAAGCGGCAGCGCGGTCGAAGTAGACCCCGATTTCGCTGCTCAGTGAGGCGCAGTCGCCAGAAGTAATGCCACTTTTGTCGTTCACCATCCCAAGGGCGGCATCTTTCATCAGGTTCACACCGGATGCGACGGATGCACCTGGAGTTCCGAGAGCCAGGTAGGTCTCGCGCAGGCCATTCAGGCAGCGGTCTTCCATCACGGAAGCATCACCGGTGAACACTGAGTAAGTGACGTAGCGGAGGATGATTTCCATATCGCGAAGGCAAGCAGCCATCCGACGGGAGGTGTAGGCGTTGCCACCGGGAGCGATCAGCGCAGGCTGTTGAGCAAACAATTGACGAGCAGCATTGGCAACGATGGTCGATGCATTGCTGGAGATACGACTCACAGCGTCTAAACGCTTGTTGCTATCCGAGACGACGGCGGCAAGAGCATCAATTTCGCTGGTGCTGATGAACTGTCCCCGGGCATCGGCCTGGGCGACAACCTTGGTGAAGGCGTCGAACATTTTGAACTCCTCTTGGCGGCGTCTAAGTGGTTATCAGAGATACCAGAAGGACATCTTGAGAAGGTCCCTGCTGGGTCTTCAAACATTCTCTCGAAGTGGACTCGGGCCTTTCGACTGCTGTTCACAATGCTTAATCCCCCTTTCTGAGACAGGGATTTTGCAGGCTTTCCAAGATCTACAAACGATCAGAGGTCGAACAGCACCGTATGGATGTATTTCTCGGTCCAGTCACGTCCGTGGAACCGAGTGAGCATGCCCCGTGCTGGATCCTTTTCGGCTCGGTAATCGGTGTAGCGCCGTTGTCCCGCCAGTAAGTGGTCGCGGCGTTGGTCCGTGACGGGTTGCGCAGCCTCGGTTAACTCCAGATAAAGGCTGAGATAGTCATTGAAGGCTGGGCGAACAACACTATTAATGAGATGGTCACCTTCCTCTCCTAGCGGCAACCGGGTCCAGAGAAAGCCTGGAGAGAAGAAAGGCTGAGCCTCTTCTGGGATCGGGCCTCCATCGGGTAGCTGGGATCGCCAACGCTCAAAAATCGGGATCAATTTGTCCCACACATGTTTGGTGTGGATTGAATCGGATTTATCGGCGGGCTGAAGATCGAGGGCGAGAAGATGCCCCGACGGCAGCGTGACCAGATCTCCGCCAAAAAATGGCAGGTCAAACTTTGCCGAGGGATTGATGACGAAATTCAGAACCGATGCGGCAGCTCCTCCATAAACACAGGCAGCTCTCACCTGACGCAATTTGTCTGTTTTGCATGCCCAGGTCGCCGTGGTCACGGTGATTGGTTTTGCTTTTGAGCCCGTTTGATCCTGTTTGTATAAAAAGTCGTCAGCCACTGGGTATGGCTCAAGATTCAGAGGTTTGAGAGCCTGGACGGCATCCTCCAGAAATGGTTGCCACCCCCAGCCTGGAATGTTGATGGAATCAGTGCTGCTGTGTCGGGTGATGGTCATGACTGGCCTGATGCGGGAAATAGAAACTCATGCAGGAATCGGTCAGACCAGCTCTTGCCGAAATGACTGGTGAATAGCCCATGGGCCGGATCTCGTTCGGCGCTGTACACGTCGTAGTTCTCTTGCAATCGCTTCACTTCATCCGGAGAGATTGTGGATGGGGTGTTGATCGCTGCATCATGCAGAGCCCAGTAGGCCTTCAAAAATGCACTAAACGCTGGGGGAAGTGAGGTGTCTGCTTGTTCTGATCCGCCACGACAGAACAGCAGCCAAGAGGAGAAATATTGATTTGGATCGAAGGACCGCATGGTCTCTTCGCCGTTGAGGTCTGGGAACGCACGATTTAAATCCTTCAGCCCGTCGAAGTAGCGATCGAAATAAGCCTCGTTTTGCACAAGCGGTTGGAAATCCAGCACGGCCACCAATTTCTGTCGTGCGCCAAACCACAGCAGATCAACACCCATCAGTGGGTGATCAAAGCCATAATCGGGATAGGCCACAGAATTCAACACCTGAAGACTGTCGCCTGCATCCAATCGCGTCACACGCCAGCGACGAAAGCCAGGGACTTGCCAAAGCCAGCTGCGAATCACACTGGTTTTTTTTGCTGAGTGGCATTCGGCTAGGCCATCAGGCACCTCGGTAGGTGTTCCACCCCTTGCGGTGATGTCGGCGTGTAATTGGTCGAGAAATGGATCAAACACGGCTAAGTCCTCGCGGTGGCGGAATGAGCAGAGTCAGCCATTGCTCTCGCATTGGCTGACAGTTCATAGATGTCGGACTGACTTGGACAGCGGAATTCTGTGCAATATGTCGTCATGGCTACGCCGTCAAGGAACTGAACGGAACTCACGCGCATCCTGATCTGGTCATTGACAAACCAGCAGCGCTCGATTCCAACATTGGTGTCGTAACGGGTTTTGATGGTGAGTACCCCATCGTCTGCGAAGTAATAGGTGCTAACGACTGATTTTTTTTCTACATATCCTTTATCGCGAAGCAGAAAGCCCTTTGTTGGATCATCCGGGTTTGGCGCATCAACAACAACCGCTGCGTAATCATCATTTTTTGCTTCTTTCATGAGATTGCTCTCCCACCAAAATCTCGCTCCCCCATTGACTTCGCTTGCGCTGATATTAAGGACTTGGCAAACCTTTTCAACAACAGGGTCTGTTGAATCAAAGGGCTGAATGATCAAATTTGAATCAGCTGATTCATCATCTTGGCTGTCTAAATGATGTACAACGCGCCGATTGAGCCAGGTGCCACGGCTCGCTTCAAAGAAGTCAGCCATTGTCATGGGAGGCGAAACCAGAGGTTTCATGAGCTGATGGCCTGGTTATCGCGCTGATGTTTGAGTTGGCTCAGGATTTCATCGATCCGTGTTAATTCAGGATGTTCGTTGACTGTTGCATCAATTTTTTTTTGGGATAGGCGAAGTTTTTTGCCTAAGCCGATCACGTCGTTATAAAGACGCTCTCGATAAGCAGAAAGTTCATCAATTGATTCCTGCAGCTCTTCAACTGATGGTGCCTGATTAGCTTGATCCGTCATTCGGATTACTACTTAGTAAATCAGTTTTGGAAGATTAACTCGCCAGCCCTCCCTAGCCCTCCGTTCACTGTCCGCAGCGTTGCGATTGGTGAACCGCTGATGGGGTGGATGGCTGAAAGGCGCTCCCTGCCCTTGATTTGATGCGTTTTTTGGGTGGGAGACGCAGTGACGGGTGATCGGCGTTGAGGCTCAGAAGATGACGAACTTTTGCGTGATCCGCAGATCCCCTGCCACTGCTTGGTTAAGCCGGTTTACGTTGCTAGGGCGCTTCAAGTCCTTTGAGTTCATTAGTCCTTGGTTAAAGCTTCTTTGTTGAATGCTTCTCCTTTGACTACTCGCAGCACCAGAAGCCCCCTCCCCCTAAAACTGTCTGGCCCCAATGCTCGACGCATTTTCCCGTTCGGTCGTCAGTGCTGACGCCAAAACTGCACCTGTTGGTGGTACCGACCTCGCTGGTCTGCGTTCCTACGTCAGTCAAGGCAACAAGCGTCTTGACGCTGTTAACGCCATCACATCCAACGCCTCTTGCATCGTTTCTGATGCCGTAACAGGCATGATTTGCGAGAACACTGGCCTGATCCAGGCTGGTGGTAACTGCTATCCCAACCGCCGCATGGCAGCTTGTCTGCGCGATGGTGAGATCGTTCTGCGCTACATCAGCTACGCCCTGCTGGCTGGCGATGCATCCGTGCTCGATGATCGATGCCTGAATGGTCTTAAGGAGACCTATATCGCTCTGGGCGTTCCTACCCAGTCTGCAGCGCGTGCCGTGGCCATCATGAAGGCCTCTGCCACTGCTCTCATCGGCGAAACTAACTCTCCCGCCTCAGGTGGCAAGCGTTTCCGCAAGATGGAGACCACGCAAGGTGATTGCTCCGCTTTGGTTGCCGAAGCTGGTGCCTACTTTGATCGCGTGATCGGCGCCGTTGCCTAAACGGCCTCTCTTCTTCTCAGACACTTTCCCCCTTAAAGGAATTCAACAATGAAGTCCGTCGTTACTACCGTCGTGACTGCTGCTGACGCAGCAGGTCGCTTCCCTTCTCAGAACGATCTTGAAGCTGTTCAAGGCAACATTCAGCGTGCGGCTGCTCGTCTAGAAGCGGCTGAAAAGCTTGCTGCTGGTCTTGACGCTCTCACGAAAGAAGCTGGCGATGCTTGTTTCAACAAGTACGCCTACCTCAAGCAGCCTGGTGAAGCTGGTGATAGCCAGGTCAAGGTCGACAAGTGCTATCGCGATCTCGGCCATTACATGCGCCTGATCAACTATTGCCTGGTTGTTGGCGGCACTGGCCCTCTCGACGAGTGGGGCATTGCAGGTGCGCGTGAGGTTTATCGCAGCCTGAGCCTTCCCACCGGTCCTTACGTGGAAGCACTCACCTATACACGCGACCGTGCCTGCGCACCCCGTGATATGAGCCCTCAGGCCTTGAATGAGTTCAAGAGCTACCTGGATTATCTCATTAACGCTCTCTCTTGAGATCTGTTAATACTCAAAAAAAAGGGGGAGCTTCGGCTCCCCCTTTTTTTTGAGTACTAGTTGCTTTGTTCTGCTTTGAGTAGTTGTGCTATTGCAAGTTTGACAACGTTTAAAACAATTGCATCATCTTCTACCTTTGCTCTTTCTTGAAGGGCGTTGAGTGACGATGTCGCCCGCAGCTTCATGAGCGAAAGAGCGCTGTTCTTTCTTACCCAAATGTCGGGATCAGACAACAAAGGTATGAGCAATAGTCCCGCGTTATCCATGTCTTCGAGTTTGCCCAATAAGGTAACTGCTTCAGCACGAATTTCTGCATAAGGATCTGACAATGCATTGATTAATAGGTTTTTATCGGCCTCAATATCTAATGTCTGAATATTACTCGCTAAAGCAAATATTGAGGCTTTCCGCACATTGGCATTGGTCGAAGTAGTTGCTTCGTGAAGGGCTTGTGGCGCTCTATCTCCGATAATAGTTAATGCCCAATTTGCTAGGCCAATTTGCATTTCCGTACTTTTTGGATTCTCAATGATGCTCAGAATTGGTTCGACAGCTTGTTCTCCCATGGCAGCTATGGCACCCATGGCTGAACCCTGAACAACTGAGTCTTCATCACCAAGAAAAGCTGAAAGTAGGTCTGGCAGGCTGGCAGTATCGCCAATCAAAGTAAGTGTTTTAGCGGCTGCTCTTCTAACTGTGACTTGATCGCTAGCCAACATGGCTTTACAAAGAGCTGGCGTTGCAACTTTCCCAATAGATCCAAGACTCTCCGAAAAACTTCGACGCAACAGGCCTCGAGGGTCACCTAATCCAGCTACCATTTTGGAGATTGAAGCAGGATCTGATTCAATTGATACCCCTGATTTCAGTTTCTCCTTGAGATGTGACGCCAAAGCCGAAGCCTCAGCTTCGCTTAGCTGAATACACTCATTGCCTTCGGACTCGACTTGAGAATTCACCTCTTCTCTCGAACTCAAGCTTGGCTCGGTTGTCACTTGCGATCATGCACTCTATCTCTACAGACCTTAGGCCTTAACAATGACAATTTTTGTTCTTTCTCACAATCTCCAGGTTCAATCTGCGCTTGTCCCTTCCATTTCAGCCGCAGATTTGGCAGAAGGGCTTTTGAGCAGCTCATCCTCCTTCTCTAAAGCTGAGGCCTTAAGTCATCCTCATTGGTTGGTTCGTATCGAATCTGACTTGGCCGCCCATGAGATGGCTCAAGAACTAGTAAAAGCTTGGAAGCACTATCGCTTAATTAAGAAGCACAATGTTGATCATCATTGGCTTGCCCTTGGTGGCCGCAAGGATACTTCTGGAAGTCCAGGATCCCCACTAACACTAGGTAGTTGGGGGGTAGACGTTGTCGAATGTGGTAACCCCAATGCTTTTCTGGAGAGCATTAACTGGAATGCTCTTAAAGCTGGCCGCCCGTCAGATGCTGTATTTGAGGTGACAAACTCAATCTAATAAGTTAGTCCTTATCCATTTTTACGTTGACGTCGTCGTGAATTAGTTTTCTTGGCGTTTGATTTCGGACTTTCGGAATGTACCTTTTTGGATCCACCTGCCATATTTTCTTTCGACTGCTGGGTTCCACCCGAAATGCTATTGATAATAAAACCAGTGCGATGCATTACTTGCATGCCGTTATTTAATTGATTAAAGGGGATTTTAAAATGTGTTGTTAATGATGGCCTGGATCTATTAAGCGACCTGACTTGAATAGTGAATTGCGCTCCTGAGAATGGGCCCATCTTTTTGGTGTATTTGCATAATTTTATGACTTATTTCAGTGCTGGCTCAAAGCGTTACTTTTTTTAATCAGCTTGCGAATGTTATCGCTCTATTTTGATAGAATATTTGATATTAATTCATAAGCTTATATCTCAATGGTTGAAGATTTCAATAATATCCATCCCGAGCTCACATGTGACCATGCATATCAAATATTAAGTACGCCAATTGATCAGCTCGAGTCCAAAAGTGATTTCTATATGGCCGCTGCGCATTTGATTAATTTTCCTGGGAGACAAACTGAGCAAATACTTTTGGATTTGCTGGCGCAATCTTCAGGCGAACAGGCTGTAAGGATTGCCAAGAGGAAGGCTGTAGAAGTTCTAGCTCGCCTTGGTGCTACTCAGTCAGTAGCAGCCATTGGTCAATGTCTTGAATCTGATGATATTTACTTGGTTGAAAATTCAGTTTGGGCTTTACAGCAGTTGAAGTGCTGTGATCCTGTGATTATTAGGCGAATGCTCACTTTGCTTGAGGATAAAACTCAAAATCTTCGTATATTAATTCAATGTCTTGCGAGTCTGAATGTGAAGGAAGGTATTGAATCTATTCGTCTCCTTCAGGACTCTGAGAACCCTGGTGTAAGTGGAGCTGCTGTTTCGGCAATGGCACAACTTAAAAATGATAAATCAAATTTAGATAAGATTGTCGAACATTTAACTCTCCCCAATCAGATGGATCGGCAATCGGCTGTACAGGATCTGATTGATGCGAATGCTTCTGTCTTTCTCTCAGAAATCATTGCTGCACCAGTCTCTCCAGCATTTCGAATGCGTGCATGTCGTCAGATTTTAGCTAGCTCAGATTCTGCATCGATTGATTCAACAATGTTGTCCTTCATTGATACTGTATTATGCGATGATCCTAGTAATATTAATATTGTACATGAATATGATCGGCAGCCAAGTGCAGAATTTTTATTGCAAGATTTATTCAGTACTGATTTCAGTCGTTGTTATTTATCTTTGATGGGCTTGCGACATTGCTCTACGGAGATTTTATGGCCACTCATGTCAGATTTATGGGAGCGGGCAGCTTATAACGACTATGGAGCGCACTACTTTTTTATGCGTGTATTTGGATCGCGATCTGATTGGCCGCAAGAAGGTCTTCATCGTGCACTTGAGATAGTCCAAGAATCAATCATTAATCGCCGACCTCAATTTAGAAAAAGTCGTGCTGCTGCTATGCAGGCACTTCATTTTTTAAGTCCAGACTTATTTATTAAGTCTATTCCTGTCCTCCTCTCTGTAATTGTTGACGCGCCTTGGGATTGTCGCTACATGATGATTATTTGTATTGAATGCCTTTCCGAAATGGATATACCTTTAAAAGTGAAGATATTGAATCAATTTACGGCTGATTCCGATGTGTTTGTTCGTGCACGATCCGGCTTATGCCTTTCGCGCTTGAGCTGACTCATCTGCTTGGGTTAGTTATTTGACTATTCCTTTTGATGCTAAGATATAGATATTGACCAAATAAATCGCTACTGATATGAGTGCTTCACTCCCATCGTTTGAGTCTTTGGTTGAAGACCTCAAGCACCCCAATCCAAACATAAATGATAATGCTTGTGTCCTGTTAGCAGAGCACTGGCCAGACCAGGCAATGCCATATTTTTTTTCTAAATTACATGATCCTGATCCAGTTGTTTATAGAACTGCGGTAAAGGCACTGGGTACATTGGGACATCGCACCCTGCCTGATTTGCTTGAATTATTTCAGTCGTCGGTTAATGGAACAGTACGAGCATGTTGTGTAAAGGCTATTGTTCAGATATCGGTTAATTTCCCTGATGTTGCTTTCCCTTTGGAAATATTATCAATGCTTGAGCAAGCCTTAGATGATTCAAGCCCAGTAGTCGCTCAGTCATCTTTGATGACGCTTGGCTATTTATCTAAGCATGATTCTGAGAAGGATCATGTGATCCCTCTCTTAATTCAGGCTTGCGATCGGTCTAATATTGCACATGTTCAAGGTTCGGCTATGGCTCTTGCTGAACTAGATTCTCCTCTGGTATCTACTTTCTTGGAAAAGTTGGCTGTAGATGTTGCCAAGGATCCTCTCATACGTGAAATTGCTCAAGCAAGTCTTGAGAGGCGTGCAAGCTTAAATCTCAAGTAATTATCATTATTTAAGCGTGACAAGTTGATTGAGAGCAACTTTTAAAACGGCTTTGACCTGATCGTCCTTTTCTGATGAAATTGCCTCGTTTAATTGATTGATTGATTCAAGTGCTTCCATCTTCATCAATGCTAAGGCAGTATTTTTTCTGACTTGAGTATTTTGGTCTTTTAGTAATTGACAAAGTTCGTTAATGATGTCTTCTGGTTCTAAAGTCTTTCCTACAATTGTGGCTGCTTCGGCACGCACCTCACTTGAATCGTCCTTTAAAGCTCGAGTCAGTAGCACTTTTGCCTGATTGTTTGTCTCAGAGTGGACTTGTTCGGCAAGTGCAGTAATGGCCGCTATTCTTATTTCAGGATTCTCTGATTGAACGGCTTGATTGAATACATCGGGAGCCTTTGACCCAGCAAAACTTAAGGCAAGATTGATCAGACCAACTTGAAAAGCGCTGCAATTTCTATCTGTCAGTATTTGAAGGAGTGATTCAATGGCAGGCTCTCCTATTGTTGCCATTGCGCCGGCCGATGAGCCTTGAACGACAGGGTCGTCGTCTGTTCGAAATGCCTCAATCAGGTTTGGCAATGCAATTTCGCTGCCAATGATATTGAGTGTTTTGGCAGAAGCACGTCGGATTAAAACATTCGGATTGTTCTTCAGTGCATCGCACAAGATCGGAATAGCCGCCGTTCCGACGCTCCCAAGACTTTGCGCAAAGGTTAGGCGGAGACCACCTCGTGGATCCCCGAGCCCGGCGACCATTTTTTTGATTGAATCTTGATCTGAACTTGGTATTATTTGTTCTGCAAGTTTGAGCTTCAACTCCTCTGCTAGTTCGTATGCTTCTTGTTCTGTGAGTTGCTCTGCCGCATTGATTGGATGATTAGATGCTTCTGCGGCCACAGTCCCCTTGATTGGTGTGCTCACTCAATCTAGTTCATCATTTTTAGGGTCGAACTCTTTTGTTGTAATGAACGACGACTAAAAAAACCCTTCCATTTAAATGGAAGGGTTGAGGGTGTGTGATTGCTTTCTCTTGACCTTTAACAGATCAGAAGTGACAACCAAACGGGCGGAAAGGTACGTAGTCCGTCATCTTCGGCGGGTTGTGGCCTGTGTACTTCTGCTGGGGAAGTTTGGCAGGAACCCGAGTGATTGCGGTGTAGCTGAAGAAAGGAGAAGGTTTTAAATCTTCCCGTGCTGCAATGGCAAGGGGGTTGATGGTGCGGCTTTTGCGACCTTGTGCGTTGTCACTGACAGCAACCTTAGTGCCACCAAGTTCCCGCATAAGATTGAAGGAACGTGTGAACATCCCTGCATAAGAATCGTGAGCTCTTTCGTAAGGAACGATGTCTGAACCAAAGACCTCTGTGTATTCAGCAGAATCGGTCAACTTGTCAATTAGAGCATCAAAGCCTTGTTCTGCTTGAAGCTTGATATGCTCCTGAACCTCTGATTGGTTCAGAGGAGATCTGCCAAGAAGGTGTTTAAAGTTCAGTTCTATGCCACGTTGGGCTCCAACGGCATGAAAGAAATTGGCCTTATAGAAATCTGACTTGGCCAACCCATTGACAAAATCACGAACTGTGATTTCACCGTTCAATAGTCTCGCCTCTAGTGACGTTACTCTTTGACTTTCTCTGGGGTGTAGGTTCCCTAGTACTTGACGATAAGCAGCCGCGATGACTCGCTCAAGAGCTGCTGTATCGTCTGGATTATATTGATCGAACACTGAACCGAAGGGGCATTCGGAGTGTAGCCGGGGTCCAATTCCAATCCCCATCGATGCACAGTGTTGCCGCTTGTACTCAGCGCGTACACCTGCGATTGTTCGGTGTGCTGTATTTTTGCCTGCTTTGCTTTGTGTGGCGAAAGCAGCGGGTCCGGTTCGAGTCGCCGAAGTGAGAGACTTCAGGCTGGTTTCTGTGCCGAGCATGATTTGTGTGGGGGTGATGTTGTGGACTGTTCGTCACATCTCCCTGAAGGAATTACAGGTCTTGTAAAAACCTTTTGGTCAAAGTGACGTTCTCTAGAGATTCAATCTTTATTTGATGGCTAAATAAAATTGTTTAGACATGCAACCCAATTGTTGCTTTGTGACCGGTAAAAAAAAGGGTGGGCATTGCCCACCCCTTTGTTTGCTGTGTTTTTTACAACAACCAAGCTGATGATCAGCCCAGTGAGTTGATCACATAGTCCAGCAACTGGTTGTAGGAGGTCAGAGCCTGGGGGCTCATGTCCCGAGGGGCACAACCGTCGTTGCGCATCTGCGAGAAACCAGCCACGTAGGTGCCAGCATCGATGCTGAGAGCCTTGTAGACCTCTTTTTGGCCATTGATAGCCAGCTCATCCAGGGGGCCGGTGCCGCCGGTGACCAAGCAGTAGTTGATCAGACGCAGGTAGTGAACAAAGTCACGCTTGCACTTCTCTTTACCTTCGGTTGCGCACTGGCGGGGCTGACGGCCAGTTGCACCGTTGGGGTACTGGGCGTACACAGCGTCTACAGCGCGCTGCGCGATGCCGTCATAGTTCTGGGAGAGCTTTTCAGCGGCTTCCAAACGTGCAGCAGCGCGTTGGATTGAACCCTGCACTGACTCCATGTCGGAGGAAGAAGGGAAGCGGGAGGCGCTATCGGCAGCGCCGACCACGGTGGTGATAACGGACTTCATGTTGTGGAAGTAGGTGGGTGTGGACGTTTAAATAAAGACGTGGTTCAGCTGATGGCGCTGATCACCTGGTCGAAGTAGCTACCTGCTTCGCTGGACAGGCTGGCGCAGTCACCTTGGGTGACAGCAGCTTTCTTGGCCTGGCTGTTTGTATTGGTGATAAGTGCACCGGCAGCGGCCTTCATGATGGCGACTGCGCGGGCAGCGGAACCTGTAGGAACGCCCAGTGCTGCGTAGGTCTCACGAAGACCATTCAGGCAGCGGTCCTGAAGAACTGAAGCATCGCCAGCAAGAAGGGCGTAGCTGACATAGCGAAGGACGATTTCTCCGTCGCGCAGGCAAGCAGCCATCTTGCGGTTGGTGTACACACCACCGTTAGGAGCGGTCAGGCCTGTGTTCTCGCAGCAGATGCCAGCAACAGCGTCGGAGACGATGCAAGCGGCGTTTCCGGAAATTGCGTTCACTGCGTCAAGGCGCTTATTGCCATCAGCGATGAAGGATTTCAGAGAGGCCAGCTCGCCTCCGCCGATGAAAGCACCGCTGGAATCGGCCGATACGGCCTTCCTGGAGAATGCGTCGAGCATGGTTGTGGGAGTGTTGTTGGGGGAATGCGAATCCGCATCGACTTGACAGTAACCCTGGTTCCCTGCCCACTACCTCGATGCAGATGTGTGGACAAGAAAGTTTGCATTCGCAAAAACGAAATTAAATATGAATAAAACCGGAATGATTTTGCTTTTGCTGCAGAAGCCATGTCTTGACAGGAACTTTGCTGGTTATGACAACTGTTGAAGCACCCGTTCGCAGCTCCATTTAAGGGGTGTCCATCTGCTATCTGCTTGGATCTCCCTGAGTAAATCGACTTGGTCTGAGAGGTTAAGGTTCAGGCAAGCCCAGGCTGCTGCAACCCTCGACTTCGTGTACTGCGGCAGTGTTTCTGCCAGTGCTGTCCGAACCAGATTGCTGTGTTCTTGGACTTTTTGGAGCCCAATAATTGACGTCAAGAGGTAATTCGCGCCGTAATCGCTCCAATGCTTGGCCTGGATCTGTTCAATCGCATCAATTTGTTGATGCTTCTGCATCCTGATCAGGCTGAGTGCTCCCCCGTATTGCTTGCCTTCGTCGCGATGTTGCAGATTCTTTTCGATCTCAATAGTTTCCCCCTCACAGATCCAATCTTCTTTTAATGCGAGGGTTGAAGGGTCGTCTCGTAGTAGTTGCTCCAGCAGGTCTATATAAATGTCAGGTATTTGACCACTCTTCTCGGGATCGACCAGTTGAAAGGCGCTTTTTGCCCTTAACGGCATCGAGACCGGGCAAGTGACCAAATGACGCAGCAAACTGGCATCCCCAGCATCGCCAAGGTCGATCACAGCTGATCGTCGTCGTCCCGCGATGGGATCAGTGAGTTGTTTAATCAGCGGCTCAAGGGATTCAACCCTGCCAAAAACTTTGGCGGTGTAGGCGCGGGCCGCCCCAGCGACCAAGGGATTTTCATCGTTCTCAAAGGCAGAGATTGCTTGTTCCCCCGTTGAAAGCTTGAGGCGAGTGTGAGCTTGTATCGCCGATCGCTTTTGATTGTCACTGCTTTGGAGTGCCGCCAGGAGTTGATCGCTTTGGACAGCTGTGATTGGCGATCCGATCTGCGCGATCGAATCCAGTGCGTTGATCACCGAAGGTTCGTCATCGAAATGCAGCGCGCTGAATAAGCTCGGGAGGGCTCTCTCGTCTTTTCTGCGTCCAAGCGCTTCCAGTGCTTTCCGACGTGTGATTCTGTTGATAAGGTTTTCAGGATCGAGTTGTACTGCTGCAATCAATCCTTCTAAAGAGCGTTCGCTGCGGCAAGCTGCAAGTTTGGTTGCAGCCATATATTTGTCGACAGGATTGGATAGATCGTCAGGATTTGTCTGTAATAAAAGTAATGCTTTTTCCTCTGGCATTCCTTCAAACAAAATGTCAAATCTCTCAGACACGACCATTACCGGAAGCACTTAACAAAATTAGCACTTCATGTACAGAGGCCCAGTAGGCATCACTGATCCTTGTTGTGCTTGATATTGCGCATCATTTTCTAAGTTGATGAATGTTGGAGAGTGTTATCTGTTAATCTCGTTTCAACAGTTGGTATGAGATGCCTGTTCCTGCTGAAGCTGAATTGGCATTGTCTCGCTTCGTTGAGACAATATGTAGTAATTCCAAGGCTCAGGATCATTTGAATGATGTTGAAGATCTTGAAAAACTACGTGTTGTTGTGCAATCTGTTGATTCTTCACTCACAGGATCAGCCTTGATCCCTTTAGAGCAAGCGACTCGACCACCGAAGATCCTTGTGGATTCAGGTGTTACAGATAAGGCAATACCTTGGCGTTTGTTGCGTTGTACTGGTGGTCCATTAGTTCTGCAACTAATCTGTAAGAAGGCTAATTTCGCGATCTGGATAGAGAGTTGCTGATGTCAACTGAAGCTTTAACTTGTTTTTTAAATGAAGTGGTTCAGTCTCATGAGCTAGCGACAGGTTTGAAAGCACTGTCTAGCCACGATCAGATTATTGCCTATGGGCAGGGCCAAGGTTTTGATTTCTCTGCAAAAGAGTGGGCTGCTTTTTTTGATAAGGATTTTGAGCTCCAGACAGAATTGGTTCAACGATCAATTTTGTCTGCGAACCCAGTTCACTGGTCGTGGGCCTTTCGACAACACTCAGTTTGGAGGGCTATGCTGATGATCGGAGCTGGTGATGGAAGTACCTAAACCCAGCTAACTTTTCAAACTAGTCATTTGTTCTTATGTCTGATTTAGAGCAAGATCAACTGCTTGAGCGTTTCATAGCATTGGCTCGATCGGATGAAGATCTTCGTGGTGAAATCAAAAGTGCAATCAATCAAGAACAGGTAATTTCAATTGCGGCGCAACACGGTTTTGCTGTGGATCCTTTGGCCATTCTAAGAAAATGGAGCAAGCACACTGATTTTGCAAAACCAACATGGATGGGATGGTTTGATGATTGAAATCAGCTGTTGATTTCGGAGTAGCGGGTTTGTTGGTTTCCTTTTTTAGCCCAGTAAGTCACAAATTCTTCTCCTCCTGGGCGAGGAACACTTGCAATAGCTCGTAAAACTTTAAATGATCGTTTCGGTCCCATTGGCCAATTGCCGACTGCTTTCACTGCGCGGACTTTGCTCCCCATCGATTCAATGCATAGTTCAAACTTTTCTAATTGTGTTTGATCGACAGTCTCAAAAATAAAGTCAGTCCCATCGCATATTAAATGCTGTGAGCGAATCCATGCTTTGATTTGTTTGCCATAGTCAAGCATTTATTTTTCCTTCTTTAATATCCAGCCCGATGTGATGAGTTCAGAAAAACTCTCAATACGTTTGAATCGTAGAGGTCCATGCTCAGACCCCCATTTCGGTTGATCAGATTCTGGGTCAAAGCCACGATCACGGCTGATCCAGTTTGTTTCATCAACTTCGACTTCGCTCACTAAATATGTTATTTTGCCGTCTCTAGGTATGAAACATTTTTTTCCAGGTTCAACTGTTCCAATATATTTACCGTCGCTTGCTTCTGTGAAATGCATTGCACATCCGCATCGGCTATTTAGGCTTGATATGTCGAGAGATTCAAGTAATTCTGGATTGCGTCCAGAGCCTGCCAATCTTTCCTTGTCCCCAAAATCAAAGTTTTCAACAACGAAGCTCTGATTTTTAATTTTTAGTCGATGAATTCCTTGGCGATAAGGATTCCACTTGGCGTAATCATAATATTGCTCAGAATAGAATCCAGGCCCTTCAAAAATCTCCCAGGGTAATGGGCGAAATACTATATTGATTCGAGCAAAGTCTTTTGGGTTGGACTGTGCTTGCTCGTAGTTGTCGTAAATTCCTGCTAGGGTTTTTGCAAATCTTAGCTGCTGTTCTATATGCATAAATTAATTATTTGCTAGACCTTGATGCGTCGTACTTCTGAAGCAAAGGATGACTGCAAAATGCCAGATCCTTCTGAAGTTTTTAACACTGAAGATCGGCAGCGAACATGCTCTGACACGAACCAAATTCTTTCTTGCGCAATGGATTGCTCGTAATTAGTTTCCAAAATAAATGTCCCATCATCGAGGAATCGGTATTTTGATTCTGCTGGAAAAGACTCTGCATATCCTACACTTCTGAGAAGATTGCCAGATGATTGATCAGTAGGAATTGGAATAATGATGCATGAACCTGAAGATACAGCTGTTGGATCATCTGGTTCCCAGTCACTCTCTGCATTCCATTCCATTTTGAATGGAGCGATGTAAGAGCTGTTGTCTGGTTGAGAGGAGTTTTGTATTGCCTCTTTGATTGCTTTGTTATCGATGTCGATTTCTGTAATGCTTATCTCGCTGAGAACATCTTCGAATTGTTGAAATGCCAGGGAGTGCCCTGATCTCATTGAGCGCCATTCTCCAAGGCTTTGAGCAACAAATTGCTCAATATTCATCTTGATTTAGGCCTAGGTTTAAGCTGTTGTTCTGATGTGTTTGTGGAAGATTGCTGTGCATCATGTTAACCAATGAGTCCACCATCATGGACATCGCCATAGGCACTGATGAAACAGACTTGTTAAAAGCTTCGCTTTGATTGGGTTGGTTTTCAGTGGTTTGGCGAAGGATGGGCATAATTAAAAAATAAAGTGATGGATCAGGTAAATGCTTGGAAGACTTTTCCTTTCGGCAGGATGCCTTTAAGGAATCATCTACCAATCATCGCTGATCATTTTTACGTGTGGCCCATAAAGGGCCTTTTCGTTAAGCCTTCGCAATAGAAGAGATCCGTCCACCCTGCTTCAGGATGCTCTGAATTGTTGCGGACATTGAGGTTTGACTCACAACCGACTTCTGGACTGCACGGCGGTTTGCACCAATTTGTCGACCTGAAGTCCATGTGATTCTGAGCGCATTGGCATTGCCGACGCTCTTGCGATCAATGATGCTCGGTGCACTCCCTGTTGTAAGGCTGCTGAGCAGTTTTGATCCTTTTTCGGCACCATCAAAACCTGCATAGCCTGCGTCAACAGCTGCAGCACGTGGAAAATTGACCGCTCGGCCACCGGTAAGGGTCTGTGTTGAGCGATTAGACGGCACTTGATCTACGCCGAAGACCCTTAGGTATTCCTCGCTGTAGGTGTAGCTAGCAATTTCTGCTTCGTAGCCATGTTCGTTCATTAATCGAACGTGGGACATCAACTCCGCTTGGTCATGGGGAGTACGTCCAAGCAGGTGCTTGAAATTGAGCTCAACAAAGCGGTAAGGACTGTTTGGTTCGAGAAACAGCTTTCTGTAGGTTTCTGATTGAGCTAATGCAGTGACAAAACCTTGAACGGTAAGGTCGCCGTTCATGAACAAGGCTTCGAGAGATTGATTAATATCAAGCTCCATTAGATGGCGGTTGCCAAATACCTGTTTGTATACCGACTGAATGACATCTTTGGCATGGCCAAGGTCAGTGTTGGCCGGGGCGACCAGTGTTTTGGTTTCGATCATTGTTGTGTGATGGGGGAAAGAGTGTTTGCTTTTGTCCCCCATCCAGTTGGGGGGCTATCGAATGAAATTCAATATCAACGACCGAGCTACATCACTTCAGTGATGGAGACAATTTTGCCGCCGCGAGCATGGATATATTTCATTTGGCTCGACATGTCTTTGCCAGATACCAAGTAGGTGTTGCCAGCGGTGCGTTGGCGTCCACGTGCTGCTTGAGCACCCACCACGATGCGGAAACGCTTTTTGGTGGGATCTGGTGCGCCAGATTGAGTTCCTGTGCGGTTGATCCGTGTTGTGGTCGAGCTCCAGCCACCCGGAACCATGCCAGTGGCAACAGACGTTACGAGCGAAGAACTGGTTTGAACGGTGTCGCTGGCAGCGAAGCCTTCAGCCAGTTTGAGGTGACGGTTAAAGGCCACTTGAGACCGTCCGTTCTCCGAAAGGATTCGGGCGAAGGGAACTGTGTCTTCACCGAAGGTGCTTTGGTACTCCTCGCAATCTACGTAACTTGCGATTTCTGCGTCATAGCCACCATCAGCCAGGATTTTGGTGTGCTCACTGATTTCAGCTTGCGAGTTCGGAGCCCGACCCAGGAAGTGCTTGAAGTTCAATTCGATGAAACGATATGGCGCGTTCGTTTCGAAGAAACGGCGCTTGTATTCAGCTGATAATCCAATGGCGCGGACAAATTCACGGGTGCTCAAGTAGCCGTCGATGAACTTGCTTTCAGCTGAGATGGCACGCTCAAACTCCATTAGATGGGGGTTGCCCATCACTTGCTTGTAGGAAGCGCGAATCAACGCCGCGAGTTGATCTGGGCTGTCTCCTGGACAACGCTGAAAGGCTTCCTGTTCGCGTTGGCCTAAACCGAAGTAAACATACGAGTCACCGCGCATGGGCGCACTGTCCTTGCCACTGGTGATACCAGGAGCTTTGCTCGGGATACGACCGCTGAAGCTTGCCGATGTGCGTATTCCAAACGGTTGCGATGGGACGCTGATCCGAGGGGCCATTCCGCGGCCAAGGCTTGTTGTGAGTGCACTGCTTGCTCCGCGCGCACTGTCGCTTCCAGCAAAGCTCTTCTGAAGAGCCGCCAGCATTGGGAAGGCAGCGGTTGCGAGATCTGCGGGGGAGCTCCACGAACGTGCATAAGGAACCACGTTGTCCCCAAACACTTCGAGGTATTCGGCTGAATCGACGATGCTGTCGATTACAGCTGCTTGACCGTGTTCTGCTTGCAGGGAAATTTTTGCCGACATCTCTGCTTGGGAGTGCGGTGCGCGCCCGAGCAAGTGTTTGAAGTTCAGCTCAATGCCGCGCTGAGGGGCAACGGATAAAAAGAAACGACTTTTGTAAAAGCTGGATTTCGCTAGCCCGCGAATGAAATTTCGAACATCGAGGTCTCCATTACACAGTTGAGCTTCAAGCTCTGTGGAACGCTCGAAGTCCATCACATGGGCATTACCAAAGACTTGTCGGTAAGCGGCAGAAATGACGTCATTCAGGGATGCCGAGTCATCGGGGCTGTAGCACTCTGCGGTGACGCGGTGAGGGCAATCTGCATGACTGCGAGGTCCTACCCCGATGGCCATTTGATCGCATGATTGCTTGAGGAACTCGCCAATCGTGAGAGCAGGTTTCTTGCTAACGCCTTTGCGCTCAAAGCTGACGGGGCTGTTCCATTTGGTTTCTGCGCCGAATCCGGTTGAGGCTTGATTTGTGTCCATGAGTTAGGTGTGTGGGAGGGAATAAAGAGAATGAGGTCGAAGAATGTCCTGAATCGCTTAGGTCACAGGCGTGATGCTTGCGATTTTTCCTCCTTCGCGGTGGATTCGAATGAATTGCTCTGAGAGCTTGTTAAACGGCACGTAAAAAACGCGGTTGCTGCGTACATAGCGGGAGATCCGGCGCACATTGTTTGCGCTGTATCCCGTCACTTCGACGCGATAGGTCATGCCCTCTTCGCCTGCACCCACGCCGAGGCGGGTTGGCGCGTCCTGCAGATTTGTGGAAGGGCGGAAACTCCAGCCAGAGGTTTCGCTGGAGGACGGTGGAATCACCGCAATAGGGCGGTTTTGGTAAGCGGCACCACCAAGCTTGCTCTTAATGCCAGCGAGATCTCCTTTGAGACTGCTGCTGCTGTTACCGCGCAGTAACTGGAAGCTCCAGGTGAATTCCTGGAGTGTGGTGCAGCTTTCAGTTTTCCAGCCGCGTTGGTAGGGAACGATCCACTCGCCGAATGTGTTTTGGTAATCGGCGGAATCACAGAAGCTGTCGATATCAGCGTCGTAGCCCTTGGCGTCCAGCCGTTCGGAGTGGTCGCGCATTTCCTGGAAGTCGACAGGAGCACGTCCCATCAAGTGGCGGAAAGTCAACTCGATATAGCGGTAGCGAGCGCACGTTTCGAAGAAACGGCTTCGGTAGAGATCACTCTTGGCGATGCGACGAACAAGTTCACGCACGCTGATTTCGCCAAGCTTGAACTGCGATTCGGCGACAACTTGACGCTCGCTTTCCATTACATAGGCGTTGCCAAGCACTTGCTTATAAACAGTGCGAATAATCTGCTCTTTTTTGGCGTCTTCATCGCCTGGGAGCAGTTCTAGTGGCGCTTCACTCTCTTCGGAGAAGCGTTCTACCCCCAGAAGCGAGGCAGGACCGAAAGGCATGAATTTTCTCGCATTAGCACCAGTTAATACTCAGTCAGAACTGCTGATGTGGACCAGCTTCTTTATAAACCTCAATCAAGTGTTGCCAAGTGTTGCGTGACGCATCAATGTCTTGCCCTCGCAAGGGCTTTGGCTGCCTTTTCGAGGTGCGCGTTTTGAGACCGTTCAGCTCTGCGGGCTGCGGAGTGATTCCAAGCTGGTCCGTGTTGTGCCGCGTGTTAGTGGATTCCAGTGATCCAGTTCCAGCGCTGAGCGATTCAGCAAGTGCGTGATTTGTTCGTTCAAGCCCGAGCAATGGCTGAAATCAGCACCTTTTATGGATTCAACGCTGTCTAGAGAAGCGTCTTGGAGATCTGCACCACGGAAATCGGCCAGATCAAGTTGGCTCGTGCCAAATCGGGTTGCACGGCACATCGCACCCCTAAGAATGGCGAAACGAAGATCGGATCCAGCTAGAGATACATCATCGAGCAGTGCACCACTGAGGTCGGCACCGCTGAGGTAGGCCCCCATTAAGACAGCACCACGCAGATCAATTCCGCGCAGATCGGCATTATTCAGAAAGGCTCCGTTGAGCTTTGCGCCTGGGCCTACTGCCCCGCTGTTGAATAGATCAAAGCCCTCTGGAACTGTCGTTGCATTGTCAAAGCGTGCAAGACGAAGGTCTGCCCCTTCCAATTGGCATCGACTTAGGTTGCAGCCTCGTAGATCGCACCTGCACAAATTGGCGTTGCGTAGGTCTTGCGAGCCAAGGTCTTGTTCACTCCAGTTGGCACCGCGTGCATCGATGCACTTGCCGTTTATTTGTTCTGGATGAACTGATTCTGGTGCAGCCCAGCTGCGCAGATTGAGAGGAACCGAACCCAACATCAGAACGTCAGCTGCGAACCATTGAGATTGCGATCGTAATTAGCACCCTGGTGATCTCGAAGCCACCCACCAGGAAGAGGCCCAACCAGACCTTAAGCAGCCATGCAGGAGGTTGTCCGTTGACCCAAAGCGCAGAGGTTTGCAGTGTTTGGGTCTGCATATAGTCAACCTGAGCACTGGGGGCTCTCTTTTGCAGAGAGTCGCGCCAGTCGGCTCCGTAGCGGGGGAAGCTTTGATAAATCGGTATCTCGCCTAGTGAGCGTCCTGGCAGGACGCGGGACCGTTGCTGCGGCAGAAGGTCGTAACCGAAGCTGCCCATGTATTCATCACTATTAAGGAGCGTGTCCACAAAGGTTGTGAACCCTTTCTCACCAATCACGATTGACCAGGACAATCGCTCTGCATCGCCATGGACGGGGCGGCCGAGCACACGTCCCACCACTTGATCCACCATCCGGTAGTTCGAACTGCATTGGTAATAGCCCTGCTGAAAACGTTCCGAGAGCAGCAGGCCTCGGATGAAATCTCTGGCCGTGATGTTGCCGCTTCTCAGCTGCGATTCCAGAAACGGCTCACGATCGCTTCGCATCGCATGGAAAAAGATCTGCTGATACGCCTTTTCGATCAAGTCGTCAACGTCGGCGCGATAAGCATCTGCCCCGCCTGCAGAAGAACCCGTCAGCTCTTTACGCACCGTGTCGCTGTCCCCAGCCAGATTGCTAACTCGTGCGTTCTGTGTTGTGAGGGGATAAGCCTGAAGGGGCACAGCCATTGAAGTGATGCTGGGTAGAAATACTCGGACGTGATCTTCGGCTTAGACGTCGGAATTTGAACGATTCTCTTATTAGGTCTTAACTGCAGATTTGTTGAGTTGCTCCAAAAGATGATCGAATGATTCGTTAAGGAGTCGAGCTTCTGTTGGGCCCATAACCTCTTGTCGAGTCAGGATTTTCAGCTGAGAGAGGGCAGTATTCAGTCCTTCCAGCGGCACTCCGACGTGGGCATACAGAGCCCGCAGAGCGCCCATTCCGACTGGATCTGTGAACTGGGGGCGTCGGCATGCGAGGGCATAAATGATTACTCGAAAGAACTGCCAGCAGTCTCTCCAGCAGGCTTCAGCCCGCTCTGATGGAAACAGGGCACCCCCTGGTTGCACCAGATACGGCTGTTCTCTCAAAAGGAAGTCGCGAGCTTGTTGCACCAATTGATTGGCTTTGTTCTGGAGATGCTCCGTGAGCTGACCATCAACGTTGGCGGAGCTACAAATTTGTTGAATTTCTGTCGCTGATAGGGCACGTTTCTGCTCATCTGCGATCCGCAGAATCTGGCGATCACCAGCTGGTACAGAAGGGTCGTTCTGTATCCCCAACACTTGCGCCGATGCGATCAACTGCTTCAGCACCAGATCGTCCTGCATGGTCTTTGGTTACGACTGAAAGGATGCAACTGGAGTGGCAATGAGGCCACCTTGCCGTTCCAGATAAAAAGCCCACACAAGGTTTTCCCCTAAGCCGGGGCATTCCTCGATCGCGATTTGAGCCACTTCACTGGGCGATCCCATGGACTGCAGTAGATGCTGCGCTTCAGTTGAAGAGTCAATTGTGGTGCCGCGGATTGCTGATCCCACGACCCAGGTGAGCGTTGTGTCGATCAGAGCACCTGCATTGTCTGCGCAGGCCAGCAAAAGGTTGGCAGGACTGGCGATTTGTTCGAGTGTTTCCTGCCAGAGCTGAATGTTTTCGTCCCGCAAGTTGATGCGAAAGCAGTCAGGACCTATCGGGAAACTCAGCTCTCCGCTGGCATTGGCATGCTGTTGAAGTGCCTCGATTCTTGGATCCGCGAGACAACTCATCCGCAATAACCAGTAATGGTTAATTTAACCAGTGTTTCGGGTCTCTTTTTTGAATTCGCAACTGCGGCGGGTAAGACATGCCGTGACAGTCGATGCGAGAGGTATGGCTGCTCGGCAGACAGCTTGCCGCGTTTGGACCTTGCCACCTCACAGAGTGCTCGATTGATGCAATCACTTGAAAAACAATTTTGAGATGTTCAGGGAGATATCTGAAAAGCACAATGAGTATTAAAAATGTAACAAAAGCTCGAATAGGTTTCCAGATTGATTGAGTGAAGCTTGAACTCGCTTGGCGTATCTGCTGTCGTAAGAATAATCATTCATTCGATACTTGTTGCTTGTCAATCATTCGAGCAAAGACTTGTTGGCAAGACCATCTCAGTGGCTTCCAGTATGCGGAACTTGATAACTGGTAAAGAAGGTCTAATTGATCATAAAGATCGAGTTTCAAACAAGCCCAGGCTGCTGCAACCCTCGATTTTGTGTATTGCGGAGTGCTCTCTGACAGAGCTGATCTCACCAAGTAACTCTTCTCTGAAAATTGCCTTAGCCCTACAATACAAGTGAGATAATAGTGTGTCACATAGTCCGACCAGAGTCGTTCTTCCATGCTGTTAATGATCCTAAGACAATCCTCTGAATTAAGATTCATCAAACTCAACGCAGCTCCATATTGAATGGCTTCATCTCGATGACTAAGGCATCGCTCGATCTCCTCAGGATTAGCATCGCATTGCCATTCGGATCGAATCTTTAGATGTTTCGGATTGTCAGTTAAAAGAATTTCAAGTTGTGAAATGAAATTTTTCTGCTGTAGTGGACTCTGATCATCAATAATCTCAAAACAACTATTCGCTCTTAGCGACATTGAGATCGGTGCCTCTACCAAGCTCTTGATTCGATTCGGATCTCTCGCGTCGCCTAAATCGATTACTGCTGAACGTCGTTTTCCTGCAGTGAGATCTAGTAACTGAGTTTCGAGAAGATTTAAAAGTTCATTTTTTCCGTAGAGTTTTGCTTGATAAGCCCGTGCTGCACCAGCGATCAAGGCTTGTTCATGATCACAAAGGCTAGCGATCGATTTTTCGGCTTTTGAATGTTGGATGTTGAGTCTTGTATGAGCCTGAATCACTGCTCGAACCAATGTACATTCCCCATTCAAAAGCGATAAGAGTAGATCCTTGTCCTCTTCACTTGGATCCCAGTTAATGCGTACTAGAGCATTGATTGCGTTAATAACGGCCTCTGTATCCGTACAGGTTAAAACATTAGTTAAGACTGGAATTGCCCTTTTGTCCTTACGCCTTCCTAGGGATTCAATGGCTTTTCTTCGTGTTATTCGATCGTATAATTCGTCAATACTAAGTTTTCTTGTTGCTGTTAATAGTGCATCTAGAGATTCATCGGTCTTGCTCAAGCCAAGTCGAGTTGCTGCAAAATAGCGATCTGCAGGTCTTTGAAGAGTTGACGTCTGAGCCATTAATAGGGAGAGTGCATCTTGTTCACTTATTCCCTGGACAAGAACATCAAACCGTTCAGCCATCTTTAATTTATAGGCTCATCCGAATATAAAACAATTTATAACCTTCTATTTGATTGTCTACATATAATATTTACTCTATCCAGGCGTTGTAAAGCCTTCATTGCAGTTTTACTCTTTTGCTTTCTTGCACATCAAGTAGACCGCATGGATCATCTATGCTTCTTGCGTATATGCATTTATGTAAGAAGCATAGATGTGCAGTGGTGGCTAGCAGGTATAGATCAGGGCTTTTTATTGATCCACATGCATAGCTGTTGCTTGCAAATCGAACATTGATTATTTGTGGTTAGAAAATATTTAAAAGTTATCAAAATGATGATCAAAAAAAATAGCTTGAATCTTGCGACCTATTTGTGCGATCTATTATCGATTAATTCTATGAGATGTGCATCATGCTTGTCACAAAAATCTGATACACATTGCCTTAAAATATGGCCAATCGATACTGATTCTGTGTAACAAAGAAGTTTGAGCTTTTTGTGTAGCTCATCACTTAATTCAAACGTTACTCTTTTCATTGTTTCTCCAGAAAGGGACGCAATTGGCCAACAGTTGCTCGCGTGAGTTATGAACTCATTTTACTTTCTTTGATAAGAAATGGATACTGCTTTATGAAGCTTAACCTTATCAAGCGTTCAATGCGAAAGGCTGTTTGGCGCTTCTCTCAATCGTTGGTGCCAATATGGCCGGCTCACATTCCCAGATGTACTCAATCTCAAGCAGCTGAGCTGGCATTAAAGCTCTTAGCTTCTGTCCAGTGTTTGACTTGGGAGCTCGCCAAAACTGGTGAAATATCTCCTTGAAAATCGACCTTGGTGTTTAAAACCGTAGCTAATAGCGACATCACGAACTGTTAGGGCATGATTCTTTTCATTTTGCTTGAGTATTAACAATGCTCGTCTTGCCTCTTCAAGTCTTATTTGTGTCATCATTTCGATAATTCCCATGCCAAAGTAATCATGGCAGACTCTGTAAAGCGATGCTTGGCCAGTATCTAGATATTGACATACGTCTAATAGTGTCATTGGTGAGCTCATTTGTTCGCTGTCATGTGCAAGCTGCACAATCTCACCCAGTAATCGATAGTTTTTTATCAATCCCTTTTTATATATTCGCTTGTCACCACTCTCAAGGCAGGTGAGTATTAGATCATAGTATTTTATCGGATTAACGATGCCTCTCCCTAAATCTTTTCTCGTTAATTTCTTAAGTTGATCTAACGCCTCATTGTTGATATCAAGTCCTCTTGCTTTTGAGAGGCTATGGATTGCTTGTTCCGCATTGCATTCCTTCAGCATTTTCATCAAAACTTGCTTATCAAGCATGCACGCTGTTGAAGAGCAATTATTTGAATATTTACCCCATGAGTTCCCTGGTGAAGTATTTAAAGTATTGAATCCCCCAAGACTATTTTGTGTCATCTCATACCCCTCGCAAAAGCCGAAAGGATCGTTTGATTGATGGGTTGGCGTAATCCAATTGAAGTCAATCGACCAAGTTGTACCCCATCCCTCATATAACAGTGGTTTGGTTGAATGTATTTCTGCAAGTGTTACTCCTGAAAATTGTTGGAATGACATTGTGTATTGTCCATCACCCTGATCGAGTTGAGTGATTCGTGTTTTCTGCCCTAATTCACTAAGAGATTCTGAAAGCTGGATGTGATCTGAATAGCAGAAATTTAATTTCATTATCTTTGCCTCCTCAATAAATCTGTAATTAAAACAGAATCCCTACTAGATTTCTCGATTGTTTCGTCAGGACTTTCTTGAAATGTTGCGAAATAGGATTTCTCAAATCTTGTCCAGTTTTTGAATCCATAGTACAAAGCATTTTGTTGCTTCGTGAAATATTTTAACCCTTTTGGTACATGTGGGTTTAGATATGATTTTTTGACTTGCTCTAGCCTGATACTTTTTATTAAATCAAGAATAGGCATATTAAAATTAGTTCTGCAAGCGATGCTTAATGACTCCTTTTCTGTATTCAAATATTTTGTGATCTCACCAATCGTTAAGGGAGGCATCCCTTCACTGTCTTCATATAGCAATTTGACAAGATCTTCAATCAGATCTGTCTTGTCTGATCTTTCAGTAAGATTAACTTCTTGATCACAAGGTTCCTCCAAGGTTGCAATTGCTAAATCGTAAAAAGCATCTGACTTAACCAATCCTTTTGTGAAATGTCTTTCAAATAGATTTTTCAATTGGATACTCGCTGAGCTGTTTGAATCAATTCCAATACATTCTTCTAGCTTGGCGAATGCATTGTAGGCATTCATCTTATGTATCTTTTCTTTCATTTTTTCCCACTTGAGGCTCATGCAGCAAAGCATTGTGTTTGCGCCAACAATGTCCCATATATTTCCTCCTGTTTTATTTAAGCGATTGAATCCTGCAATGCTGAGATCGACCATCTTATGGCCACTGATAATAGTATTGGATTGTGGATGTTCGCCCTGGTTGTTGATCCAGCAGAAGGCTACTGAGTTTTGATTGGCTTCTTCTTCATACAAAATAGTTTGATTGGACTTGAAAATCTCAAGGTGAGCATCGTTTATCGGTGCACAAATTGAGCTTGTAACCAATTCTCCTTTGCTGAGCTGCGTGACATTACAGGAGAAATCTGATTTTGGATAGTAATCGCTAAAATGTCCCTTACAATATGTTTCCATTGAGAGAAGATCGTTGAATATATATTCTTTTGCCTTTCGTGCTTTCATTTTGATTTTTTTATGTGCTCTTGATTCTGCGGTTTACAGTATTTTATAATTGTATAGCATTTTTGCTCCGCATAGAGTTTTATTGAGTTAACTTAATGCATTGCTCTATGAGATAAATCATACATTTTCAGATTCCTCTATAGGTGCATCTTTTTTCATGGAAGGAGAGTGCTGCTGGTGTGCGTTTTAGCAGTGATGTAATTGCGGCAATGCGGGAAATGCCTTTGCTCAACGGTAGAAATATTAACTTAGAAAGATGGTTTTATTGCCCCTTTTTTTGAGTATTGGATGTATTTAATTTTTTTGAGACGTTTTTCTGATGTCTAAGTCTGCATTGCACGCTTTCATCGATCGCGCACGAGCTGACGATGTCTTCCGTGCAAAGCTTGAACATCTCGATCCAAATCAAATTATCGAATTTGCGGCTCAGCAGGGTTTTATTTTTTCTCCCGAAATTAAAGGTCGTTTCATTAATCGATGGAAAGGCGTCTATTTTTGCCCACAGGCTATAGAAGTGGGTCAATTATGTCCAGGTTTAGTTCCAGAAGGCTATAAGAATTTAATTCACTATGCCCAATCTACTTGTTCTTCGAGCTTCTTAATGGAGGAAGAAAATGATTTCAGGGCTGGTGGTACTTATTGAGCTTTTCTAATATTATTTGAGTGTATTCGTGTAATAGAGTTTTATTCTAATGAAATTTTATCACTTCTTGATTTCTCGCTCTCGCTTCTGCTCTTACCTATTTGATTATTGGGTCAATAGATTTAATGCCTTTGGTACTCCTTTTGGGAGGCATGCCTTCTGGGTAACCAATAGTTCCTTTTCGTCAAAAATTATCACTTGGAAGACTGCTCGGCTGGTGGCTGTCTCTTGGTATTCGGAAGATGGGAATGTCCCTTTGCAGCCGCTCTGAATCTCTTAAGAGCGAATAGATAAGGCAGTCATCGATATCATTATTGCTCTATTCTCTTGACATGATAGACAATTGACTGCTGGGACTTGTTGTCTTCAGTTCTCTTTTTTGATTTTGATTTAATTAATCGCTTGGCTCAATCGCTTTTTTCTTAAGTAATCCCGTGAGTGTGGCCATGGCAAACATGGCGAGTAACGCAACTCCTAGCATCACGCTTGCTCCTTGAGTAACCCCAGCACCTACGGCTACCAAAATTGAGTCACTGATCAGTACACTGATCACAAGAGCAGGCGCAAAAATGCGCCAACGGGTTTGACTTATCCCAATTGCATAGCTTAAAAAGTCAAATAAACCAGTCATCAATAGCCCTGTCATTAGAAAGAAATTGCCCTCTAGTTGATTTTGGCTGAATCCATCGATTCGCTCCATGGCTTTTGTCCCAACGAGACGGCTTACGGGTGAGCGACCCCAAATTCTTGCAATGAAAAATGCGGCGTTACAGAAGACAAGGTCGGCGAAAATAATTGTGAGATAGCCTGTTTCGAACCCCAGCAATGAGCCAGCAAGTAAGGAATACACCGAGCTTGGTAATGCCGGTAAAACGATGCTGACTCCACGAAGAAGTGCTATTCCCAATGGCGCCCAAACGCCCATGCTCTTGACAGTCTCTTTTAAGGGTTCAATCCCGTATTTTTGCAGGTAATAAACAATTAATATTAAGGATATGGTAATTAATGCTATTTTTAATCCGTTCTTAATTTTTGGCATCTTTGAGGCTTAATCTTTTGACTACTATTGTAGGCCAATTGGTTAGTCCTTCCGCCGATCGGTAACGCTTTTTGCAGTAAACGGCTGCATTCAAGTGATACAAAATCTCTGCAGACGGCGCTGCAATTCGCTCACGATTTGCCTGCTAGAGGTCAACTTCTTCCAGTAGGCGTGGACAGTGCGTTCAGCATCGATACCATCAGCGAAATGCTCATAACGAGGTTGTCTCTAGTGGCCACTCCCTCCCTGCGGTTCGAGTTCGAACAACAGCTGTGTGTACAACTCCTCAGTCTCAGCGAAGTGGTGGAAGTTTTAGTGGATCGAGTCCTCGACTTGGAAGAGCGTTTGCAGTTGGTGGAAGGCCAGCAACTCGAGGCTTCAACAGATTTTGAAAGCGCTGAGCAGGCTGGTGAATTGCTCTCCGCTAGTGAGTTGAAAGTACGTTCGCTTCGCAATCGCTTGACTCCTTCGACAGTTGTGCCTTTAAAGCCTGAAGCCGTTCTTGAGGAGAGGATTGAAGATCAGGTCACTTCCGTGCACCCTTCCGAAGATCACACCATCGCTGATCAGCCTGCTGAACAAGTCTTGCAGTCCGCTGAGGACCTAATCGAAGCAGCTTCTGATGGCGAGATGGAATACGTGGATGATCCTCAGATTGATTTGTTGTCTGCTTGATTTAAGACAAGTCGAGTAAACGAATTCTGAAGATGGCGACTTGATGCGCCATCTCAGGTGAACTGATCAAAAAAAGGATGCTCAGCCATGGCTTCGAGCACGGCTTTAATCCGCTCTTCCGTGGAGCTGGATGCGTCACTCGAGCTGCTTAATCTTTTCCAGGTGCGATCGAACACCATCGCGAAGCTGTCCGCATTGTTGAAAACGCGGTCGCTGTCTGCGTTAGCCGCCACAAAGGACACAATTAACCCTGCATCGTTGAACGCCAGGAACCAGATCTGAGTTAGGGCGATACGTCTTCGTGTTCCCTATGCATTCAAAATGGTGGAGCAATGATGCCAAAAACGCTCTGCGGCGTATTGGCTTCTTGCTCCCTACCGGATTGCCAAACCTTGAGGTGTGCAGGGCGATAGGACCGATCACTCCTGGAGGGTGGCTCGGGATGTTGACTCTATTCCTCGTTGGTCTCTGCCCAATGGGACGCCATCCTTTCGTCAGACTTGCTCTTGGCGATTTAGATCCGATACGGCGCCTGGTTTTTGCCTTGCGCGGAGCCAGATGCGCGACTGGACAACCGGCCTTCAATGATTCGTAACATTCCTGTTAAGGTATATGAAGCGTTTCCTTGGACGGGATCGCCAGATAAAAGACACATCAAGAGGAGCCTGTGGGAGGGGTCCTTTTTTTTTGTTTAAGGATGTTCAATGACAGCTTCCTCGACACAATGGAAGAAATGGTTTTCGTTCAATGAAGTATGAGCAAGAAGTGATTTTCAAATGCGCCATCAAAGGAACCATTGGCGGTCTCAAGGAGAAATTGACCGCAGAGGATTTTGATGAGTTGCTCAATGCTTCTCAAGATTGGCGAGAGCACCTTGTGATCGAAGCGATTACTGAGGTGGCAACGATTCATGCTGGTCGGCGGCGTCCTGAAATTGATTGATGTGGATCAGGCCAAGCCAATGGTCTTTTCTCAAACGGGTAGAGATGGACTGATTGGCTAACCACGGATGATGAGGGAAGGGACGTTCCAAATCGAAGAACTGAATCCTTTCCAGGAGTGGCATCATCATGGTTCCTCTTCAACGCTTGAGGATGCCTGCCGTATGGCTCAAAAGATCGCTCAGATTATCGGTCGGAAGACCAGGGTGTTGGATGAAGATGGCAGGGTTATGGAGCAGGTGAATCCATCCTTTCCGAGGCGAGATCTTTGACCATGGGAATGCTTCCATCTGCTGTAGCGGAACGGTTCAAGCGGCTAATTTTTTGACTTTCCGTTTTTGTATTGGACTGCTTTCTCTAGATGCTCCAATCTCTTCTCGATGTCCTTGCAGGTGACTTGACCTTCCAGTGTTTCGACCCGATGAAGGAGCATCTCAAAAGCACTAACAAATTCACGGTCATCGGCTTCAACTCTTTCCATTCGTTCCAGGAGCTCTGCAACCGTGTCGCCTCTGGTGTTGATGCTGCTGCTGGCAGGCACTGTTTTTGATGTTGCCGCGGGAGCTGGAGCAGACATGTCCTCAAGCAATGTCCCGTTGGTCTTGAGATAAGCCTCTGCTAACTGCTCCAGCACTTTCGTGTATTGCTTTCCCTGCAAGCGAGACAGGTTCTTGAACGCCTCAAGGGTGTCTGGAGCAAAGTTGATCTTGAAGGCACCTGGTTGTTCTGGTGACACTAATCATCAATTCTCTGTGGCTTAAGGATACGGGTAAATTCTTGGGAGGTGTCTGATTTTTTATTGACTGAGGTTCTTGATTGGGTTTGATTCCACTTCAAAAGAAAAGATAAAATGGCTTCATAACAGCTCAATATTGATTTTATGGATGGAGGAGCTAGCTCCATGATTTTTCTCTTCTCATCAATAACGCTGTATTGCTTGCCAGCTTGAGTGGCTTTGGTTTGTGCTGCTCTTGAGGTGGAGGGAAGGTGATGGATGGTTTTATACGACTGCCAACCATCAAACTGATTGCGAATTTGATTTTTTGTATTGGGGTAGACGGCGCTTCCTGTCTATGATTTCGGTGTGAGAGGGAGACCAAGCAGGCGTGGTTGCTTGTTTTGGTGGGTGGGGTCACGCCTACTGCCTCTTTCACACCTCTTTGCTGGTTGGAACCGCAGGGGCAGTGGTCCCTTTCATTTTTCCTCCAAGACCTTCTCCACCAAAGCCTCTTTCATTCTGTCCTCAAAGGTTCTTCCATCCTTTTGGGGGGTAATGGCATCACCAGCTGCACGAAGTACGTCTCCCGTGATCTGTCGTGCCTCTGGGTTGGTGAAGAGTGAGAACCTTAGACCAACTCCAATCAGGATTTTCAGCATTACACCATCACCTCCGCATCACAAATGATGCGTCGGATGGTGGAGAGAGCAAGACCTGTGCGGGCCCTAGTGATGCCACTTGTTGGTCAATCGCATGGTGTTTAGTGGAGCAACGGGCAGAGTCTCTTTCTTCGGCCGACCCTCCTACAGCGCACCTTTTCCTGAGACGCTTGTTGATGGGCGCTAATATTTACTGAGCAATAAGTCTGCAGATGTCCTTTGAAATTACATATAAAAGCGATTGCTCGTTCATTGATTACTATTATTCTGCGCCTGAAAATAAGGATGATCCATTCATTCAGGAAATGGACTCTCTTGTTGAGGAGATTAAAGGACTTCAGGAGGAGATCGAATATCGCAAAGCGAAAATGGTGCAACTTGCAAATGAAAAAATAAAAAAAGATAGTGCAAAAACTGACGAACTTGTTTCATTTAATTCAGAAGGAGAGGTCGAAGTTGACGATGAATTAGAAGACATTTGCGATGAGTGGTGGCAGGCAGCATGCGAGGTTGAATCGCCTCTGGATTCCAAGCTTGAAAAACTATTGGATTCAAACTGGTTTGTACAAAGTACTAGCCAAAGGAGTGGTACCTACCACCTAAAAGTTTCCGAAGGTTGGGACTTTAATATAAATAATCTGCAGTGGAAGTTTGATTGCTTGTATTACGATGGGGAGCGCATTGATGACGACTATGGCTCAAGTAAGCTGATTAATGATTCTGCAATTCTTCGTATTCCGAGTCTCAGTCGCATCGAGGATTCTGCTGTCCTCAGCATGGAAAAGAATTAACCAATTATATTTTCGACAACTTCAGTAGCCGATTCTGAGCCATCAACCCACTATTTTAATTTGTGGATGACTGGGTTAATTCTAATCAGTAGTCGTGCATCACAAGAGAAAAAGGAAAAGAACAATAAACAAAGTTCCCATAAGAATAAGTCTATCTTTCCCATCATTTGAATCATTCATCTTGTCGTTAAAATTGGCTTAAATTATTATAGTCCATACGGTTTCTAGTTGTGGGGCATCCGCCTTCGACGCAAAAGCGAGCCGGAATTGACCGCTCTATAAAACTAACTTCATTTCTTCTCAGGGTTTGAGTGGGTTGTAAGTGGGGATGCCAGAAAAGCGATTGCTTGTTGTCCCGACCAGATCTTGCTTGTCTTGATTGAGCATATAATGTCTTTCTTCAGGGGCCTAAGAATGAATATCTATTGGAAAGTCTCCCCTCACTTCGTGCTATTTTTTGGTCGGAAGCTATAAAACTCGTCAAAAGTTTCAATGTTTTCCAAGCCTCGCCGAATGGCGAATGGTCTCCTCCTGTTTGTTTGCCAATAGCCACTGATGAATTCGTGATGGGTATTGACTACTAGATCAGATGGTTCCCCTGATACCCATTTCCAAGAGTCAGGAAGAGAGTGAATCCACGTCATGAACGGGCGGGTAAAACCTCTGGGGAGTAGGTGCCCTAGGGGTCTTTTGCTCCATCTACGTCCGCATGATGCGACCACCTAGGCAGCTGCTGGAAATCTCCCAAAAACCTGCTGCTGCCTTAAGCAGTTCCCTGTTAGATGAAAACTCTTTGGTTCTCCAGAAACGGAGCGCGCTATCTAGACCAACGAAAAGGACGCGGTTCGTGTCTTGAGGTTTGGGCAGGCGTCTGTAGGGGTTCCAAACCTGCTCGTCTGCAAACAAAACAGCAGTTCCGGAATGGGCGACATCACCTGATTGAAAGGACCAAATGCTCTGACGAAAACTATTAGGTCTGCTCGTTGCCATGGTCCCAAGGGTTTTCCCCTCATGGGTCACTGCGCCTCGGAGCGCAGTGTGGGTTCTTTTGTCCAGGCGGATGACAAAAGCGGGATCCGCCTCGCTGGTTAGTTCGCAAACCAGCGGTAGGGGTACTGCGGATGCAGGTGATGCAAAGACCAGTAGGAGCAGCAGTGCCCTCATCCCACTCCAGTACTCAAAAGGAATCGAACGCATTGTGTTCATGGTGCTTCTGCATCGCAACGAATGCCCTTCCCTCCACCCTCCTCCCTTGATTGTCGGAAGCATTCTTTGCTAGTACCTCTGTACTAGCAAAGAATGCTCAATGGCAGAAGAGGAGTGGGACTTTGTGGAGGGACTGCAGAGGACCAAGACCGCAAGGGTCTGTATGACTTGTCAGCATTTCACGTATGTGACTGATCAGGATTGTCGAACCCTGCTGACTTGCGGTTTTCAAAAGTGCCTTGTGCCTCATCGCGAGCACCTGACCAAGAAGTGCCGGAACTTGATGGTCAGAAGGGAGATGGAAGTTGGTTGGTGCCCGGAGGTTGCCTAATGAGTGAAGACCGCTCTAAACCAATCTCGGTCAAAGCAGGAGATCCCATCTTTTTGTTGGTGAAGGCAGGAATGACGGTGATTGTTCGGCATCTACCCGAAGTGGGACGAGAGCAAGAAGAGGAGTCTTGGTGGATGGCAGATGTCATCCATGTCGATGGAGGTGCAAGAAACCCCAAGGTCCCAACCCTTTTTCAGGTGGCAGATGTTGATGACGGAACGGTCAGATGGATCAATGCCGATCTGGTGTCTCACATTGTTCCCAGGGTCTGAACTTATGGGCGGTTATCCCGTCTGAAATGTGTCTCAGAGGCACATCCCTAATCCATAACGTTCATCACAGACATATCCAAGTAATGACCGAAGAGAACTCCAGCAAGCAGAACTGTGGTGGTAAGAAGAAAGCGATGCTCGCCTATGGCGTCATCCAGATCTCTGCCACTGTTGTTTCTGCCATCTCCCTTGCAGCAATTGCCTTTGGTTTCTTTGCTGTGAAGCAAGAGAGCAAGGCGTTCAACGGTTGCGTGCAAGAGGTCATTGCTGAAGGCAAGACCAACTCCCAGGCAGTCCGCTTCTGCAACGGCGGTAACTGAGAGGTATTTCCTCTTATTGCCAGGTGATCTCTTGCTTCTTAGATAGGAGATGTGGTTAGAGACTCACCAGTCGAAAAACTAGGTCTCACCGACTTTCAGGGGGGCGCAACGCCCCCCTTCTTATTTGGAGTCAGATCATGCGCATGCCTTCTTCCTCGAGCATTTGGAATGCAGGCATCGTCCTGATGGTCAGCCTGGGAGTGATTCGGTATGTGGCATCTCGTTAGGAGGCGGAAAGACCTCTGGGCAGTGGTCGCTCTGGAGGTCTGTTGAGACCTTTTTTGTTTGGCGGGTAGGGGAATTCTGGGTTTGCCCTTCACTTGAAAAGTTCTTGGAAATTCCCCTACCGCTCCCATGCCAATCTGCGGTCACGTAGGAGGGTGCCGAATTCCACAAAAAAGCGCGTAATCGCAACGGATAAGTTGCAATAACGTGCCTTTTATGGTGCTTCGAGAAATGCCAGGACCCAGATTTGAACTGGGGACACTTTTCAAGAACACTGATTTTGCCCCATATTTAGTATAAATGACTACCAAATAGATCTTAAAAGAGGTTTGTTTGGAAAACTTCCATACCACTTCCATACCAGTGGTACTTTTTAGGTAGAGGTTCCGCACCTTGGAAACTCATTTCACTGGTATGGAAGTTCCCCAATGCCAAAGGACCTCCCAGAAAACTGGGTACTGGGTAAGCAGAAGTCCCTGAATGTCGCAACTGACATGGGTTTAAGGGGTGTCCCAGCAGGGAACCTGTTCGTTTGCAAATATCCCCCCAGTAAGAACTCCAAACTGCTGTGGTGCAGATGGTTGCCTACAGAGGAAGAAGACACCAGAGAGTTCAAGGGCAGGACCAAAGGTGGTCAGGGCAAGAGGAAATCTTTGGAAGGCACCACAGGGTTTGAGGACCCCTTTCAGGCAGGAAAGGCAGCAATCACCTGGTGCATTGAGCAGAGAAAGCAACTGCAAGCACTGGGGGACGAGAAGAAATACCAGTCCAAGCACTCTCTTCAGCACTACTGGGTTGTCTGGTGGAATGCCTACCAGGACAGAACTGATAAGACCCCCAGGAGTAAGAAAGACACTCTTGGTAGATGGCAAGGCAAAGGATGGGGAATAGGGGAACAAAAGTGGTCTCGCAAGAGCATTGATGAGGTAGATGCCTTGGATTTGGAGGACTACTTCAAGTTGCTGGATGCGAGAGGTAGTGGTCCCAAGCAGAAAGAGGCACAGAAGACGCTGCTGAACCACCTCAACAAGTCAGCAAGAAAGGATTTCCCACTACTGCAACCATTCATCTACCCAATTATTAGTAAGCAGGAAGAAGAAGTTGAAAACTTCAGCAAAGAAGAATGGGACCTGATTTGCAATAAGGTCATAGAACTATCTGGTGGAGTTGCAAATAAAACTCTCACTCTTAAGCAGTATGAGGCACTGGAATGGTCTCCCAAGAATAAGTTCAACCAAAGGCACTGGGTTGATTTCTATGACTGCTTAATGCTGATGTGGTTCTTTTATTTGAGATCAGAGGATATGCCAAGGATTAAAAGTGAATGGTTTGAAGACCAGGGGGATAGGGCAACATTGTATTTGAAGAAAATGAAGACCAATAGGGATTTGAGAATTACTCATCACTATTTCCCTGATGGGTATAGGTTTTGGAAGAGAATGAATAAAAGAAAACCAAAAGGTTATTTGGGATTTCCTCTCTATCCAAGGAAAGCAGGTGAGGAAAACGATTCTAATGTTGTGGAGATGCTTAATTTAATGATTAAGAGGGTTGTGGATTTGTGCCATATTAAAAAAAGAAAAGTGGTTTGGACTGTCATCAGGCACACAGCATTCACTCTTACCTTGAAGCAAATGCCTGAATTGGGTGTCCCGCCAAATATTGACACCTTTGCAACCAATGGAGGAACAAGTGCCGACCAGTTGAGAAAGAAGTATCTCTATAAAATCGATAGAGAGGGTCTTGCAAAGAGAGCGCAGAAGAAGTTGAAATCCAGTTCTTGGTCTCTACAAAAAAGAGTGGTGATGGATGATCCAGATCTTTGAAGTGATGGATTGAGGGTTTAACTCTTGCGTGGGTGATGTTTGGGTTCTTCCTCATTGCCACCCACTTTTGATTCCAGTGCTTCTACCCGATGCAGAAGCATCTCAAAAGCACTTGCAAACTCACGATCATCTGCCTCAAGTCGTTCTGTTCGTTCCAGGAGTTCCGCAACTGTGTCTCCTCTGGTGTTGATGCTGCTACTGGCAGGGACTGCACCTGATCTCATTGCAGGAGATGGAACAGACATTTCCTCAAGAACCTTCCCGTTGGTCTTCAGATAGATCTCTGCCAACTGTTCCAACACCTTCGTGTATTGCTTTCCCTGCTGACGACACAGGTTCTTGTATGCCTCAAGGGTGTCAGGAGCAAAGTTGGCATTGAATGCTCCTGGTCTTGCTGGTGACACTGGCAACCTGGTCTCTATGGGTGAAGGATACTGGTAGATACGGAGTAGGGATCTTTCCCGTCCGCTCATGACTGGTTCACTCTCCTACTGACTCCTGGATATGGGTATCAGGAGAACCGCCTGACCTAGTAGTAAATACTCATCACCTCGTCCTTCTCCTTTAAGACGATGGAATCAAGTTGAACTTGACCTCGTAGCGGTAGAAATCGATGCCCTGTGCGATCTGAAGTGCTCTCCTGATTCGCTTGTCATCGTCCAAAGCGATGATCACGCTGTGCACGACTTCAGTTCATGCGGGTTCAGAAGGTACCTTCAAGACACAAAAAAAGGAAGGTCTCCCCAGACCTCCCCCAGTTCGACGCATCCCCCGTTCCCAAGCACAAGTGGATTGCTGTGTATCGTGACGAACTTTCTGTAGGGACAGGCACTTATCAAGGTTCCGCATCAACTCCCTAGACAGCAGGAACCCTCTTGGTTCCATTCCTCAGGGAGTCGTTCCACAGCACCTCAGCGTCTCCCCTCCTGAGGTGCTGACAGGTTTCTTGAGATAATGACCTCAACAGGTCGATACAAGTGGCATCCTTCGACGAGTTTTATAGATCTCTGCCAGAGGACAGCAATAAGAGAGGGGAGTATTTCGAGAAGGTATTCATTCCTTGGTTCCTAAAGACAGACCCTGTGTGGTCATCCAAGGTCAAGCAGGTCTGGTTATGGGACGACTACCCAGAACGATGGGGCAGAGATTGCGGCATTGATCTTGTCTATGAGGATGCAGAGGGAAAGCACTGGGCAATTCAAAGCAAGTGCGTTTCTCCTGATCGTGAAATCTCGAAAGCAGAAATCGATAGTTTCCTCAGTGAGTCAAGTGACTCCAGGATTCATGGACGACTGCTGATCGCATCAACGGATGGCATCGGCAAGAACGCACAAAATGTGATTGATAGACAGGAGAAAAAGGTTGTCTGCTTCCTCCTGGAGCACTTCAGGCAATCAGAGGTCGATTTCCCTTCGTCACCAGAAGACCTGTCAACGGGTCAGAGGACGGAGAAACGCACACCACGACCTCATCAACTTGAAGCAATCAACAACGTCGTAGAGGGTTTCAAGAAGGAAGACAGGGGGCAACTCCTGATGGCATGTGGAACAGGGAAGACCCTGACCTCCCTGTGGATCAAAGAAGCACTGAAGGTCCAACGGACACTGGTTCTTCTCCCATCCCTCAGTCTTCTGTCTCAGACCCTTAGGGAGTGGTCAGCAACGAGTCAGGAGAAGTTCAACTGGATCTGTGTCTGCTCTGACAAGTCAGTCGCAAAGCAGGACAAGACCACTGACAGCATGATCGAAAATGTCAGTGCACTTGGTGTTCCCGTTACCAGTGATCCAGATGAAATCAAAAGATTCCTCCTAGAAAATGATGGTGGAATTGTGTTCTCGACATATCAATCGTCTCCATTAGTCGAAGAGTCGCAGAGATCACCAGAAGTTCCAGCATTTGATATTGCATTTGCAGACGAGGCACATCGTTGTGCTGGAAAAGTCTCAAGTGCCTTTGGAAGCATCCTTGATGATCAGAAAATCAGATCGAAAAAACGGTTGTTCATGACCGCAACACCAAGAGTGTTGTCAAAACAAATCAAGAAGAAAGTAGATGATGAGAATATCAATCTTGCTTGCATGGATGACGTTTCACAATTCGGAGAAGTATTCCATCAACTCAATTTCTCAGAGGCAATTGAGAAAGAACTTTTGAGTGATTATCAGGTAGTCATCGTTGGAGTTGATGACCCAACTATTCAGGCAAAAATCCTGGACAGAATGCTTGTAGATACAGGCAATGAATTTAGTATCGATACGGAAACCCTTGCAAATCACATTGCTCTTTCAAAGGCAATAAAAAACTATGACTTGAGTCGAATGATTACTTTTCATAGTCGGGTCGAGTCAGCAAAGAAATTCTCTGAGGACTATCCTTTAATCCTTGATTGGATCCCTGAAAAATCCAAATCATCGAAGTCGGCAATGACTTCATATGTCTCAGGAAAGATGAATGCAAAAACTAGAAATACTGAAATCAATAAGTTAAGGAATATCAGTGAGCAAGAGGTTGGAATACTTGCCAATGCACGATGCCTATCTGAAGGAGTTGATGTTCCGACTCTTGATGGTATTGCATTTTTCGATCCCAGGAGCAGTCAGGTTGACATCATTCAGGCAGTAGGTCGTGCAATTCGAAAGAGTGAAAATAAAACCGATGGATACATCATCCTCCCTGTTTATCTTGGTGATACGACCAATGTCGAAGATGAGATCCTACAAAGCAGATTCAAAGATATTTGGAGCATCATTCTTGCTCTCAAATCTCAAGATGATTCAATGCGGGATGAGTTGGATCAATTGAGAGTAGAACTTGGAAGAAGGAATACTCCGACGGAATCAGTCAAAGGATTATCCAAGATTGCCTTTGACCTACCTTCTAATATTTCAACTTCTTTTGCAGATTCACTGACGACAATACTGGTCAGAGAAACAACAGAAAATTGGATGGAAATGTATGGTCATCTCAAGCAATATATTGAAGATAATGGTAATTCAAGAGTTCCTCGAAATCATTCAGTCCTTGGGAATTGGATTTCCAAACAAAGAGGAAGGAAACCATCACAAGAACGCATTCGACTTCTTAATGCTGTAGGTTTTATATGGGATGTAAAAGAACAAGACTGGCAAGAACAATACGCAGAATTCAATAAATATGTAAGGGAAAATGGTGATTCCAGGATTCCCAGGTCAAATCCAAAACTAGGAATATGGGTTGCCGGTCAAAGAAGATTAAGGTCAAGAGATAAATTATCGGACGAACGTATTCACCTGCTAGATGATGTCGGATTTGCTTGGGATCCTTTTGAGGAAGAATGGCATAAAAAATATCAACAACTAAAACACTATATTAATCAAAATGGTAATGCCAAGGTTCCTTCTAAAGATCCCATGCTTGGGACTTGGGTTGAATCGCAGAGGAGAGCATATAAGAAAGACAAATTATCAGAACAACGTATTGAATTACTAAATGATATCAAATTCCCCTGGGATCCCCTGGAGCAAGAGTGGCATGATCAATACAATCAACTTTTGCAATATATTGAAGAGCATGGTGATGCGAATGTGCCTCAAAAATATCCAATTCTTGGGGGTTGGAGTGCATATCAAAGAATATTAAAAAAACGAGGCAAACTGTTGAAAGAATACAGTAAATTGCTCGATTCAATTGGATTTATTTGGGACCCATTGGAATACATTTGGCAGGAAAATTACCAACAACTTAAGCAATATATCGATAAAAATGGGCATTCAAGAGTCCCAATAAAGCAATCAGAACTTGGGGTGTGGGTCAGTGTTCAACGAAGGGAAAAATCAGGAAATCGAATGTCAGAAGAACGAATCAAACTGCTAAATGAAATTGGATTTATCTGGGACGCATCAAACAACTAAAACGCTCATTCTCTTCTACTGCTCCTCTCTACAGCAAGAACAAAAGAGATTCTGAGCACTGGCAAGTGGGCACCGATCAAGGTTCTGCTTCAGCACCCCAGACAGCAGGAACCTTTCCCACCCCTTACGCAACAACTCCTTCCAAATCCCCTCTGCTGTGTGTCTTCGCAGGTATTGACGGGTTTTGAGGAGTGCGGGAGAACCATCAGGCATCGCACGACCCTTATCCACGAAGACAAATGGGTCTCTCAGCCAACTCTTCTCATCCCGTTGGAACTCTTCTAGATTTTTCTTAACCCTTGGGTTAAAAATAAAATATTAAATCTACAAAGACTATATAGTGATCCCATTCGCCTGAAATACATTTATAAACATGGATGCTTTCAATATCTCTCGCAGTCTTACCCTGCATACACCCAACATATCTTGACTTGAATACAACTTGCCTATATAATTACTAAACACAAAGACGAAGATATTTAGACCCTTTACAGAGGTAAAGATTGTCCAACTTTGCTCATAAGAGTTCTTGGAATCAGATGGATTTCGTAAGGGACTCGGTGTACCCAGAGATAACCCTTAAATCTCCATAAGACTCTATAGGAACAGTCATACCAATGAGTTACCCCAAATCAAATAAAACAAATAACCATAAGAGAAGAACCGATCGTAGAGAGGTTCATTCACGACCAACGGGAGTGAATCAGTCAATATCCTCAAGGACACTTCTGAATCAGAAACTCCAAAGGATCCATCAAAAGACTAGATCTCATCCAAAGGTCCTCCAGGAACTGATCAGAGATCAATGGGAAAACAACTTCCAACCCCAGTGGTTCATCACATTGCTCTGGAACGATCTCCCGACTCGATCTGAAACCGCAACCAGTCACTCCAGACACTTCAGGAATGTGTTCTTAACGACGCTGTTAAATCAACCCCTCAAGAAACTTCCTGAACCACCATTAAGACCGCATCTGGTGTTCTTCCATGAACGGAAACTAGTAACCACTAGAGGACGGCAGATCACTGCATTCCACACCCATCTCCATCTGGGTGCTCTACCTGACCCTCTGAACCACCTTTGGTACTTAGATCACCTAATTCACCAGAAGGTTTCTCCAAGGATCCAGAAACTCCTTAAGACCACTACAGAAGGGAATAGGGGTGTGGTGATCAAACCATGGAACTGGGACCACCATGCGTTCTACAACCTCAAGGATTACTACTCCTATCGATACCACCAGGACCCTGATCTGGTGTTGGACTATCAGAATTCAGATCTGGTCTTCTAGAGAGAATAAATAGAGATGTCCCGACCAAGACATCTCTATGAAGACTCTTGCTAAATCAGATCAAAAAAATATCAATCTGTTTTTTGGAAAAAGGAATCAGACCACTCTGCAAAAGTTTGATTCCTTATCCGATCAACTCAGACGATCCAGAACAGGAACCCTGGATTACCTGATCACGCACTATGAATGGTTTCAGAACAACCGTAGTGAGTTAGTCAAATGAAGTCAATACGAGTTAGTTCTGTTGTTTTTGAAATAATTCAGGAAATATCGAGGAAAAAAAGAATTGCTCCTCACGCTCTCATTGAGATTCTGGTGAAGAGAGAGTATGAATCATGAGTAAGGTAGCGGGACGATTTTAGAAATACTTTTTGCAGGTATCAATTGTGATTCATGTAGCGTTATTTGTTCTCTGTTCATGCAAATGCTTTTTGGGAATGTTTCTCCCAGTCTTCGTATGTCTGTGGCATCAATTCTTTCCACCAATGTGCATATACTCTAAGTGTATGGGCATCGATAAATGAGATACGGTTCCTTCCTTGTCAGATCTGGAGTGTTGGTCTGGTCTAAAGTCTCTTACTGCTTCTGAGGAGATATCAGGGTCTACTAATCGCAAGATATTTTCACCATCTACTTCTGATTCAAGACACAAAAAAGTCAGGGAGTTAAAACCCTGACCTTATGCAAAAACTCTCGTAAAACTAATTTAAACAAATCCGTGATTCCTATGGATCACATTTAAGTCATTTCAACCTCCTGGATTTTTATTCTCTCTCAGTCCTCTCCGATACGACTTACGTTGTATAAGAGAGGGGGTTTAAGGACAGTCTGAGTTAATTGTCTCAAAAATCATTCGACGTTCAGGACAAGACCATTCTCAAGTTGGAGTCGATCCACCTTGTCCTTTTTCAACTGAGAACGGAAAACTGAAAGGTACGCGAACCCATTTTCAAAGGGGATATTCAGTTTCTTCATCAGGTACTGGGAACTTTCATTCACTTCATCTCGTCCGATGAGATCATTCTGCAATCCGTACATAAGGTTGCACCAATGATCCATAAGAATTGAATAACGCGTTTCTCTAGAAAGTGAAGAGTCTGGGGACTCCTGTTGCATTTGAAGGTCGGTCATTGTGTTGTTCATAACAAGGTGTAGATCTGAGACATCCCGTCACGGGTACTCACTGTCTCGGTGACTTCCAAGTGGGTGGTCTTGACTCCCGTCGTTGACTCATCCCCCTCCGATGCACTTATTATAAACGACTTTCTCCGCGCCGAGACGTCGTGTAGACACTCCCTTGACTGACCATTCTCTACGACTTATCGTTGCGGAGAAAGTCGCTCCTCTTCTTAGGAACTGCCGTGTTGCCACAAGGGAAGTCCGTTACTGCCTACTTGGAACAACTGGTGGAGTGCTCCATCACAGGGACCGCGGACGACATACTCCGCACTTGCTCCGTGATTGCATCGGCGAAGGACGCTCTCTCTGCGGATGACTTCAGATCCCTGCGTGACCGTTCGCCCATCACAGAGAAGGTGTGGTCAAAACTTCTCCAGATAGGTCTGGACACTCGTCTTGAGGATCTGACGGAGTCGCTCCCACCCAAGTGGTCAACGATTTACCTCGTCCACAACCTCACGGACGAGGAACTGAAGGATGCGATGGAAGACGGTGCCATCCATCCCCAGGTCTCTCAGGGAACGTTCAATAGGTATCTCAAGGAGAAACGCTTCCAGGGGTCTGCCGAAGGGATGCCACGGGACTTCAAGTCACTGGTTCAAGTCCTCATCCCAAACAATGTTCAAGAGGAAGAGGTGGATCGCTTCAAGGGTGATCTGGACAAGTTGGTCACCGTCTATGGGTTCAAGACTCAGTACGAAGGGGACACCAGTGCGGTCGCCCTGCGGAAGAGGCGTTCCCTCGATAGGAGTCAGGAACTGATGGGTGTCCTCTCTAAGGATCTGAAAACAACCTGGGAGAACGCACCAGACAACCTCAAGACCCTGTTCTCGCTCTCATCCCTTGAAGACCTGGTGACTGCACCGATGAACGACTTCACGGGGTTCCTCAACAGGGTCAGGAAGAACCGCGAAGGGTTCTGGACGTTCCATGGTCACGACTACCTGCACAAGGTCGCGCTGGAGTACCTGAAGACCACTTCACGCGCCCAACGGTTCAACTACAAAAGGAGACTGAAAGAAGTCGCCGAAACCCATCCACATCTTGCAGAGAAAGTAAATACAACGCTGTCTACAACAATGAATTACTAGCGTTGTTTTGAGGAGTCAAAAACTACTTATTGCTCTTGATGTTTATCGAAGTAGTGACCTGCCATAGCATCAATCTCAGGCATCCAAGGTCGCACAATCTGCCGAATGATGTAGCAGGTTTGCGCATCAAGTTTTTCTTGTTCGGTGTACGAATCAAAATCATCTCCCTTGCTGCCAATCGTTGTTCTTTGGTAGACAAGTTCCATTTCGCTACGGAAGTACTCAATAAGATCTTTTCGATTATCCGACTTTTCAAAAGCATCATTGAAGTAAGTCGAATAAATCGTATCAGCATTGCCAAACTTCTCTAGAAGATTGGTATAATTTTTACATGCTAACATGTATTTAACACCAAGATTTTTATGTCGCTTCAACGAGAACAATAGCAATAACGCCAGTACGACTAGTCCAATGACTTCTATGCTCAACACTGTTTTCTAATACATTGGTAATCGTATTATATCTTATATGGTTATTGACTACTCGCTTAAATATGTACTTCCATCTTCATTCTTGATGTAATTCAAATCTGCATACTGAGTTCTTGCCCCCCAAATTTCTATGTACTCCTCAAGAGTCATCTCATGAGGTTTGTCTGAGGGTTCTTCCGCATTGACACTGGTCTCTTCCATCAACTTCTCCCATGTCATTTCTGAAACAGACTTTTTATAATCCTCTAAAGATATTTCATCAGATTCTGTACCTCCTTCGTCAGCACAGAGATATGCATAATCATTAATTACTGCTTGCCTGAGTTGTTCAATTGTTATTTCTATTTTCTCTGGAGTTGAGGATTCTTTACTCTCTACAAACTGTGAGCAGTCAAGTTCTATAACACCATGACTACTGGCATAATCTAATAGCAAGAGTGCGTTCTCATAACTCTTTCTAGTGATTAGTTCTAAGTCATCGAATATCACAAGAGCATCTAGAATTGAGAACTCTCCATTATTACTGAATTCTTTATTCCAGCGGTGAAAGAAATCGACTGCCTCCCCTGCCTTATTAATTTGGGTTATGACTGGGAATATATCACTGTAGGTGTCCTGAACAAATTTTTTTACTTCAGCAGGATCTTGCCCAGATTCGTCACTAAAAGCATTTAATGCGCTAGACATAGCAGTCGGTCTACATTAATAATCATCATACAGAATCCTCTGATAAAAGTCAGAGATTTAACCACCTCTCCATGTAGTCATTAAACGATTTTTTATCGACATCTTCTAAGCAGCAATTTTCAGTATCAATACTTTCCTTGATTTCAACCTTTAACTCATTCGCAGACAGTGTTTTAGTCCATTCCAAGTGCTCATCAGAACTCATATCTTCATCAGGATCAAAGTCGTCATGTATTAAGTATTCGTACTCGTTCTGAAAAGCAGCAGCAAGTTGCTCCTTTGTGTATTCAGTAAAAGAGTCCATCAGAGGTTAGATCCCGTTTTAATTTAACTGGTAAAGAATCCTTAGAGAGTTCCTCTGCTTGTTTGCAGAAAGTCTTAGCAAGAATAACCTCCCACACCTTTACATCTGGACACTTGTCAGAAATCAATATCAGGGTCATCATTGAGCAATTCAACATAGAGGGGAGTGACTAAGTCTTTCTCTTTGTAAATACCTTCAATAGATACATAAAGATCGTCGTCATTCCATTCCCTGCCATTAAGAGTAGTGATAATTTGATTAACTGCATAGTCTAACTCTGAAATATTATCAACCAAGATACTTTCATGACCTCCTACACGTTCGAGTGTAATGCAATAGTGACTAGGATTTCCTTGTATTTCTCTGCGCTCCTCGATTTCTTTAAGGCATTCTTGCATTACCTCTTGATAGGTAAGTTCACCAAAAGAATTGATGGTATATGAAGTCACAATATTCGAGGTCAGAATTAATCAAGATTACCAGGCATATAGCAAAACTGCTAGAGGAGCATTTCGAGGAGATCACCTATTCGAAGTTTTATCTAGTAGACGCTTCAATTTCTTGGTAATAGGTTAGATCCATGAGTCATTCGAGAAGTAATGGTTATTTGAGAAATATTCTGATACAGAAGAAGAATGGTTATGTCTTGAATTTTGTTCTAGCATAAGGTGTAACAATTGAAATAAAATGCTTGTTGCCAACCTAGCACTAATTAATTGGTTCTTATTAACAGCAACGATAGTTCTTTCATTCAAAGGTTTCCCTTATGGATTAGTGAGTTACTCAGGATATTTTTTAGTTATGACTGCAATAGGAACAATTCTCGGTGTATGGATTAATCCTGGAAAAGAGCACAGGAAGGTGTTGACGAAAATATTTACCATGGTTATTAGTATCGTTCTAGTATTAGTAGGCGAATGGGTAATCAGGAAAGGTGGTTTACTCTCAATTAATATTGGTGATCCAGCAGGAGGGAATGGAATAAAGATTGTCTTTTCTTATTTTGCTTGGTTAACAGGTTTCCTTACTGCATTAAGTGGGACTCATAAGCAATCAAACAAGGAAGAAGAAATTACTAATGATACTTTAACACTAGAAAAAAAAGTTAGATATCTACTCCGATTAGAAGTAAAAACAACGATGCTGCAGTCCGGTACAAATATATTCTCTACACTTCTTGGTGCGCTTTCTGTAATAGCACCAATATACTTATCTATTCAAAACAGCAATCCCTGGCAATTACTACTTCTAGCATTATTCCCTTTATGCAGTATATCAATGGGATTTGCAATAAATGGTGGTGGTTATTTCACTTGCTTGCCATCAATTGTGGTCGGAATTTTGCTTGCCTCAGTCGCTAGTCCTTGGTGGTACTGGATTATTGGTCCAGGACTTTGCGTCGCATACTATCTAACAATAGTAGAGATCCCTATACTTAAAAGGAAGGAGTCAGACCTTTTTGATAAATGGGGGATTAAAGAAGCAGTTGAAGAGAGAAAGAGAGAAGACAAAAAATGAAAACAACTTAAACTGATTTGAGACATTGCCCGTTGCTGAAATCAATGGACTACAAACGCTTAGCAATCCCCTTCGGTGCTGGACTAGCGGGTGTATTGATCATCTCAGCAACAGGCGCTCAAAAGTCCTTAGTTGCTGCTGCTGCCTTAGTGGGAGGTACAGGAGGCGGGATTGCACTGAAAGTTAAAGAGGATATAGAGGAAAAAAAGTTGAGCAATGAGGTCTTAAAAAAAGAACTTGCCACTGTAGATTTTCTAATATTCCTCGTAGAATCAGGTCTTCTCGATGTGCCTGAAAACTATGATACTTCGGGGGAATATCTGGATGAGACAGAAGAAGTAACAGAAGACTTTCTTCAAGACTGGAAAATTTATGGAAATGAAAGGTTCGATCAACTTTATTCTTGCGACAAAATCATCGATGTACTTTTTGAATATTCTGATTTATTGAATAGGAATTACTCCTTTCATAGTGAGTCCCACCCGCCACTACAAGAATGGGTAAGGAAGTCGCTCTGTGCTAGTGCCATGTCAATCCATTACTACTCGTCTAGAAATGACGAATGGTTCAATGCACAGGTAAGAGGGAAGGTTAAACTTTTCGTTTTAAATATTAGGAGAGAGTGGGCAGAATTCCTAATTCGACTTTTAGTCTTTCTTGATTCAGTGGAGCAAACTCTTGCCGGAATTGAGAAAGCGGATGCCTACAACACTTCTCTAGATAAATTTGTAAACAATCATCTTGTCGAGATCTATGAAGAAATCAATAATGAATGCACACTTATGGCAAAGGGAATGGACTCATGGGTCAAAAAACTAATGACAAAAACTAGTTTTAGTGAGAGTGATCCGCCGGAATTACATATCAATGATATTGAGGATGGTCGCCAAGAAGTTTTTTGGGGCAGCAAGGACTCAACATGGAAGCAAGGAAGATCATGCACTTATTTGGTTGACTGGAATGGAGGTGCGTATGTTAAAGAGACCAATGAATTTGTTGTATTCAAAGATTGGAAACAATTTCCCTTTATTGCCGCCACCATAATTCAAGATGTTTTTGGTCCCTATGATCATGAATATGCTGTTGAGGCACTTGGAGAGGATATTCAAAAATATCTAGTTAATAAAAAGCAGGAGAAGAAAGACGAAGCAGGAGATCACGGTGATCAGGACCTTCTAGATAAGCACTATCAATCTGTCTCTTCAGAGAATATTTCCGATATAAATTCGAAAAATATTGATCAGGCAACTATTTGCTTTGATGCAGGCATTAAATACAAAGAAAACGAGGAATATCTCAATGCCTGTGATGAGTTTGACAAGGCAATCGCATTAAATCCAAATGAGGAGAAATTTTATCTGCATCGCGCCATTTCAAAGGAAGGATTGGGAGAATATAAGGAAGCACTTGTTGATTACTCAAAAGCAATAGAACTAAATCCTCTTTATGCAAATGCTTTCAATGGTCTAGGCAATGTCAAGAGTTCTTTGGGTGATAACCAAGGAGCGGTAAAGCATTACACAAAAGCAATTTCGATTGACCCTAATTATGCAGTAGCATATTATAATCGTGGGTATTCCAAAGCAGAATTAGGTGATCATAGTTCAGCAATTGATGACTTCACTAAGTCGCTAGAAATTGATCCCGATGATCCTGATGCCTACATGAATCGTGGAATTTCAAAAGCAGAGTTAGGTGATAATGAAGCGGGGTATGAGGATTTCAAAAAAGCAAAAGAATTAGAAGACGCTGAGAAATCTTAAAGACGACTTAAACTAATTTAAGAAATCGTCCGCTGTTCAAAGACTAATTGACTAGGAATGAACCAACTTCTTCTGCTTCAGTAGTGGCGAGAGCATATTCAGCGCGTCACCTTCCTCATCAGCACCGTGCAAGTGTCTATAAGAGTTTTGTCAAAGAGAAGGAGTTGGTAAAGAAGAACTACCAACCCTATTTCCCTGATTAGGGGTAGAAGAGGTCCCACTGCTTCGTTCCCAATGAGTCTTTGATTGCTATGCCAGTATTCCCTACCTACCTTTATGGAAGCAGAACATCCCATATATGTCTCGTAGGACCACTGCTATTGCTGCTGCACTGTCTGTGCTTGCGCTTGGGTCTTCATTTATCAATGCTTTTGCGAACCCCTTGGCGAAAAACTATTACAACAGTGGAGTAGAAAAATATCAAGAAGGTAATCATCTTGGAGCGATTACCGATTACACCAAGGCAATAGAAATTAATCCGCAGGATATGGATTCCTTCTATAATCGTGGACTAGTAAAGTTGGAACTAAAAGACTATCAAGGGGCAATTACAGATTTCAATACGGCAATAGACATTGGTCAGCAGGACACCAAGAATGGCGGTGCGCATGTTTATTATAATCTTGGACTTGCCAAGTATTATTTAAAAGACTATCAGGGAGCAATTGCTGATTTCAATGAGGCGATAAAGATAGATGCACAATATGCCGATGCTTATAATAACCGTGGTGTTGCTAAAAGAAAATTAAAAGACTATCAAGGGGCAATTGTTGATTACAATAATGCAATAGGGATTAATCCCCAATTTGCTGCTGCCTACACCAATCGCGGTGCTGCTAAGAGAAATTCTGGTGATTATCAAGGAGCAATTATTGATTACAATAAGGCAATAGAAATTAGTCCGCTGCATGCAGAAACTTATAACAACCGTGGAATTGTTAAAGAGTATTTAAACAATCATCAAGGGGCAATTGCTGATTACAGCAAGGCAATAGAGATTAATCCTCAGTATTCCACTGCATACTTTAATCGCGGTAATGCCAGGGCGCTGTTGGAGGTTTATCAAGAAGCAATTGCTGATTACGACAGAGCAGTTGAGATTAATCCGCAATATGCCAACGCCTACTACAACCGTGGCAGTACAAAGGATGATTTAGGAGATTATCAAGGAGCAATTGTTGATTACGGCAAGGTGATAGAGATTGATCCGCAAAACCTCAGTGCCTATTACAACCGTGGTCTTGCCAAAAGTGGTTTACAAGATTATCAAGGAGCAATTGCTGATTACAATAAAGTAATAGAGATCAATCCGCAATTTGCACTTGGTTATAAAAACCGCGGTATCATCAAAGAACATATTGGAGACCTAAAAAGTGCATGTGAAGACTGGAACGCAGCATCATCTCTGGGCGATAAGGATGCTGGTCAGTGGGTAATCAATCAATGCCAATAAATAAGATCCTGTGCCAGTGGTGCGTTAATACTCTTCTGCTAGTATTTACATATGAAAAAATTCTTTCAGGTGTCTTCCACGATATTCGCAATAGTTATTGGAATCTCAATATCGAGGTGTGCGAGATATCAAAGTCAGATCACACGACCTGTTGAGATGGAGTCAATACCTGCTGGGTACTCATATGAAGGTCGTTTTGGGCAGGGAAGAGATGTGTACTCCAAACTCAAAAGTCGTAATGGAAGCGTTGTGGAGATTTCTGGATATCGAATTAACAGAGTCGGAGGGGTGAACAGCGATATTTCCTATGCCGTGGACTGTAGGCGCTCCTTACGAAGATGGGAAGGTAAATGGGCGAAGATTGAGGTTGATTCCCTTGCAGAGGCATTTCAGAAAAGATATTGCTAAAAAAGTATTTTTTATTTAAAGATCGATCACTCTCCTTCCCAACTTACCTTTAACTTCCTATTGTTATGAAAGTAAAAATTTCATTGCAACCTGAGCAGTAATGAACAAATCTTTTTTGAAGAATTCATTAATATATTTTGCTATAGGCATGGGTCTTGTCAAATGCAGTAATTACATAAAAGATGATGCCAGTAAAAATGGTTTAAAAAGGTTTAATTCAGGTGATTACTCAGGTGCTGTTGGTGCTTACAATAAAGCGTTATTCTTTGATTTTGGAAGAGACAAAATTTTCCCAAATGCGGGTGATGCGGCAATATACGCAAGTCTTTGTGGCGCCAAGGTGCAGACTGGACAGTACAAGGATGCAATAAAAGATTGCGATAGAGGGATTGCTATCGATGCTTCGTTGCCTACAAGTTATATTAATCGATGCACAGCAAATCAAAAACTAGGAAATTATCGGCAAGCAATTAAGGACTGCCAGCAAGTAATCTCTTTGGATCCATCTAACGCGAAAGTGCATGCTGGTATTTGCCAACTAAAAAATGTTATTGGTGAAAATAAAAGTGCGCTTGTTGCATGTAATAAAGCACTTGAAATTGATCCGGAAAGTGGAATGGCGTATCGAAACCGTTGCTTCGTAAATGGAGATCTAGGTAATTACCAGAACACGCTGAACGACTGCAGAAAAGCAGTAGATATAAATCCGAAAGATAAACTTCCATTTCTTACTCTTTGCCGAGTAAATCTTATGAACGATCGCTATGATGTTGCATTAAATCAATGCGATATAGCAGTCCAATATTTGCTGAATAATCCTGGATCAAATGCCCTTCCAACTGCTTATTTGTACCGCGGTGTTGCTTACGCATCTGTTAATAAGACTGAATTATCGTGTAATGACTGGAAGAAAGCAAAAGAACTGGGAGTTGAGGATGCTCAGAACCTTTTTGGCAAATATTGCAAGTAATCTTTTGAACCTTATAACAAAATAACGGAATAACAATTTAGAACTGACTTTATTGATAGAAGAGGTCCATCCGGTTCTCCTCTCAGGTACCGGTCTTTGCCCTAAGAACATGCTCTGCCTACTTTTATGGAAGCAGAACACCCCATACATGTCTCGCCGGACTGCTGCCATTACTGGTGATGCGATAAGGAGAAGGATGGTGGTAGTAAGAGTTTCATCACAGTGCAGGGTTCGGTGACCGTCGCAGTATGCGTGTCACCTGAACTGGATGAAAGACACCACCTTTGGCAGTTGATATTCCCGCATCGTTAAGCACCTCACAGATCTCACGGAGAGTTCGCCCCTTATTACGCAACGACCAGATGAGGTTGGAATGCTGGTCTGCAAATTTCCTTGCTGCTTGCTTCCTGGTGCGGTTCCAGTTCTCCAGATTCTTGGGATTCCCCAACTTCACTCCTCTTGCTTTGGCAGCAGCAAGAGCAGCACGAGTGCGTGAACTGACTTGTTCCCTCTCCATTTGATTCAGCAGTGCGTAGATCCCCAGTTGGAAGTTGTCTGCTGATGGCATGGAAGCAACGCAGAACTGAATGCTGCTGTCCTTCATGAGGGTCAAGGCAAATGCTGCATCCCTCGTTAAACGGGACAGTTTTGCCACCAAGAGGATGCTGT
>QCVM01000003.1:0-75082 GCA_003210375.1 Synechococcus sp. AG-686-B21 | reverse complement strand
GCCGCATACATCAGTGATGAAACCTGCGAACCATCAGCCTCTCCAAATTGGTTGGCTAACATCGCAGAAATTGTATTGCCGGGTGCCAATAAGGAGAAACTAAAGTTATTTGAGTTCCCAATAATCATCGTTACCGCCATTGTTTCGCCCATCGCCCGACCAAGGGCAAGCATCACCCCTCCGACGATTCCAGAGATTGCTGCGGGTAGCGTTACGTTCATAATTGCGCCCCAGCGTGTTGTGCCTACGCCATACGCTGCCTGAATTAATTTCTCTGGTACTTGCTGAAGTGAATCACGGGTGATTGCTGTGATGATTGGGAGAATCATCACCACCAGAATCAACACCGCTGGTAATGTTCCCGGCCCCATTGGTGGAGAGCTAAAGAGAGGAAACCATCCAAAATAGTTGTATAAAATCTCCAAGCCAGGCCGAATGAATGGCTCCATCACAAAGATTGCCCATAAACCGAGAACAACTGATGGGATTGCTGCCAGTAACTCCACCATTAAGCCAATAAGGTTTCTTATCTTCTGCGGAATAATATTTTCGGTTATGAAAATTGCAGTTCCAATGCCCAGTGGAACTGCAATTAATAACGATAGAAGCGACGTCACCAATGTTCCGTAGATCGCGGCCCCAGCCCCGTATTCATCATCGACGGGGTTCCAATTGGACGTTATTAAAAACTGCCAGCCATACCGAACCATGGCTGGCAGGCCCCCCTGAAACACCACAATCAAGATGGCGAACAGGATCAGGGCCACGATCGACGCAAGGCTGATCGCCAGGTTTTTGAAACCAACGTCCACCAGCTTTTCGGTTACCGGTCGTTTTCGGAGTTGGTACCGATCGTCCAACTTGCTGGACATTCTCCGGGAGATCACACCGCTACAAAGTATGGGGGAGATCGGTCCTGGGATTCCTCTCCTACCGAATACGCATCCATGCGCGTGATGTGGAGGCTTATTCGGAACCGGCCGTTAGCCTGAGGTCCCACTGTTTGCGGGTATGGGTCGGATCGTCGGAATCGATCTAGGGACCACCAATTCGGTTGTCGCCGTTTTGGAAGCTGGGCGCCCCCAAGTGATTGCCAATGCCGAAGGCGGCCGCACGACTCCATCCGTTGTCGGATATACCAAGGATCAAGAGCTTCTTGTTGGCCAACTTGCCAGGCGGCAGCTGGTTTTAAGCCCACGCAATACCTTCTCGAATCTCAAACGGTTCGTCGGTAGGGATTGGGATGAGTTGGACGACAGCAGTCTTTCCGTGCCCTACACCGTCCGGGCTAATGAACGGGGGCAAGTCCGTGTACCTTGCCCCGTTACGGAGCGGGAATATGCCCCCGAGGAGTTGGTCGCCAGCATCATTCGAAAGCTTGTGGACGATGCATCCACTTATTTGGGCGAAACCGTCGAAGCCGCTGTCGTCACGGTCCCGGCTTATTTCAATGATGCCCAACGGCAAGCAACGCGCGATGCCGGTCGGTTGGCTGGTATTTCAGTTGAGCGCATCCTGAATGAACCAACAGCGGCAGCATTGGCCTATGGATTTGATCGCAGTGCTGTCCGCCGCGTTCTCGTTTTCGATCTCGGTGGTGGCACCTTCGATGTGTCGCTGCTTCGCATTGCCAATGGTGTTTTTGATGTCAAATCGACGAACGGTGATACCCAGCTCGGTGGCAACGACTTTGATCAGCGCATCGTTGATTGGTTAGCTGCTTCCTTTGAAAAGAAGCATTCCATTGATCTGCGACGCGATCGCCAGGCGCTGCAACGGCTTACTGAGGCTGCAGAAAAGGCAAAGCAAGAACTGTCTGGTGTCTTAACGACACCCATTTCCTTGCCCTTTATTGCAACGGGGAATGAGGGTCCTCTGCATATCGAAGTCAACCTGGACCGACCCACATTTGAAGGCCTCTGCCCGGACCTTCTCGATCGTTTGCTCAATCCTGTGCAGGTTGCTTTGCGTGATTCTGGCTGGGCACCAGATGACATTGACGATGTGGTGTTAGTGGGGGGCGGCACCAGGATGCCGATGGTTCAGCAACTGGTTCGTACCCTCGTTCCAATTGATCCATGCCAGTCGGTCAACCCAGATGAGGTTGTGGCCATTGGTGCCGCAGTCCAGGCCGGGATCCTGACTGGGGAACTCCGAGATCTGTTGTTGAACGACGTCACGCCGCTGTCCCTCGGCCTGGAAACGGTGGGCGGCTTGATGAAGGTTTTGATTCCACGTAATACCCCCATCCCAGTGCGTCAATCCGATGTGTTTAGTACATCCGAAGCGAATCAATCCTCGGTTGAAATTCATATCTGGCAAGGAGAGCGCCAGATGGCATCGGATAACAAGTCCTTAGGACGCTTTCGCCTCTCTGGAATTCCTCCTGCACCCCGCGGCGTTCCTCAGGTGCAAGTGGCATTTGATATTGATGCCAATGGATTGCTGCAGGTCAGTGCCACGGATCGAACGACTGGCCGTAAACAATCGGTGTCGATTCAAGGCGGTTCGAATCTCAATGAAGATGAGGTGACGGCTCTCCTTGCTGAAGCTGAGGCCAGAGCTGATGAAGATCGCCGCAAACGGAATCAAATTGAGCGGCGCAATCGAGCGCAAACCCTTCTTTCACAAGCAGAGCGCCGGTTGCGCGATGCGGCGCTTGAACTGGGTCCCTATGGCGCAGAACGTCAGCAACGATCTGTGGAAATGGCTATCCGGGATGTGCAGGACTGTTTGGCTGCAGACGACCTGCAGGAGATTGATCTCAGCGTGAGCGGTTTGGAGGAAGCTTTGTTTGGATTGAACCGACGCCTCTCCGCTGAGCGTCAATCCGATGGCAGTCCTCTTCAGGGCATTCGCAGCACCCTCGGTTCCCTGAAGGATGAATTGTTCTCAGATGATTGGGATGAGGACCCTTGGGGAGCCCCCAGTCGTCCCCCCGATCGCAGCCGTGGGTTGAACCGGCGTGATGCATCCGCTTGGGACGATGACATCTACCGCTAATCCTGATTATTGGTCCCTGCTCGGGATCCGCCCCGATAGCGATGCTGCGCAACTCAAACGAGCATTCCGTCGGGAAGCGCGTCGTTGGCACCCGGATCTGAATGGAAATGATCCCGTTGCCGAAGAGCGATTTAAACTCGTCAATGAGGCGTATGCGGTTCTCAATGATCCAAGACGTCGGGATGCTTGGCAGCGGGGAGGGGGTGCAGTAGCGGCCGATGACGACCCCTTTTCAACGGGGTTTCCTGATTTTGAGGATTACCTCGATGTGATTTTCGGGAGGCGAGAACGTCACGACGTTACTGAACCTGAACCCGAGGTCATGCCTTGGCAGGCAACCGATGGGCACGAGTCATCGGCACGACCCGTGGCAGCACCCGTACCACCCCCGCCTGTACTGGCCGTCGAAGATCTTGAATCTGTTGTGGAGCTCACCCCAGACCAGGCGCTTTTGGGAACCCAGGTGGAACTCACCCTTGGCGACGGAACTCAGATTCAGCTCGATACCCCACCGTTTGCTGGTGATGGTTGGCGTTTGCGGCTTGAGGGTGTTGCTCCAGGTGGACGAGATCATTTCCTGCAGCTGCGCGTCATCACCGACGAGGGACTGCGTGTTGATGGACTGCGGGTGCACTACAAATTGGAGCTCTTTCCCCCTGATGCGGCCCTCGGTTGTGCCGTGGATGTGCCAACCCTTGATGGTCCTGTCACCTTGCAGGTTCCTCCTGGCTCTTCCAGCGGTCGTCTCCTACGTCTGCGGGGGCGGGGACTCTCCATCGACGATCAACTGGGCGATCAACTCGTTGAAGTGGTGGTCGTGATCCCTTCCGACTTGGGTGAAGACGAACGGGCTCTATATCGACGTTTGCAGGAACTAGCGCTCGAATCTGAGATCCAGTGAGGTAATTCCTACCTCTGCAGCTGCATCGTTCCTTGGGTCGGTGAGAGACTCCGCTCCAGATTGGATCGATGGTTCAGGGATGCGCGTTCACGTGCTTTTGTTTGACGCTGGCACGGACAGCGAGGGCATTCATTCGCTGGAGATCGCTGGACGCACGGTTGTGCTGCTGTTTGAAAACCCGGAAGACGCTGAGCGTTATGCAGGGTTGCTTGAAGCCCAAGATTTTCCGGTTCCAACCGTTGAGGGCTTGGATCTTGAGGATGTGGAATTGTTCTGTCGAGATGCCGGGTATGAGGCACGCCTGATTGAAGCTGGTTTTGTGCCTGGCAACGATGAAGAGCGTTTGTTCATGGCCCCCCCTGAATCCAACCGCGATGTGAGTCAGTGGAAGGACGAGGAGCTTGCGGCGGCTGAACCCGCGCCTGATTCCGATTCATCAGGCGACGCTGAATCCAATCCTGACTTGGATGCTCTGAGAAAACGTCTCGAAGGACTTCTTTAACGAGATGGCTGCTTTTGATCCCACGCTTCAGCCCTCTGATGACCGAGGTCACCTACTCACGGAGCAAAGCAATCCGCGTAGTCGCCAATTGGATGAATTGACGACAGCGGATCTTGTGAACTTGTTTGTGGACGAAGATCGGCGTCCCCAGGAGGCGGTTGCGGGTGCGTCCGCTGCATTAACCGCCGCTGTGGATGCCATTTCTGAGCGGCTTCTTGGCGGTGGTCGGTTATTTTATCTTGGCGCCGGGACCTCTGGGCGGCTTGGTGTTCTGGATGCCGCTGAATGCCCTCCAACGTTTTGTAGTGATCCCGAGCTTGTGCAAGGGGTGTTGGCTGGAGGCGCCCCAGCCCTGTTGCGAAGTTCAGAAGGTCTTGAGGATCTGGAACAGGCCGGTCGTGATGACTTGGATCGGCATAGATTCCAGCAGGGGGATTGTTTAGTGGGCATTGCGGCTGGAGGCACGACGCCCTACGTGCGTGGTGGTTTGTCCTACGCCCGATCAATCGGTGCCCTCGCGATTGCGATGGCCTGTGTTCCCAAAGATCAAGCCCCTTTGCCCTGCGATATTGATATCCGTCTGCTGACCGGACCGGAATTGTTAACGGGTTCCACCCGACTCAAAGCAGGCACCGCCACGAAGATGGCCCTGAATCTCTTATCGACCAGCGTGATGGTCCGACTGGGCAAGGTCTATGGAAATCGCATGGTGGATGTGGCAGCCAGAAACAGCAAGCTGGTGGACCGTTCCCTTCGCATCCTGCGAGATCTCATCGGCGTCGATCGTGTCGAAGGATTGGCCCTTTTGGGCCTGTCTGACGGTTCCGTCAAACTTGCACTTCTCATGAAGGCCGCAGACCTTTCGAAGGACCAGGCCAAAAGTGTTTTGGACCAGCATGATCAACAGTTGCGTCCGGCGCTGGAGACCTGCGGCGTCACGCTTGCTCAGCTTTGATTCAACGTCCCCCAATAGGGGGCTGTGAACAGCTCAAGCTTTCGCCGAGTCTCAAGTGGCACCACACCTTTTGGAGTAACAAGTGCATTCGCTAATGCCGTATGGGCAGGTGATGCTGGTCGTTCAAGGCCGATCCGTTGCATCAGCGTTCGAAGGATGGGTTCGGTGGCCACGGCATTGGCCCTCAGATTCCCCATCACCATCTCCACGGTGACGGCGTCGTGGTCCTGATGCCAACAATCAAAGTCGGTCACCATGCTGAGGGAGGCGTAGGCCAGTTCAGCTTCTCGAGCCAATCGCGCTTCGGTGTGATTTGTCATGCCGATCACTGAACATCCCCAACTCCGGTACAGCTCGCTCTCCGCACGGGTGGAAAACGCTGGACCTTCCATGCACAAGTAGGTGCCACCACGATGTAAGGCTTGCCCCTTGGGTAGAGACGACTCGGCCGCCTCCGATACCAGCTGGCTGAGACGGGAACAAAAGGGATCGGCCAAGCTCACATGGGCCACACATCCTTCTCCGAAAAACGTCTGAGGCCGTTGTTGTGTTCGGTCGATGAATTGATTGGGCACCACCATGTCTCGCGGCCGTATCGAGGCTTGGAGGGAGCCAACGGCGGAAACTGAAATCAACCAGCGCACACCAAGCGAACGCATCGCCCAAAGATTGGCCCTGTAGGGCACTTCGCGGGGCAAAAATTGATGATGGCGTCCATGGCGAGCCAGAAAAATGGTTTCGATGCCCTCTAAACGACCAACGCGCAATCGATCAGATGGAAGGCCATAAGGCGTTTCAACCTCCAGCTCCCGTTCATCCTCAAGACCGGCGATCGCATACAGGCCACTACCGCCAATGACTCCCACACGTGCCTTGGATAGATCTGGATTTTGGTGTTCCATCGCAATCCTTTCGCCGCCGACATCTTGCCTTGTTTCTAAAGTGTCTCTTTGCTCGCGCCACCATGACCAAGGCCCTGATGGACACCGAAGCAGGCCAGATTGAGCTCGAGCTGTTCGAGGCTGATGCGCCAAAAACAGTCGCTAACTTCGTCAAATTGGCAAAAGACGGGTTCTACGACGGCCTCGCTTTTCATCGTGTGATTCCTGGATTCATGGCACAAGGTGGATGCCCTAACAGTCGTGAAGGGTCGAAGGGAATGGCTGGCACCGGCGGCCCTGGCTATCAGATCGACTGTGAGATCAACTCGAAAAAGCACCAGGCTGGAACCCTTGCGATGGCCCACGCCGGTCGCAACACTGGGGGCTCACAGTTCTACATCTGCTACGAGGGGCAGCCACACCTCGATGGCGTTCATACCGTTTTTGGTCTCACCGGAAATATGGACGTCGTGCTCAAGCTGAACAACGGCGCACGCATCAACAAAGTCACGATCCAAGACAGCTGATCGAATGGTGTCGGCGTCATTGTTTTCCTTGACGCCAAAACAACAACACCGGGCTGGTCATCATTAAGCCAGCCCTCTGATTGGCCTCTATATCTTTGAGCTCTCGGTCGAGACGTTCCAACGTTTGAGGGGGATGCAGTGCCATGCGTTCGCTTGGAACACGCATCAGGCCTAAAGCCTCGGTGCTTGAAATCTTGGCCAGCGCTTGAATTAAAGGCGAGGGATCCTGATCACCAGGATTGATTTTCCAGACAAAGTGCGGTCTGTCCCACAGAGCGAGCAACCTTGGTTCATGGAGCGCATCCAATTGGAAGCCGTGGTCGTGTGCCACCAACTCCACTTGCTGCCGGACCTCTGGCCAAGTATCAGGTTGCCCTCGCAAAGTCATGGCCAGCACAGTGCAAGGCGTGTCGGCTTCCAGCAAGTGGCCAAGTTTGTCTCGCTTGGCAGCTAGATAGTCAGCATTGTGGTCTCCTGCATCCATGACGAGGGGGACACGCTCTTCCACTTGCAAGCCGTATCCACCCAATCCGGCAATCTTGCGGGGGTTGTTGGTGAGAAGGCGCAATCGATGGATCCCAAGGTCTGAGAGGATTTGCGCTCCAACGCCGTAATTGCGTAGATCGGCAGGAAATCCCAATCGCTCATTCGCTTCAACGGTGTCAAGTCCGCCGTCCTGAAGGCTGTAAGCCCTCAGTTTGTTGATCAAGCCAATGCCGCGTCCTTCTTGTCGCAGGTAAACCACGACACCTTCTTTCTCGGCTTCGATTTGGCGGAGAGCCGCCTCCAATTGAGGACGACAGTCGCAGCGCAGTGAGCCGAAGGCGTCTCCCGTTAAGCATTCCGAGTGCATCCGCACCAAGACCGGTTCCTGCAAAGAAGCCGGATCACCTTTCACCAGAGCAACGTGCTCTGACCCATCGAGATCATTTTTGTAGCCGATCGCTTGAAAGGCCCCGAACTGACTGGGGAGTTCAGCGTGCGCTAATCGCTTGACGAAACGCTCATTTTCGAGCCTGTAGCGAATCAGATCGGCAATGCTGATCAGCTTTAATCCCCATTGATCGGCGTAGGCCCTGAGTTCGGGCAGTCGGGCCATGGAGCCATCGGTGTTCTGAATTTCACAGATAACGCCAGCTGGGCTGAGACCAGCCAGCAGGGATAAATCAACAGCCGACTCCGTATGGCCGGCGCGCTTTAGGACGCCCCCAGAGCGTGCACGAAGGGGAAAAATATGTCCCGGACGGCGGAGATCTGCAGGACGTGTTGACGGGTTGAGGGCAACCTGAATGGTTCGCGCCCGATCGTCGGCTGAAATGCCTGTGGTGACGCCATGTTCGATGCCAGCGTCGATGCTCACGGTGAAGGCAGTCTGATTGGCATCGGTATTGCGATCCACCATTAGAGGAAGATCGAGTTCATCGAGGCGGTCTCCCTCCATGGCGAGACAGATCAAGCCTCTGGCTTCCGTTGCCATGAAGTTGATCGCCTCAGGGGTGGCGAACTGGGCCGCACAAATCAGATCACCTTCATTTTCACGTTGCTCGTCGTCCACGACGACGACACAGGCTCCATTGCGAATGGCCACGAGTGCTTCCGCAATGCTGTCGAATTGAATCGCTTCGTTGGAGGGAGCAGGAGGACTGGAGTTCAGGAGCCTGGAAAGTCGAAATAGGACTTCATTATCGATCTCTGTACGATCGATCGTTAAGAGGGCTCCCCAATGCCAAGCAGCAGACCGTCCACGATGGCTGAAATGGCGGCGACGTCTGGGGGGCGTGTTGCCATCATTGGTGCCTCTGGGTACGGCGGGCTACAGACCATCCGCTTACTGCAAGACCACCCATCCTTTTCTGTGACCTACCTCGGTGGAGAGCGCAGTGCTGGGAGGCGTTGGAGTTCCATCTGCTCCTTTTTACCGTTGCCGGATGATCCCCTTGTTGAATCCGTCGATCCAGTTCGAATCGCTGAAGTTGCCGATTATGCCGTTCTTAGCCTGCCCAATGGTCTGGCCTGTCAACTAGCGCCGCAATTACTCGATCGGGGTGTTCGCGTTGTCGACCTTTCTGCAGATTTTCGATATCGCTCTTTAGATCAGTGGCTTGAGGTGTACGCCCAGGAAGCCAGCAAGCTCAATCGGAACGACGCTGAACTTTGTCGTGATGCTGTGTATGGGCTTCCAGAATGGAACGGTCCGGCCATCGCTGAGGCGAAACTGGTGTCAGCACCTGGCTGTTTCCCAACAGCCAGTTTGATGCCGCTTCTGCCCTTCCTGAAGCAAGGGTTAATTGATACCGATCGACTCATCATCGATGCCAAAACAGGGACCTCTGGCGGTGGCAGGGTTCCCAAAGAAGCCATGTTGTTGGCAGAAGCCTCTGAGTCGATTGCTCCCTATGGCGTTATTGGTCATCGCCACACATCCGAGATTGAGCAGATGGCTCAAGAGGTTGCTGGTAAAACGATCCAACTTCAATTCACGCCGCATTTGGTGCCGATGGTGCGCGGCCTTCTTTCAACGGTGTATGCCCGATTAAGGGATCCAGGCCTCACAGCCGAAGACTGCACAACGGTGTTGAAAGCGGTGTATCGCCACCATCCCTGTGTTTCTGTTTTGCCAGTCGGCACGTATCCCGCCACAAAGTGGGTGCGTCACACGAACCGAGCTCTTCTTTCCGTCCAAGTTGACAACCGGACAGGTCAATTGGTGTTGATGAGTGCGATCGATAATTTGATCAAGGGGCAGGCAGGCCAGGGTGTGCAGTGTCTCAATCTGATGGCGGGTTTGGCGCCTGAGACCGGACTTCCCTTGCAACCCTTTTACCCCTGACGCCAGCGGTGAGCGTTTTGCTGCAGCGTTGCTGGAAGCAAAACGTGTTCTTGCTGTTGCACTCGTTTTGCAAGGGAGTCGTGGTTATCGGTACCGAAAACTGGAACTGCTGCTTGAGCAAGGATGGGGCCAGCATCAAGCTCAGTTGTGACGATATGCACCGTGCAGCCACTGATGCTCACCCCAGCTTTGAGGGCTTGTCCCACAGCATCGAGTCCACGGAAACTGGGCAGGAGGGATGGATGGATATTCACCAGTCGTTCCGGAAAGGCCTTCACCAACACATCGGTGACGATTCGCATCCAGCCGGCCATCACCACGACATCCACTTGATGTGACTGAAGGAGGGAAACCAGCTGACGATCGAGGGCTTCTCGATTTGGGTAGCTCCGATGATCCACCACTTCGAGATGGATGCCGAAGCGATCAGCCCGCTGATGGGCACCGCAATTTTTGTTGTTGACCACCAGCAGTGGAATCTCGGCCCCAAGTCGACCGGCGTTGATGGCCTGGACGATGGCTTCGAAATTGCTTCCATTGCCGGAGGCCATCACCCCAATCCGTAACGGTGGTATCAGGGAAGCAACGCCTTCTGAATACGGATGTAAAAGGGCCTGGTTAGCTGGATTCCACTGGCTAGGGTCAGTCAAAGCAGGCGATTGGTCAATGTCCCATCTCTCCATCCTGCCCACCGTGTACACGCGGCTTGATTATTTGGCTCGTTCCTTGACCCAAGAAGGCTTCAAGGTTCAGTTCGGTGGGTGTCTTGATGATGTCGGTGTAGCCCCAGTGCCCGTCGACCTTGTGGCTTATTGCGGTGATGTTCGTCCGCTGGGTTGGTCACGTCAGTCGGATGGAAGCATCTGCCTTTGGGGCGACCTTCAACGCATCAGCTCACATCCAGGACTTGAAGCGCGACTTCGGCGGGTGGCGCGTCGCTATGCCCTGCTGTTCGCCATTGAGCAGATCACGATCGAGGGTGATCGCGTAACAACTGCAGCCCTTTCTCTCCAACAGGACTGATGTGAGCGATTCGGTTCAGATTCGGCTCGACCTAACCCAACCATCAAGCCAGACGGTTGGGGTCCAAATGGTTTGGACGCCCCGGTGGAATCGCCAGATTCTGCAATTTCCGGTATGGACGCCAGGGTCTTACACCGTTCGAGATCACGTTCAACATCTGCATAGTCTCCGGCTGAGTAACGGATCCAGTGCGCTCAGCCTGCGTCGCTTGTCCCCGAGTCGTTGGCTGTGCGACTTGACGACCCTGGAGCCGCTCACACTGACCTACGCCATCGAATCGCGTGATCTCACGGTTCGGACAGGCTTGGTCGACCCCGATTTTGCCTCCCTCAGTCTGGCTTCAGTGGCGATGGAGATTGAGGGCAGCCGTTGGATGCCCCACCAGCTGGAGGTGTCAGCGCCCTCCCACTGGCAGGTGCATCTGCCGCTTGAACCTGCCCTTAAGGGTTGGCTTGCCAAAGATTTCGATGCGCTGATCGACACCCCACTGCATGCCGGTCCGTTTGGGGTCAAGCCTTTCTCTGTTCATGGGCATCGGCATGATCTTCTCCTGATTGGTTCTCCTCCCTTTTGTTGGCCGGAGGGATTCATCACGGACATCGAGCGCGTTTGCCAGGCCACCTGTGATCTGATGGGGACGCCACCCCCCGCAGGGGACCGCTATCAACTGGTCCTTCAGCTTCTTGAAAAGGGATATGGCGGCCTCGAGCACGACCACAGTGCGGTGTTGCAATTCAATTGGTCTGCCCTGGCAAGCAAAAAGGGTTACCGGCAGCTGCTTCAACTCATCGGTCATGAGTATCTGCACCAGTGGAATGTGCGGCGGCTCCGTCCGGTTGAGCTGCGTCCCTACGACTATTCCCAACCGGTGATTAGCGAAGGGTTGTGGTTCGCGGAGGGGATCACGAGCTACTACGACCTTTTCCTTCCTTTATGGGCAGGATGTAGCGACGAGTCCATGCTTTTGGAGGACTTCGGTGCGGAGCTGTCCAGTGTGTTGATGTCACCTGGACGGTCGATTCAGTCCCTATCGATGAGCGCAGAAGAAGCCTGGGTGAAGTTGTATAAGGCCACACCCGCTTCTCGGGACACCCAGATCAGCTACTACCGCCTTGGAGCTGCGGTTGCATTTTGCCTGGATGTGCGCCTCCGCAGTTTGGGCTCATCCCTTCCAGTGTTGCTTCGCCATCTGTGGAGCGCCTATGGCGAATCTTGTCGAGGTTTTTGCAGAGAGGACCTCCATCAATGGCTCACATCTGTGGATACGGGATTAGCTGCAGAACTTGACCACTGGCTTGATGACACAAACGCTGTTCCGTTGGAGCAATCGGCTGGACTCCTCGGTCTGCGGTTGGTGCCTGTCCAGCAAAAGTCCCCCCATCATGGGCTGATGTTGAAACAGTCAGCTGGTGATCTGGTGGTTCAACGGGTCATTCACAACAGTCCTGCAATGAGGGCCGATTTGGTGGTCGGAGACGAAATCCTGGCGATCAACGGTTTCCGTGTCCGTTGCATCGATGCAGTTGCCGATCTCATGCGTAACTGTCGTGAAGTCAAGCTGTCTTTTGCGCGTCGGGGCTTAATAAAAGAAACGCTCCTACAGCCTGAAACGGCAATTGAGTCTTGGCGTTTGGACATTGATCCCCAGGCGTCATCCGGTCAATTGGCATTAAGAGAGCAATGGTTCAAAAACGTCTGAACCTTTGCCGAAAGAAAACTATTTCGCTTTTGCAGCGTCATCAAACGACTGCCCTGTCAGTGGTTGCCATTGGCTCAATCAGTTTTGTGGTATTGAGTTGGCTGCTGATAGATGGACGAATGCTGTCGTCTACTGGGGATCGACCTTCGTTGTTGGATCTACTCGACCAGGTGAGTGAGGACAAGGATCGTCAGCGCAAGACGTCTCCGCTTGGATCCGTTCCTCTCGCTCCTCAATCCCGCTCGTGGCGTTCGCCACTGGCCCGTCAATGTTCGAGCATTGACAAAAGCATTCGGTCTCGGTTGCTAACCCTCCAGAAGCAGGCGGGATCGTGGCGCACTTTTGTGCCCATTGACCCGACCAACTTTGGCGAGCGTTTCAGCAAAGACGCTTTTGGTCGTCGCCTCGACGCTTCTCCCCGGGTGATTGTTTTACATGAAACGGTGTATTCCGTGAGCTCTGCGGTGAATACCTTTCAAACGCCTCACCCGAGAGATGAAGACCAAGTGAGCTATCACACCCTCATCAGCCGTGATGGCCGGGTATTGGACCTGGTGGACCCACTGATGCGGGCCTATGGAGCTGGCTATTCAGCCTTTCTTGGCGAATGGGCCATTACAAACAAACGTTTGAAGGGATCGGTGAATAATTTTGCTCTCCACCTAAGCCTCGAAACGCCGAGGAATGGTGCGAATGGTCGTTCTGGTCACAGCGGCTATTCGTCTCAGCAATACGACGCTTTGGCCCTGGTGTTGTCGGGGTGGATGACCGCATTCAATCTCTCTCCAACATCAGTCACGACCCACCGTCACGTGGATATTGGAGGCGAACGCGCCGATCCTCGTAGTTTCGATTGGTCGGCCCTGCAGATTCGCCTTGCTGGTTTGGGAGACCTCTGTGTTTCGTAATCAGCGTGATTTGTCCGATCGCCTCAAATGAAACGTGCTCGGGCGGGAGCTCGCCTCGAGTAAATCAGCCCATGCAGTTCCGGATCCTGCATATATCGCAAAACCCTGGCCGGGTAGTCCAATTTGCCGTTGTGCAAGTAGGTGAGTGTCGCAATCGCTTTTGCATCCAAATAGGAATGGCTGGCTTGGAGCACGCCTTGGGGTGAAAGTCCTAATTCGCGTTTAAGACGCTGCAGTTTTCCCGCCAAAAGCCGCACGTTTTGTTCTGGATTTAACAACTGATCGCGCGCCCAAGCGACTTCTTCGGGGGTCGGTTGTTGGGGGAGCTTGTTTTGGTGAATTAATTCACTGATGCCGAGTTGGGCGGGGCCATGGGTTTTGACGAAGCCCGAATGAGCAATAAACGGCAATCCCTCTCCAGGTTTGGAGTGTTGAATTTCATCAAACAGAATCGCTGTCACCAACATTGGATTCACCCGATGTTGTGCAGATTCACGAAGGATGACCGGTTTGAGTGCCTGGAGACGATCAAGGGTTCGCAACCGCAGGGGCTGCAATTGATCAATCCCATCGGTGAAAAGCTGGGCCAGAGGTGTCTGGGGCCCATGGACTCCGAATCGCCGTTGCAGGATTTGTAATTCTTCAACGCTGAAATCAGCAGGATTTGGCTGCATTTCCAGCGTGGATTGCGCGTGGACAGGTTCAATGTCTATGCCTGGCGTGGTGCGCAACAACCCCACTCCGATGGCAACGGCAACACAGGCTCCTGCCGCGATAAAGCGCAGACGATCAGACATGGGGGAGGGATGCCAAATGCGAAGCAACTCGGATGAAACTACGCGGGTTGTCCAAGAAAGTGCGCATTTGGTCAGATCCTGGATAGCTTCAGCAGATATCAGCAGCACCCTGCCCGTGAGCTTTCCGGATTTCAGCGCTAGCGACGCTCAGATTCAATGGCAGCGGTTTTGTGATCTCCTCTGGTATCACGACGATCTTGGTTTGTGGCTGGATGTCAGCCGAATGCACCTCAATGCTCCGGAGCTTGAGGCGTTGCAACCGGCTATGGATCGTGCCTTCACCGCCATGCAAGAGCTAGAAGCGGGTGCCATCGCTAATCCCGATGAAGAAAGGCAAGTCGGGCATTACTGGCTGCGGGATCCTCAGCTCGCTCCATCCGATGAGGTTCGGACCCATATTTCTCGCGAAGTCGATGAAATCGAGGCTTTTGGCCGTGCTGTGGTTTGTGGTGAGATCAAGGCTCCAAGTGGAGCATCGTTCACCGATGTGTTGTGGATTGGGATCGGAGGCAGTGGTCTTGGCCCTGCCCTGATGATTCGTGCGCTCCAGAACAACAACCAGGGTCTCCCATTTCATTTCCTCGATAATGTTGATCCCAATGGAATGAGCAAAGTTCTTGGAGGTCTGTCCGGACGGTTCAAGACCACGTTGGTGGTGACGGTGAGCAAGTCCGGTGGAACACCGGAACCTCATATCGGCATGGAGCAAGCCCGCTTAAAACTGGAGGATGCCGGTGGTGAGTGGGCTGGGCAAGCGGTTGCCATCACGATGTTGAACAGTCGTCTTGATCAACAGGCTCAACAGGAAAGTTGGCTCAAACGCTTCGACATGTTCGATTGGGTTGGCGGACGGACAAGCATCACCAGTGCAGTGGGGTTACTGCCTGGGGCACTCATTGGATGCGACATCAAAGATTTTCTGGCGGGTGCAGCTCAGATGGACGAAGCCACCCGCGTGGCCGACAGCCGTCGGAATCCAGCGGCGTTGATGGCGGCGTCTTGGTATGTGGCGGGGGATGGCAAAGGTCGTCGCGACATGGTGGTTCTCCCTTATCGCGATCGACTGGAGGTGTTTAGCCGCTATCTCCAACAACTGGTGATGGAGTCCCTCGGTAAACGCCTTGACCGGGATGGCAAGGTTGTGCATCAAGGTATTGCTGTTTACGGAAATAAAGGCTCTACCGATCAACATGCTTATGTCCAACAATTGCGCGATGGAGTTGATAACTTTTTTGCTACATTTATTGAAGAACTTGAAGACAGTCAGGACATTCCGGCAATCAAAAATGAGCTCCCCGGTGATTTCCTAGATGGTTTTTTACAGGGAACACGATCAGCTCTAACGGAAGGTGGACGCCAAAATATGACGATCACTATGCGGCGCTTCGATGAACGTCGCTTGGGCGCTCTCGTCGCTCTGTTTGAGCGCGCGGTTGGGCTCTATGGAGAATTAGTGAATGTGAATGCTTATCACCAACCAGGGGTTGAGGCAGGAAAGAAAGCAGCAGCAGCCATTCTCGACTTACAAAAACGCGTCGAAGAGGTGCTTCAGGATGGATTGCCTCGCACTGTTTCTGAGATCCGACAAGTTATCGATGATGGCAGTGATGAATCCATCTTTTGGATCATGCGACATTTAACCGGTAACAAGCGTCAGTACAACGCGCAAGGCGATTGGTCTAGTCCCGCTGGTATTCGCTTCAGCAAAGGATGAACGTTGAGTTTATTGGTTTTTACTTTTACGGTCGTTTAGCAATACATAAGTCTGCTTAAATTTAGATTTGTCGCTTTAATTGATGATGCCCAAAATATTTTAGGGCACAAGGTTGACAAGTTTTCCAGGCACAACGATCACGCGTTTCGGATGAGCGCCTTCAAGCCATTTCTTGGCCACGTCGCTGGACAGCGCCATGGATTCCAGGGTTTCTTTGTCCGCTTCAGCTGGCACCTGCATGCTTCCACGAACTTTGCCCTTCACTTGAATCACGATCGAGATGGTGTCTTGGATTAAGGCGCTGGGATCCACAGAGGGCCAACTCTGTTGATGCACGCTGCCGCTACCACCGAGACGATTCCAGAACTCCTCGGCGATGTGCGGAGCAAAAGGCGCTAACAACCGAATGAGGCCAGATATGGCCTCCTGGAGGATTGCAGGGCTAAGACGATCGGGTTCCGATGCCGTAATCGTGTTCGAGAGCTTCATCAATTCAGAAATGGCCGTGTTCAGCTGAATTTCATCGTCGAGATCCTCACTAACCGCATCAATTGCCAAGTGAAGTGCTCGTCGAACATCGGCTTCCTGCTCCGTTAAGTCCGTTGGAAGGTCTGTTTTGTCCAGATTGGTCAGCGTCGAAGATGCACTTTCAACCAGACGCCAGAGACGCTGCAGAAATCTGAACTGCCCTTCAACATCGGCGTCATCCCACTCGAGATCCTTCTCAGGGGGTGCCTTGAACAGAATGAACATCCGGGCCGTGTCGGCGCCGTAGCGATCGATGACTGCCGCTGGGTCTACGCCGTTGTACTTCGATTTCGACATTTTCTCGAACAACACGTCGAGCTTGTCGCCAGTGACTGGATCCACCGGATCATTGGGATCGCTGACATCAGCTGTTGCGATGTACTTACCAGTTGTCGGATTGCGATATGTCACTGCCTGCACCATCCCCTGGGTCAGCAGACGCTCGAAGGGTTCATCGATATCAATTAGCCCACGATCTCGGAGTGCCTTAGTGAAAAATCTTGAGTAAAGAAGATGAAGAATGGCATGTTCAATTCCTCCTACGTATTGCTTCACCGGTAACCATCGATTCACGGCCTCCTTGCTGAAGGGTTGTTTTGTGTTGTGGGGATCAGCAAAGCGCAGGAAATACCAGGAGGAGCACATGAAGGTGTCCATGGTGTCTGTCTCACGCTGGGCGGCACCACCACAGCAAGGGCAGGACACGTTGACCCAATCGGTCTGTTGGCTCAGGGGTGACCCGCCTTTTCCTGACAGATCAATGCCTCGAGGTAATTCCACCGGTAAATCGTCCTGTGGAACGGGCACAACTCCGCAAGTTGGGCAGTGGATTATGGGGATTGGGCAGCCCCAATATCGCTGCCGTGAAATCAACCAGTCACGCAACCTGTAAGTCACTTTGCTGGAGGCCCATCCGGCTGTCCCTCCGTGGTCTGTGATGGCTGCCTTGCCCTGGGTTGAGGGTTGGCCATCAAACGAGCCAGAGTTGATCAGCGTTCCAGCCTCTGTCCAAGCCTTGCCTGCTTCGATTGCTTCCTTGGCACCCTCTGCGTCGATCACCTGACGGACCGGTAACCCATTGGCCTTGGCAAACTGGATATCCCGTTGGTCATGCGCAGGTACGCCCATCACGGCGCCTGTTCCATAGTCGGCCAAGACGTAATCGGCGATCCAGACCGGCAGTCGTTCGCCATTTAATGGATTGGTGACAAAGGCACCGGTGGCGACCCCTTGCTTGGGCCGATCGTCACTTGTGCGTTCAATCGTGCTGATGCGTGCAACTCGCTTGCGGAACTGATCAACGGACGCGTGTTGCTCTTCAGTTGTGAGTGTTTCCACCAGTCGATGTTCTGGTGCCAACACCACGTAACTGGCCCCCGACAAGGTGTCGGGTCGCGTGGTGAACACCGTGATTGATTCCTCATTGGCACCATCTACCTGAAATATGATGTTTGCCCCTTCTGATCGTCCGATCCAGTTGGCTTGCATGGTGCGAACCCTTTCAGGCCAACCCTTCAGCTTGTCGAGGTCATTCAGAAGTGCTTCGGCGTAATCGGTAATGCGAAGGAACCACTGGTTTAACTGACGTTGTTCGACCAGTGCTCCCGATCGCCACGACCGCCCATCAGCATCCACCTGCTCATTCGCCAAGACCGTTTGATCAACGGGATCCCAGTTCACTGTGGCGTTTTTTCTGTACGCCAGTCCGTCATCGAATAATTCGAGGAAAAGCCACTGGGTCCAGCGGTAGTAATCGCTATGGCAAGTGGCCTGTTCGCGATCCCAGTCGATGGACAGTCCGAGCCGGTCGAGCTGGTCCCGCATTTGGTCGATATTGCGGTCAGTCCATTCACCGGGGTCAATATTGCGTTCGATGGCAGCATTTTCGGCAGGCAATCCGAAGGCGTCCCAGCCCATTGGATGCAAGACCGAATACCCACGCATGCGCTGAACACGCGCGATCACATCAGTAATAACGTAGTTCCGAACGTGACCCATGTGCAGGCTTCCTGATGGGTACGGAAACATGGAAAGAGCAAAGAACCCCGGCTTCGTGGGGTCGGTCTCTGTGATGTCCAGCCCTTGGTCTTTCCATCGGGCTCTCCAGCGTTGCTCGAGGGCTGTGGGGTCGTAACGATTGTCCTGCGGGTTGTTGCTAGCTGAAGCTGAAGAAGAGGCAGCGTTCACGGGACCCGCATATGGCATGGCTGCGATCGTGCCATACGCCTGTTGATCAATCGATGGATCGAATCAGGGTGATGTGTCGACGAGCGATTAAAACAGGGTGAGTCGATCCGACACGCTCGAGCGCGAGAAACTCATGGCAATGCTCACAGCAAGACCTTCACGGTTCCAGTACTGCAGCATCCGCACACCCTAAAGACTCGGATCAAGTGGAACGGTCTCCATAAAATCTAGAACACACGTAGAGGGAGCATGCTGCAGTTCAGCAAATATCAGGGTCTTGGCAACGACTTCCTAATTCTTGAAGGTCGTCAGGGGCAACTCTCTGTTGGTATTTCGGAGCCTGATCCCGAATGGGTTCGGCGCATCTGTGATCGACGTTTTGGCGTAGGAGGTGACGGCTTGATTTTGGCTCTCCCTCCCCAGGCCGATGGCGATCTGCGCATGCGGATTTTTAATGCCGATGGCACCGAAGCTGAGATGTGTGGCAATGGAATTCGCTGCCTTGCCCGCTACCTGGCTGATACCGATGGCGAGGCCCCAGGGTGTCGATGGGCGATTGAGACCCCAGCAGGAATGATTCGTCCTGAATTGATGTCAGATGGACAGTTGCAGGTGGATATGGGCGCCCCCTTTTTGGAACCAACCTCAATCCCCACCACGCTTGAGTCTGAGGCTGGTTTACCCCGAGGGTCGTTAGAGATCGATGGGGTGCTTCTCAATGTTGCTTCCGTCGGGATGGGCAACCCCCACGTGGTGATTCCCGTCGACGACCTAAGCCGTATTCCCTTCGAGGAATGGGGGGCTGCTTTGGAAGTGCATCCGGTATTTCCTGCCAAAACAAATGTGCATTTCCTCAAGGTTCATTCCCGTGATCGATTGGAAATACGAGTTTGGGAACGGGGTGCTGGACCGACCCTGGCCTGTGGCACAGGTGCCTGCGCCACGCTCGTTGCAGCCGTACTTCTCGACCTCGCCGATGAGCAGGCCGAGGTCATGCTCCCTGGAGGCCCTCTTTTGATTTCTTGGCCGGGTCGTACCGGGTCGGTCTTAATGACTGGACCTGCAGAGGCCGTATTCGATGGGGTGATCACGCCGGAATTGGTGCCCGGATTCTCCCCCTCGGAATTAACAGCTCTTGATTCAGTCGCTCGCACAACTTCTGACGACACCATCGCTGCTCCTTCCCCAGAGGATGAAGCGGCAGCTCTGGCAAAGGTGCAAGCGTTTCTCAACGACACGTCGTTGGATTCCATGTTGAACCTCGCCAGCGACTCCTTTGAGCAGCGCACACGCTCGCGCTTTGAACGTGGTGGAAGCTGAGGTCTACTTGGATGCGGCTGCAACGACTCCGCCTCGGAAAGATGTCATTAAGGCCGTTGTTCACGCTCAACAAGAGGCCTGGGGGAATCCCAGCAGCCTGCACAACACGGGTGTGAAAGCAGCTGAGTTTCTGGAACGGTTGCGCTGGAAGCTCGCGGAACGATTCGCAGTGGCGTCAGATCAGTTGATTTTCACCTCAGGCGCCACTGAGTCCGTTCATCTCGCAATTCTTGGTTCTGCAACGACCCTTCCCCCGGGTCGGATTGTGTTGTCTGGGGTGGAACATCCGGCTGTTTTGGCCGCTGCGAATCAATTGAAGAAAAAGGGGTGGACCGTTGCGTTCTGGCCCGTTGATGCCACGGGTGTGATCCGTTTGGAGTTTCTGGAGGAGCTTTTGGCGGCTCCCACTCGCATGGTTTCGCTGATTGCTGCACAGAGTGAGGTCGGTGCACTTCAGCCCGTTGCCAAGGTTGGACGGGTCTGCCGTGCCCATGGCATCAGGTTCCATAGCGACGCCACTCAATTCATCCCTCAGGGTTGTCCTGAATTCAATGGTTTTCAGGCTGACTTGGTCAGCCTCTCGGCCCATAAGTTCCAAGGGCCACGCGGGATTGGTCTCCTGATCCGTGACTCCAGCGTGCCAATAACCCCGCTTCAAGGGGGAGGTGGGCAAGAGTTTGGCTTGCGATCGGGAACGGAAGCCTTGCCCCTGATCGCCGGTATGGCTCAGGCCATTTCTTTACTCCCAACCTTCGACCTAAATCGTGAATCGATCCCCCCAGGATCCGGACCTAACGTTCGTCGACAACGGGATCAGCTGCTTCAAGCGCTCGTGGAACTGCCTGGATTGGCCTTGTTGGGCCCGGACCTCCATCAGCGCTTGCCAAATCACATTGCGGTTCTGATTGGGGCTGCAGACGGTCAGCCAATTTCTGCCCGGGCGATGGTGCGGGAGTTGGCCCGTCGAGGTGTGGCTTGCAGTAGTGGAAGTGCTTGTCATTCAGGACATCGCCAAGACAGTTCTGTTCTCTCGGCGATGAATGTCCCCGAGCCATGGCGTCAGTCGGGTTTGCGCTTCACCCTTGGCCCTTGGTTGGATGACAAGGATTTGAAGAACGTTCCCGACCTTGTTATCGCCGCACAGCGCGCTCTCTCCTGAGATGCTTTTGTCATGACATCGTCTAAAGACACAACTAACGACGCAACAGGCTCGCTTCCATCTGATCTGTTGATGGCGGAAGCACAGCTTCAGGGTGCGGTTGTTGCAGCTCTCGCTTCTGGTGTATCGCGTCGATGGTCGGCCAATCTCCGCTTTGAGAATCTACGGATTCTTCCAGTAGCACTCAGGCTTGCCCGTGCCCTATTGGCCAAGGATTGTTCTGTCTTAATCGTGTGGCCTGATGCCGGTGCTGCGGCCTTAGCGCGTCGCGATGCGGACGACCTCAGTGCAATCACGTTGGATTTCAATCAGCTGAAGCGCAAAGAGTCCAGCACGCCTGATACCCGTGTTCTGTTGGCTGTTGGTCCACAGCCCTCTGATTACGACGATTTTGAAGCGGTCTGTGATGGCCATGCCGGTCCGGTGGTGATGCTCAACGGTCGATTGGAAGATGCCGCAGTGGGTATTGGCAGCGTGGCGCGTGAGCGTCGACGGGGTTTTGTCGCCACCTGGCAACAGGCGTATTGGCTTCAACCTCTTGATGGCGGCGCCTTGCTCCGTTCCTATCCCGAGACCTGGCAGTTGTTTCGTCTGGATCCGGATGGGTATCGCCCGTTGTCGACCTTTGAGACCCGGCCAGATCCAGAAACGATTGCTGCTGTTTTGGCAGGTGAGGATCCAGATGGTTTGAAGCAGCAGCTCAAGAGCGTCGACCGCTTCCTCGATGGTCTACAAAATTGAACGGAGTTGAGCTTGATTGCTGCTCCGACTGTCTTTATGGTTCGTGTCCCAGTGGGGATTTATGACTCGCCTTAACTGGCTTCGTAACCTGTCGCCCATTGATGGTGCAGCAGCAGTGATTGCATGCCTGGCTCTCGTTGGAGTGGTGTGGTCTCCAAAGTTGAATCAGTCCATTGCCAAGGCCTCAGGGTCGATGCAATCGGTTGGGGTGAGTGTTGATGTAAAAAATCTGCAATTGGCTCAACCCGAGCTTTTGCTTCAGTCGATTCGTGATGAAGGCAGCGTAAATATCGTAATTCGCAATCAACCGGCGGGACGTGTTCAACTCTTGGAAGTTGTGGATATCACCGAGCCTTTGATGGCTGTGCAACCAGACGGTCGAATTATTGAGGTACAAATTACCAATCATTCTCAAGGGTTTCATGTTCGCTTTTCATTGAAGGCCGATGCTGAAGCTGATGCGTCGGGTGTTGTCTTTGGTGGTACCAAACTCAAAATTGGTGTGCCAGTGGATCTTCAAGGACGGCTCTACAGCTTTCGAGGTGTTGTAAGCGGGATCACGCTTCCGTGATGCGACGACTCAGGGCACTGGCTCTACTTTCTTCGTTCAACATCGCTGGAGCGGTTGCCCAGCCGTTATTAGCGCCCCCTACTGTTCAACAACGTCAAGGTCTCGCTTTGCTTGGCATGGGCCCCCTTTGCCCAGCCCTTCAACGCTCTGTTGTGGCTGCAGTGGGATCCGAGAGTCGAGCCTGGAGTATCAGCGTGCTCGACGATCGGGGTCAATTACTGGCTGATCTCAACGGAGGCCTGGCGCGTATTCCAGCGTCGAATCAAAAGCTGGTCAGCACGGCTTTTGCCCTCGATCGTCTTGGCACCGACTTTCGTTTACGCACCGAGCTTCTTCGCCATCCCGACGGCATTTTGGAACTGGTCGGTGAAGGGGATCCTGATTTGAGCATCTCTGAGGTGCAACGCATCGCCATGGTTGCCCTTGGGCAGGGTGGCTCCCGTGAACCATCAGCCTCAGCCCAGCCGGTTACGTTGATCGTTCGCGAAGAACCCCGTCAGCGTTGGTGGCCCAGTGATTGGCATCCCTCCGATCGCTCCTATGCCTATGGGGCACCAATCACTCGGTTGGCGCTGACGAGCAACGCGCTTCTCATTGCTGTGGTGGATCCTGCGGCTCGATTGCAGCGGGTTCTGGATTTGGCATTTCGCCGTCAAGGCGGTCAGGTTCAGCTTGAGTTGGTGGATCACGACCGTCGAGCGATCGCAACGTCGAAGTCGCGCGATGTTCGGGACAGCGTTGTGCTGCACCGCGAGGAATCGGCCCCCATGCATGCTCTGCTCAGCCTGGCCAACACCGAAAGTCATAACTTCACAGCAGAAGTGTTGATGCGCGAAGCCGCGAATAGCTGGGATCTAGGGCGGGCTTCTTTAATAACAACCCGTTGGCTTCAATCCCAAGGCGTTCCGATGGCTGGTGTTCGTATCCGTGATGGCAGTGGGTTGTCACGTGGCAACCGTCTGACGAGTCGAGCCATTTCAACCCTGCTGTGGCGCATGGCACAGCATCCACTGAACAGCTACTACCAGGCCTCGATGGCGATTGCTGGTCGGCGAGGAACCCTTAGAAATCGTTTCAGAGGCACGTCGCTGCACGGACGTTTCTGGGGAAAAACAGGAACGTTGTCGGGTGTGAGGTCGATTTCAGGGGTTCTTGAAACGCAGCATGGTCACCGTTACGTGAGCATGATCTCGGACAGCGCCTCCGCCCCCGATGTCGTGATAAGGGAGGTACTCCTCGCCAGTCAGCGGGTTAGCCGATGCCCTTCATGGAACGGAATCGAGACGATGAACGGCGTCCGCGATTAGTTGGGGCACCTGTTTGTGGTTGATTCGACAGGGTCGAACCCAAATCGGAACGGATGGATTGGATTTTTACTAATTCTTGGCGGCCACCAGTGACGATCTGAGCCATTTCCTTGAGTCGTGCTTCTAACTCCCCAAGGGTTTGTTCGGCATAACGGTTGGCTCCGTCTTGAACTCCAGCGGCTTCTTGACGGCTGCGATGAATCAGCGCCTCACACTGTTGTTGTGTTTGCTGTCGAAATTGCAGCGCATCGTTGTGGATGCGCTCGGCTTCATCACGACTTTCTTTTTGAAGGCGCAATCCTTCGTTCCGAATAACTTCTAAATCTTTCTGCGCTTGCGTTCGGTTGGTTTCGTGTTGTTCAGCGGCCTGCCGACGCAATTCCAAAACTTCCTGCTCAAGTTCTTGTCGACGCTGCAGAGCCTCCTGTTCAAGCTGCTGCCTGCGAGCGGCAAAGTTTTGCTCCTGTTCGGCGATTTTTGCCTGAACCTCCTGTTCAACACGGGCACCTTGCTGGCGTGTTGTTTGGAGAAGTTGCTCGCATTGTTGGCGGGTTTGATCGCGGAGGTCATTAACCTGACGCTCGGCTTCTTGCCGAATCGCGGCACTGTTAACAAGCTGCTCACGCTGGTGTTGAGCCTGCTGAACAATCTCTTCAGCTTGTTGCCGTGCCGTATTGATGAAGTCATCCCGGCGCTCAATCAGCTTTGCGGCTCTTTCAATTTCTTTGGGAAGAGCTTCTCTTACGGCATCAAGAACCTCGACGGCATCCCCTTCGTTAACGAGGCGACCACCGGTAAATGGGAGACGACTGCCTTCGAGTACGACCTCCTCGAGCTGATCAAGCTGATCGAGAACGGTTAGCCGCACATCGTCCATCTCAGTGGGGTAAGAAAGTTGAATTAAAGAGCCTGTTGAGGTCGAGCGCCACCTCTTTGGGCACCATGTGGTCGATCGCACCGCCGAATCTCGCCACTTCCTTGACGACTGAACTGCTGAGGAAGCTGTGCTGGGTGGACGTTGCCATAAAAACTGTCTCCAGAGTGTCGTCTAAGGAGCGGTTGGTGTGGGCGAGTTGGAGCTCGTATTCGAAGTCGCTCATGGCCCGTAATCCCCGCAAAATCAGATCTGCGCTGTGGTCTTTGGCGCAATTCACGGTGAGCCCATCGAAGCTGATGACTTCAACACCTTGAAGGTGAGCCGTGGACGATCGGATTTGCCTGATCCGTTGGTCAACACTGAAAGCTGGCCTTTTGCTCGGATTGTCCAGTACGGCAACGACCAGGTCGCCGAAAAGAGAAGAGGCCCGTTCAATCAGATCCATATGACCATTTGTCAGGGGGTCAAAGCTGCCGGGATAGAGCGCCCGCATCGGATCCGAACAGTTGGCAATGATCGAATCCTATGCAGCTGATCGCTGCCTAGATTTTTGGAAAAGCTTGGGTGCCATGAGCCTCGATACCGACGCCAAGAAAGTTCTGCTTCGCAAAATTCCCCATGGACTGTTTATTTGTGGCGTGCGAGATGGTGATGATGTGAACGGCTTTACAGCCAGTTGGGTCACCCAGGGTTCATTTGAGCCACCTTTGGTTGTGATGGGTGTTCGGGCCGACAGCAGTAGCCACGCCATCATTGAGGCCACCAAACGCTTCTCGCTGAACGTCTTGAGGGCCGACCAGAAGGATTTGGCAGCTGTGTTTTTCAAGCCTCAAAAAGGCTTGGGCGGTCGTTTTGAATCTGCACCTTTCACCGAAGGTGAACTCGGACTTCCTTTGCTTGACGATGCTGTTGGCGGCGTTGAATGCGAACTGGTTGGTTCGCTCAAGCACGGTGATCACACCGTTTTCGTGGGTGCGGTGAAGTCGGCCCGATTGATTGCTGACGGTGAGGCCCTCAATTTGGCTTCAACGGGGTGGAACTACGGCGGCTGATCATCCCTTGGCTGACTCGATCTCAGGGATGCCCCTGCTCACCCAGCCGGAGCGTCTTGAACGGCGATTAAAAGATATTCCCGCAGAACCCGGTTGTTACCTCATGCGCGATGGTGACGATCGAATTTTGTATGTCGGAAAATCAAAAACATTGCGCAGTCGTGTGCGCAGTTATTTCCGCAGTCGGCACGATCTATCGCCGCGCATTCGGTTGATGACGCGGCAGGTATGTGAAATTGAATTCATCGTTACAGATAGCGAAGCAGAGGCCCTTGCCCTTGAGTCCAATCTCATCAAAAATCATCAGCCGCACTTCAATGTGTTGCTGAAAGATGATAAGAAATATCCTTATCTTTGTATCACCTGGAGTGAAACGTATCCGCGTATTTTTATTACCCGGCGTCGACGATTTAGAAGTCCCTTGGATCGTTTTTATGGTCCCTATGTGGATGTAGGGCTATTGCGTCGAACATTGTTCCTGGTGAAGCGCGTTTTCCCATTGCGCCAAAGACCGAGGGCTCTGCATCAGGATCGCACCTGTTTGAATTACAGCATTGGCCGATGTCCCGGGGTCTGTCAGGAGAAGATCAGCTCCGATGATTACCACCGCACTTTGCGCAAAGTTGCAATGGTGTTTCAGGGACGAAGTGATGAATTGCAGAATCTTCTGCAGGAACAAATGCAGAAATATGCTGATCGTACGGATTACGAATCGGCTGCCCGCGTTCGCGATCAACTTCAGGGCTTAGATCAACTCACAGCTGATCAGAAGATGAGCCTCCCCGACTCATCGGTTAGCCGTGATGTTCTTGCATTGGCGTGTGATGAGCGGCTCGCTGCCGTTCAGTTATTTCAAATGCGTGCCGGAAAACTTGTCGGGCGACTCGGCTACACAGCAGACGCCTCTGGTCTTTCTCCTGGAGTCATCTTGCAACGCGTGATTGAGGAGCACTACAGCCAAGTGGATTCTGTGGAGGTTCCACCCCAGCTTCTCGTTCAGCATCCACTGCCCCAACAATTGTTGCTGGAGGAGTGGCTCACGGAGCAACGAGAACGCAAAGTTCAAATCCATTGCCCACAGCGTCGTCAAAAAGCCGACTTAATCGAATTGGTTCAGCGCAATGCTGAATTTGAGTTGCTTCGCGCCAAGCAAGGTCAGGAGCAACAAGCACTGTCCACAGAGGACTTGGCCCAACTTCTTGAACTTCCACTTCCACCTCGGCGAATAGAGGGTTACGACATCAGCCATATCCAAGGCAGTGATGCGGTGGCCTCACAAGTGGTGTTTATCGATGGCTTGCCGGCAAAACAGCACTACCGCAAATACAAAATTCAAAGCAGCAGCATCCGAGCTGGTCACAGCGATGACTTCATGGCGATGGCAGAAATCATGAGGAGGCGTTTTCGCCGCTGGGCTCGAGCGAAAGCCGATGGGCTCGATCTGATGGCTTTGCGTCAGAAGGGAGGAAGCGCTTTGCAAACGGATGGTTTGAACGACTGGCCTGATCTCGTGATGATCGACGGCGGTAAAGGTCAGCTTTCAGCTGTCATGGAGGCTCTCAGAGAATTGGATCTCCATGAAGATCTGAATGTTTGCTCCCTCGCAAAGCAGAGAGAAGAGGTGTTTCTGCCTGGGGAAAGTCACCCGCTTGACAGCGAAGCCGATCAGTTGGGGGTGGCATTGCTGCGCCGACTGCGGGACGAGGCCCACCGTTTTGCTGTGAGTTTTCATCGGCAACAGCGAGGTGAACGCATGAAACGCTCCCGTTTGTCGGACATCCCTGGATTGGGCGCGAAGCGTGTAAGGGATCTGTTGTCCCATTTTCACTCGATCGACGCCATTCAACTTGCTTCGGTCGAAACACTGTCGAAAGCTCCAGGTGTTGGTCCAGTGCTGGCTCAAGACATTTTTAACTTCTTTCATCCAACGGATGAAAACAACGGTTCGCTCCCCTCTCACCTAGAAAAACAGCAACTGGAGCACTCCGCATGATTCGACTGTTGTGCTGCTGTTTAGCGGTGTTGCTCTGTTCGATATCCCCTGCTGTGGCCGCTCCGGGCCTATGTACTGGGCCGGTTTGCGCTGAGGGTATAACGCGTAGCGCCAAGAACCATTGGCAGTTAGTTCTCAAGCTCAGCGATCAACAAGGACATCGCGAAAAGGTCACCATGAATTGCAAAGCTGGGATGCTGAGTCCTCTTGAAGGTCAAGTTGATCGTGCCTACGCCACGTCCCTGGGACGAAGAGCGTGTCGCTTGGCTGGAGAAGACAGCTAACGATGGAGATCACTCTTGTTTATCCGCATCAGCTGTTTGCGGAGCACCCAGCGATTCAGCCTGGACGTGCCGTTGCATTGATTGAAGATCCACTTTTTTTTGGAACGGATCCGTCTTGGCCGATGCGCGTTCATTGCCAACGGCTCATGCTGCATCGGTTGTCGATGGAGAGCTATGCCGAAGACCTTCGCCAGCGTGGTTTCTCAGTGCAGATTCAGCGTCATGACAACGCTGTTGACACGGAGGGGCATCTAAAACTCCTGCATCGTGCTGGATTTCGACATTTTCATCTTGCTGATCCGGTTGATCACTTATTGGAGAAACGCTTAAGAGCATTCGTGTCTGCCAATGAATGTCAGTTATTGGTAACAGATACACCTCTTCTTCTTACTCCGGGTTTGGTGATTGAGGAACACTTTGCTAAAGGCAAGAAGCCCTTAATGGCCAAGTTTTATGAAATGCAGCGCAAACGCTTGAATTTATTGATAGACGCCGATGGTTCTCCTCAAGGTGGACAGTGGAGTTTTGATGCTGATAATAGAAAAAAACTGCCGAAAGGAATCGTTGTCCCCACCGAGCCAGCCCTAACTCATGATATTGATTTTCAATCCTTGCAAGTTAGGCTGAGGGGCGAAGGATTACCCCTTCTTGGTGATGGAGATCAATTTCACTATCCCTTGAATCATGCCCAAGCTTCACTTTGGTTGGATCAATTCCTTGAGCATCGTTTCAGGGATTTTGGGGCCTATGAAGATGCCATCAGTCGTCAGCACCGTGTGATGTGGCATGGCGTATTAACTCCAATGCTCAACATTGGTTTGCTAACACCGCGGCAGATCCTTGATCGCACATTGGAACGGGCGAAGCAAGCTGATATTCCTCTGAATTCCCTTGAAGGATTTATTCGTCAGATTGTTGGTTGGCGCGAATTTATGGCTGTGATGTATCGCCGGTATGGAGTGGAAATGCGAAACGGAAATTTCTGGAAATTTGAGGATCGACCGATCCCTGATGCTTTTTATACGGGTGATACAGGTTTGCCCCCCATTGATGATGCTATTAAACATGCTTTGCAGACTGGTTATTGCCATCACATTGAGAGATTGATGCTTCTTGGGAATATGATGCAACTCTGTGGGTTTCATCCCGATCGAGTCTATGTGTGGTTTATGGAGTTATTTGTTGATGCCTATGACTGGGTAATGGTTCCAAATGTTTATGGAATGAGTCAATTTGCCGATGGAGGAATCTTCACGACAAAGCCCTATGTATCTGGCTCAAACTACGTACGCAAAATGTCGGATTATCCAAAAGGTCCATGGTGCGAGATTTGGGATGGATTGTTTTGGAGCTTCATCAAGGAGCACGAGACATTTTTCCGAAGTCAATATCGCTTGGCGATGATGGCTCGCAACTTGGATCGGATGGCACCAGAAACGCTTGCAGCCCATCAACGTCGGGCGAATGAGTTTCTTGACGGATTGAACTGAGCACTGCGTATGGTCGCTGGAGTGCGGTTGCGCCAATGACGCTTCCTCCTGAGGCTTACCTCTGGTTCAAAACACTCCACATCGTTGGGGTGGTGGTTTGGTTTGCAGGGTTGTTTTATTTGGTTCGCCTGTTCATCTATCACGTTGAAACGGCAGAACTAGAACCCGCTTTGCAACAGCCGTTTCGCGATCAGTACACACTGATGGAAAAACGTCTGGCCAACATCATCACCACCCCCGGGATGGTCGTTGCTGTGACGATGGCCATCGGTCTCTTAGTGGCTCAGCCGAGTTGGCTTCAGCAAACGTGGATGCACGCCAAGCTCAGCTTTGTAGCGGCTCTTTTGGGCTACCACTTCTTCTGTTATCGGCTGATGGGCCAATTGCATGCTGACAACTGTCAATGGACTGGAAAGCAGCTGCGTGCTCTGAATGAGCTCCCCACATTGCTGTTGGTGATTGTTGTGATGTTGGTGGTCTTCAAATCTCAGTTCCCGACGGGCGCTGCCACCTGGTTCATCGTTGCGCTGGTGGTGTTTATGGCTGGCTCCATTCAGTTTTATGCCCGTTGGAGACGACTGCGGGCTGAAGCTGCGGCGAGGCCTTGAGATGGGGCATCCGCTGCGTGAGGTGTTGACCCAAGTGGCAGCCGAGAGTTGTCCAATATCATTCAATTTTCATTGCCATACGCTTTGCAGTGATGGAAGCCTCGAACCGATCGAGTTGATCCAACAGGCCACCGAGCTGGGCTTAACCCACTTGGCCGTGACGGATCACCACAGCTCCCATGCCCATGCCCCAATGCAGGCTTGGTTGAAACAACGTTGTTCGCTAGGGGAGCGAGTTCCGACGCTGTGGAGTGGCATGGAGATCAGTGCCCTGCTCAGGGGTTGCTTGGTTCATGTCTTGGCCCTCGGCTTTGAGCTCGATCATGAGGCGTTGAAGCCTTACAACCACGGTGATGCAGTGGTCGGCGAGTCACTCCGTGCAGAAGCTGTGGTGAGTGCCATTCATCAGGCTGGTGGTTTGGCAGTACTCGCCCATCCAGCTCGCTATCGATTGAGCCACGGAGTTTTGATTGAGGAAGCGGCACGGCTTGGTTTCGATGGGGGTGAAGCCTGGTACGACTACGACATGAATCCAACCTGGACACCCAGCCCTTTGATCTGCGAATCCATTGATCGTCAGCTGGCCAACCTTGGCCTTTTGCGTACGTGTGGCACAGATACTCACGGAATCGACCTCAATGGCCGCTAAGTTCGTTGCACCAAAGCTGTAGTCGGCATGGGCTTATTCGATCGTCTCCTGAAAAAAGATTCGCAGGATCCGAACTCCTCGATCAAGCCGCGGAAACCTGCCAAGGACAAACCCGAGGAGTTTTTTCTTGATGCCGACTCATCGTCGTCCCTCGGCGATGTGAACTACATGCGGGAGTCGAAAACGATTCGTCGCACCTTCCCGGGCACTGCGGCTAGCCCCGGTACGAAGGAACAGATTATGGAAGTCGCTGCCGAGACCGAGAGGCTCGAGAAACGCAGCGAAGGTCTTGGTGGTGAGGTGAAAAAGGAGAAGAGCATCGACCTCACATCGGGCATTCCAAAACCGGTAAAGAAAACCTTTGCCGAACAGGTCACTACCAAGGAGATGAACAAGCGTCTCAAAGGCATTGCTATTACCGGCGTAAATACTCCGGCACCGGCCAATGCCACCACGCTGGGTCGTAAGGAACAGCTCAAGCAGGTTGAGCAACCGGCGGCCAATGCTGGACAAACCAATGCTTCTGGAAAGCCTGGATCGATCGATCCCTTCAAGCAGATGGTTCGGGACTTGAACAAGTAGTCAATCCACCGTGTTCGATTTGGGCCTCGCTACTGGCAACGAGGCCTTTCAACAGTCCAAGTTGCTCGGGGTTTGCGCTCTCCCACAGTCCACGATTTGAAGCTTCGAGTAACCGCTCAGCCATATCTCGAAGAACACAAGGGTTGCGCTGCTTAAGGAAATCAACGATCGATCGAGTGTTGAGCCATTGATCGCATAAAGCGCCATAACACCAGTCAGGAACGCGGTCCGTCGCTGCGTCATAAGCAAACAGATAATCAAGGCTTGCGCCCATTTCGAAGGCGCCTTTGTAGCCGTGCTGCTGCATTCCTTCAATCCAACGAGGATTGAGCAAACGGCTGCGCATCACTTTGTCCAGTTCATGCTCCAACCGGTGCAGTCGAGGGCGTTCACGTCTGGAATGGTCTCCAAACCAAAGCTCCGGGCGATGTCCTGAACTGCTTTCCACTGCAGCGCTTAAGCCTCCATGGAATTGGTAGTAGTCGTCGGAATCCAGTAGGTCGTGTTCGCGATTGTCCTGGTTGTGCAAAACCACCTGAACACGACCCAATGCTGATTCCAGCCCAGTTCGATCCTGAGATGGCTCCGATGATCCGCCATACCGCCACTGACTCCACCGCAGAAAAGCTTCCCCCAGATCTGCACGTGAGTCCCATGCGCCACTGTCCATCAGGGCCTGAAGTCCAGCTCCGTAGGCTCCCGGTGCGGAGCCATAGATCCGTCCCTGGGGACCTTCAGTTTGAGTAAGAGCCGCTAACGGATTTTGATCGCTTGGTTCGTCGAGGCCGGCCACCATCGCCATCGCCTGATCAACCCAATCCACCAGCTGTGGAAAAGCATCACGAAAGAGTCCTGAGATGCGAAGAACCACATCCACCCGTGGACGTCCAAGGAGACGCAGGGGAATCACTTCTAAATCCACCAATCGGCGTGTGGGGCCATCCCACACGGGTCGGACACCGATCAGCGCCAGGAGCTGCGCAATGTCTTCCCCTCCATTTCGCATCGTGGCGGTGCCCCATACCGACAGAGCCAGGTGCCTCAGACTTTCCCCTTCCGCCTGTAGGTGTAACTCCAGCAGTTGTTCTGCGGACCTCCGGCCGAGGTCCCAAGCCGCTTCTGTCGGCAATCCTCTGAGATCAACAGAGTAAAAATTTCTGCCTGTGGGCAAAACATCAGGTCGACCGCGACTTGGAGCACCGGAAGGTCCTGCTGGAATGCGACCCCCAGCGACCCCTTGGCAAAACGAGCTCTTTTCTGCTGGCGCACACTGAATCAATCGCGGCCAGAGGTCTTGGGTCATCGCAACCAAGGTCACGTCGACCTCCGCTGTTGATTGGATCCAGTCACGGAAGGGGCCCACCAAGTTGGATGTATCGCCTTTGCCGACAAGCGCGGAAACGAGTTCAAACGCTTGCTCTTCCAACCACGCAACGCCGTCGCCAACCCGTTGGCGACGCTCACACCCCAGTTGCTCGAGTCGTCTTCGATCGTTGTCGTCTAGAGGCTCACCATCCTCTTGTCCCCATGGATCCAACACCAATCCCACATGAAGGGCCATAGCCTGGGTGATCCCTGGTCGCCCATGGACCGGAGGTCGAGCGAGGGCCAGAAGCAGTTCAAATTCAGCCTTCTGGGACGGTCGCTGACCGAATCGATGCAGTCCTGTGCGTATTTGAGCTTCCTTCAGTTCGCAGAGATAGGTTTCGGCCGAATCGAGATATTCATCGATCAGATTGGGATCACGTTTGAGATCGTCCTTGGTCGGGATCCCTGGCCAATTCAGCTCTTGAAGCGTTACCAGAACGGCGCGTTCCAGTAATTGGCCACGTTCGGCTCCGAGTTGGCGTGCTTCGACGAGTTCGTCGAGTTGTCCCTCTAACCGTTGCAAAGGCCCATGTAACCCAGCACGACCCAATGGAGGCGTGAGGTGGTCCAAGACCACGGCATGCCCCCGTCGTTTCGCCTGTGAGCCTTCACCAGGATCATTCACGATGAACGGATAGAGATGGGGCAATGCCCCTAGAGCGAGATGTGGGCCACAACTGCTACTGAGACCCACCCCTTTCCCTGGAAGCCACTCTGCGCTGCCGTGCTTACCCACGTGCACCATCACATGGGTGTTGTGAACTCTGTTGAGCCAGAGATACTGCGCCAGATAACGATGGGGTGGCGGTAAGTCCGGCGAGTGGAGATCAGCGATTTGATCGGGGTCGTAACCACGATCGGGCTGAATCAACACCACAACATGGCCGTATCGAAGTCCATGGATCGCAAAGCCACGTTTTGGTTCGAGATCACAGGCATCACGGGGGTGGCCCCAGCGTTTTTCAATCTTGGCTTGTGCGTCAGGGGGTACGTTTGCCCACCACTGTTCGTAAACGTCTAAGGGCAAGTAATCCAGTGCTGGCCTGTTTTGTCCCTCGGGTGAATTGGTCCTGCCTTGAAGCAAGCTCTGCATCAGCTCATCACCACTGGAGGGCAAGGACGCTGTGCCGAGGTTGTGGCTGGAATGCTGAAGCCAATACAGCATGGCGACGCAACTTGCCGGCGTATCGAGGCCGACACCATTGGCGACTCGACCGTCTCGGACAGGATAGTTGGCCAGCACCATCGCGACTCGCCGGTCGCAGTTTTGGGTTTGACGCAGCGTGATCCAGCGTTGGCTGTGCTCGATCAGCCAATCAATCCCTTCAAGATCGGCCACCTGGCTTGGTACGGCAGCCCCTAGATGGGGAGCCGTCATTTGATGTTCCCGAAATGCACATGGACGCGTTGTCAGCCGGCCATCCAATTCAGGCATGACCACTTGCAAGGAGAGATCAAGTGGATCAAGCCCGCGGCTGCTGCTCCGCCAGCTCTCACGACTCCTGCTACTGCTCAACAACTGCAACACGGGAACATCGAGCTGCTCCCATAACGGACTGCCCAGTCCTGCTTCTGCCGTCTTGACGGAGGCAAAGGCAGTCCCTGCAATGACCAACTCAACATGTTGGTTTCGGAGAAGATCGATCACCCCCGCTTGGACCGCTTTATCGCGCAGGCTGCTCACCCAAAGCAACCTGGGACATAGACCGCGCTCCCGACAGGCCATGCAGAGAGCCTTCGCCAGTGAAACGTCCCCTGCTTGAAGTTGAGCTCGATACAACACAACACCGATCCGGGGGCCGGCGTCATCGCGCCAATCCCAAGGCGCGGGATCTGGCATTGGATGCAGTTTGAGTTGTGTTGGGTCGGGTTGTTCCTCCTGCAAGAGCAATTGCAGGGCTCGAAGCATCTCGCCCAGGTTGTCGAGCCCTCCTTCACGAAGCAGTTCGGCAAGTCGATCAGCTAACGCGATCGGAATGGATCCCAATCCATGTAGCTCGTTGTTTTGATCGTCGGTTCCGGCAAGGATCAGGAGGTGGCGACCTTCTCTGCCCTCCTTCCAGCGTTGGAGCTGCTCGAGTCCATAGCTCCAATGCCCTCGGCCACCAAGCAAACGAACCAGCACCAATTTCGCTTGATCAGCAGTGGTGGCGAGGTAGTGGTCGAGTTGGGCCGGATGGGACAAACAGTCCAGGGATAGCCCTCGCAATTGGTTCCGCCAGGGCTCACCATCGGGTGAAGCCAAATGGGCCGCCAACGTGCTGAGATCCGTCGCGGCACTGGACAGAAACAACACATCCGCTGAGGGCTGTTCCACCAGGACCACGTCCTCGGGGGGGTCAACACCTGGACAGCTGGCTAATCGATGCATCGTTCCATTGTCCTGGTGAGCGGTGGTGAGAAGATTCCAAGGATCAGGTCGTTTTTGCGATGCACCAGTTCCTGCCTTACGCCTGGTTCCAGAACCAATGCGTCCCCTTTGAGGAGGCCAGGATCTCCATCGCTACCCATGCGCTGCACTACGGCACTGGTGCCTTTGGTGGCATGCGAGCGATTCCCGATCCACAAAACGCAGACACCATGCTGCTGTTCCGTGCGGACCGTCATGCCCGTCGATTGAGTCAGAGCGCGCGATTGCTGCTCACCGATTTAAGCGAGGAGACGATTTTGTCCGCCCTAACGGCCATGTTGCGGGCCAATCAACCGGATCAACCGATTTATCTCAGACCCTTCGTTTATACGAGTGATCTCGGCATTGCGCCTCGGTTACACGACATCGAAACCGACTTTTTGATCTATGGATTACCCCTCGGCGATTACCTCTCCCCTGAGGGTGTGAGTTGTCGGATCAGCAGTTGGACTCGCCAAGAGGACCGTTCGTTGCCCTTGCGAGGAAAAATCAGCGGGGCGTACATCACCAGTTCACTGGCCAAGACGGAAGCGGTTCAGAGCGGCTTTGATGAAGCGTTGCTTCTCAACAGTCGCGGCAAGATCAGTGAAGCCAGCGGTATGAACCTCTTTCTGGTCCGGGACGGTGAATTAATCACCCCTGGCGTCGATCAAGACATCCTCGAGGGAATTACACGGGCGAGCGTGATCGAACTCGCGAAAGCCATGGGAATTCCCGTTGTGGAGCGCGCGGTCGATAAAACAGAGCTGTTCATCGCCGATGAAGTGTTTCTGACGGGCACGGCTGCAAAGATCACGCCGATTCGCCAGATCGAATCGACCGTTCTTTGCAACGATCGGCCAATGATGCAGAGCCTGAAGAGCAAATTGGTGGCTATCACGGAGGGTCGCGATCCTGCCTACGAGCACTGGGTGACCAGGATCGCCATCAACTGATGTTCGGAGTGAAGGTTTCTTAGAATCAAGGAACTGAAGTACGACCTCATGGCAGTGACACAAGCAAAAGCTCCTGTCACTGCCTCCCGCTTTCTCGATTACATCCACGGCCCAACTCGGCCAGTCTTGGTTTTTGATGGCGCTACAGGGACCAGCCTGCAGGATCTAGGCCTGACGGCAGATGATTTTGGTGGTCCAGATTTGGAGGGGTGCAACGAGAACTTGGTCGTAACGCGCCCAGACGCAGTTCAGGCGGTGCATCGACAATTTTTAGAGGTTGGTTGCGACGTCATTGAGACCAACACGTTTGGTGCAGCCTCCATCGTTCTCGCTGAATACGGGCTGGAAGATCAGGCCTTTGAGCTCAACCGTCGTGCAGCCCAGCTGGCTCGAGAAGTGGCCGATGAATACAGCACGCCTGAAAAACCACGTTTTGTGGCTGGATCCATGGGGCCAACCACCAAGTTGCCCACCCTTGGACATATCGATTTCGACACGATGCGGGATGGCTTCCGCGAACAAGCCGAGGGGTTGATCTCAGGAAACGTTGATCTGATCATTGTTGAAACTTGTCAAGACGTCCTGCAAATCAAAGCTGCTCTGCAGGGTATTGAGGCCGCCTTTGAATCCAGCGGAAAGCGGTGCTCATTAATGGTTTCCGTGACGATGGAGACGACAGGAACAATGTTGGTGGGCTCCGATATTGCCGCTGTGGTTGCCATCTTGGAACCATTCCCCATTGACATTCTTGGGCTTAATTGTGCAACGGGGCCTGAGCAAATGAAGGAGCATATTCGCTACCTCTCTGAGAATTCTCCTTTCATTGTTAGCTGCATACCGAATGCAGGACTTCCCGAAAATATCGGTGGTGTTGCCCACTACAGACTTACTCCCACTGAGCTGAAGATGCAAATGATGCACTTCGTTGAAGATCTTGGTGTGCAAGTTGTTGGCGGTTGTTGTGGTACGACCCCTGCTCATATTGGGTCTCTGGTGGAGTTGTCTACGGAGCTCAAGCCCGCGGAGCGTCCTTCCAGATCAAAGAATCAGAACGATGACGTGCGTCCCAAATTTGATTATGAACCTGCAGCAGCGTCTATTTATGGCGTTACTCCCTACCATCAAGACAATTCGTTTTTAATTATTGGTGAGCGCTTAAATGCAAGTGGAAGCCGTAAAGTTCGCGAACTTTTAGCAGAGGAGGACTGGGATGGACTGATTGGTGTTGCACGTGGTCAAGTTAAAGAAAATGCACATGTTCTTGATGTGAATGTGGACTATGTGGGCCGTGATGGTGAAAAAGATATGAATAATTTAGTGAGTCGATTGGTAACTAATGTGAATCTTCCATTAATGCTTGATTCCACTGAATGGCAGAAAATGGAATCTGGCTTAAAAGTTGCCGGTGGCAAATGCATTCTCAATTCCACCAACTATGAGGATGGAGATGAACGTTTCTTCAAGGTGCTTGAACTGGCCCGCCGCTATGGCGCTGGAGTTGTGGTGGGCACCATTGATGAAGATGGCATGGCGAGAACTGCAGAAAGGAAATTTGCGATTGCCCAACGGGCCTATCGCGATGCATTGGAATTTGGAATACCTGCCCGCGAGATTTTTTACGACCCTCTTGCACTTCCCATTTCAACTGGCATCGAAGAAGATCGATTAAATGCAAAAGCAACAGTTGATTCTATTCGGATGATCCGTGAGGGATTGCCTGGAGTTCATGTTGTTCTTGGGGTCAGCAATGTCAGCTTTGGATTGTCTCCTGCTGCGCGGATAAATCTCAATTCTGTTTTTCTCCACGACTGCTGCCAAGCAGGAATGGATGCTGCCATTGTCAGCCCGGCTAAGATTCTCCCATTAGTCAAAATTAGTGATGATCATCAACAAGTATGCCGTGATCTAATCAACGACAATAGGCGTTTCGAAAATGATATTTGTGTTTATGACCCACTCACCGAGCTGACGCAACTATTCGAAGGAGTTTCGGCGAAGGAGGCACGTGCTTCAGGGCCGTCACTATCTGATCTTCCCATCGAGAAGCGCCTAAAGCAGCACATCATTGATGGTGAACGCATCGGGCTGGATCCCGCCCTTGATGAGGCGATGCAAGATTATGCACCTCTTCACATCATTAATACATTTCTGCTTGATGGAATGAAGGTGGTGGGTGAGCTGTTTGGCAGTGGGCAGATGCAGCTTCCCTTTGTTCTTCAAAGCGCAGAAACCATGAAGTCTGCCGTGGCACACCTTGAGCCCTATATGGACACTGTAGAGGGGGAAAGTAACAGTAAGGGTAAATTCTTAATTGCCACCGTTAAAGGTGATGTTCATGATATTGGGAAAAATCTAGTTGATATTATTCTAACGAATAATGGCTATGAAGTTGTCAACCTTGGGATCAAGCAAAGTTGCGATGCCATCGTTAACGCGCAATTAGAGAATCAAGCAGATTGCCTGGCCATGAGTGGTCTCTTGGTGAAATCAACAGCTTTTATGAAAGATAATTTAGCGGCCTTTAATGATTCCGGTATTGATGTTCCTGTCATTCTTGGCGGGGCCGCTTTAACACCACGTTTCGTTCAAAAGGATTGTCGAGATGTTTACAACGGCAAGGTGATCTATGGACGCGATGCATTCGCTGATTTGAGATTTATGGATGCATTAATGGATGCCAAGAAGAAAGATAATTGGAGCAATCTCACAGGATTTTTAGCTGATGCTCCCCAGGGGGTCGGTCTCGATGAGGTGTCGACCAATGAATCTGATCGTGCTTCCGCCGATACAGAGGTTCCTCAAAAAGAGGAACCTCAAAATCAAATCCCTGTCACAACGGAACGGTCAATCGCGGTTCCCGCTGAGCCGATGCCCGTGGCACCTTTTCTGGGCTCAACCGTCTTAACTGAGGCGGATCTCGATCTCCAAGAGGTGTTCGCTTACCTCGACCGCAATGCTTTGTTTGCTGGTCAGTGGCAGTTCCGCAAAACCAAACAACAGAGTCGAGACGAGTACGAGGCGATGCTGGCTGAAAAGGCCGAGCCAGTACTGAAGCATTGGATCGACCGCTGCCTCAATGACTACCTGCTCGCTCCAGGGGCTGTGTATGGATACTTTCCAGTGGGTCGGGATGAAAATGCTTTAAGGGTGTTCTCTGCTGATCAATCAACAGAACTCGGACGCTTCGATCTGCCACGACAACGATCGGGCAATCGCTACTGCATCGCTGATTTCTTTTCCGATGTTTCGGCAGATGGCCGTCCTACTGATGTGCTGCCGATGCAGGCCGTCACGATGGGCGAAAAGGCCAGCATCGTGGCTCAGGAGCTCTTTAAAGGCGACCGATACAGCGATTACCTCTACTTCCACGGTTTAGCGGTTCAGATGGCTGAGGCGCTGGCGGAGTGGGTGCATGCACGAATCCGCAAGGAACTTGGCTTTGCTGATCCCGCCGGAATGCCGTTGCGCGATGTTTTGGCCCAGCGCTATCGGGGAAGCCGCTACTCCTTCGGGTACCCAGCTTGCCCAAATGTCGCCGACTCTCGCCAGCAACTTCTCTGGCTGGCTGCCGATCGGATTGGACTCACGATGGATGCCAGCGATCAGTTGTCTCCTGAACAGAGCACGACGGCTCTTGTTGCTCTCCACAGCAAAGCCCGCTACTTCAGTGCGTGAGTCCTGGGTTCTCCCATAGCCTTGAAAAGTCGTTGAAGAACAACCATGGCTATTGCAGGACCGGATGGCGTGGATGCAGCCATCAAGGCTGGCGTGGATCTGGACGGGAGCCCGATTCCTGAGGCGATGCTCAGCTTTTACAACGAGGTTATGGATCTGGAGAGCAAACGTGCACGAAGCGGAGTCCTTAAGTCGATGCGGAACCGGGTTGTTAAGACCGGAGCCAAGCACCTCGATCAAGCCGCGTTGAACGAGCGTCTCGTACAGGCTGGCTGGGATGGCTTAAAGGACAAGGAAATCGCCTTCTTCTACAGCTAATCAGAGACAAGCCATGGAAGAGTTTGTGCGCCTTCAGCCTTGTCGGATTTTCTCCATGGTCTCGATCACTTCCTGTTGGAAGGTGTCCAAAGCATTGGATTCACTCAGGTCAAATCCCTCTCCCGCAGCATTCTGAGCAAGATCTTGAAAATGAAAAGCACCTTCCCCATTGGCTAGGAACTCGATCGCCGAGCTTTCCCCGCTCTCGCGAAAGGCATCGCAGAGCGCCAAAAAAGCGGCGTCTTCAGTGAACTCCCAATCCATCGAGTGGACATAACTGAATGACCTTTAACGCCTGCCCCTAGGGGTTCGTCAACCACCTGAGCCCAAAATGTGCCACTCCGTCGTCAGACACCCCCCTCTTTTTTCCTCTGATGTCCACTAGCAGCCCTGTGGGTCCAGCGACTTTCAATGTTCTTGGTGAGCCTTTGCTGATTTGCGGATGTGAACCAAAAACCGGTTGGTATCGCAACGGCTTTTGTGAAACCGACCCATCCGATCGTGGTCAACACAGCATCTGTTGCGTGATGACGGAAGCCTTTCTTCGCTACAGCAAGGCATTGGGAAACGACCTTTCAACGCCCGTTCCTGCATTTCAGTTTCCCGGTCTTCAACCTGGAGACCACTGGTGCGTCTGTGCACCCCGCTGGAAGCAGGCTTACGACGACGGAGTGGCACCTTTGGTACGACTAGAGGCCACGGAGGACACCGCGTTGTCTGTGGTGAGCCTGGAACAGCTCAAACAGCATGCTTACCAGTCGATCGACTGACCATCCCAAGCCAAAAAAGCACCGGTTTGTTTAGGGGTTTGCTCTAGGAGCACCGCAACGAGTTGCTCTGCAGCCCTCTGTGGGCTGAAGAGCTGTTCTGCTGGAACAAACGATTGGAATGGTTTGGACAATTCGGTGTCGGTCGTCCCAGGGTGGAGAAGCGTCACCGTGGCCTTGGGCCAACGCCTTGCCCACTCAATGCTTAGACAACGCAGTAATTGATTCTGAGCCGCTTTTGCGGCTCGGTAGGCGTACCATCCACCGCTGCGGTTATCCCCAATGCTTCCCACCCGCGCACTCAAGCTCGCGAAGTGAAACGGTTGATCTCGGCGCAAAAGCGGCTCTACGGCTCTGGCCAGAAGCACAGGCGCAATGGAGTTAATCGAGAACTGTTCAATGAGCTGGCGACGTTCCACTTGTTTGAGACGTTTCTCCGGGTGCAGGTTCGGGCCATGCAAACGTCCACTGCAGTTGATCACCAGTCGTAGCGGTTGGTTCCTGCTCGAGAGTTCGTCACTGAGACGATCCAGGTCGTTGTCTGACTCCAAATCCAATTGGAGGTCATGGGCGTGCTGGTCTCCACGACCCGCAGTCAAAATAGTGAGCGATGGAGATGTCCTCTGCAGCTCTGTAGCCATTGCGCGACCGATCCCCCCTGTCCCACAAACAAGAGCAAGTCCACTCCATGCTTCCGGACTTTGAGGACGCATATTCAGACGTTTGAGCTTCTTGTCGTCTAAAGGATTTCGGTGATGATTGAAGGAGATGGAGGTTGGGGACATGGTGCGGGCATGGCCGATCCTGCGCTGGGGCGCCATGGCCTTGATGGGAGCCGGGATTGTCGGAGGATCATTCTTGGCACTAGACCGCTTCGACGCCGATGCAAGGTCTCGCGACACGTTGCATCTTCTCGAATTGCTTGATGCAGCTCCGCTGTCGGGTGCGTCTACTGAGACCGACATTCCCTCAACAAAGGGCACCAGGCCTTCATCCCACCTCGCCTTGTTCATCAGGGTTGCCCTGGTGAGTCGGATCCCGATTCAATCCATTCGAGCCTCAGCAACTACGACCTGTCGGCTCGCAGATGGATCTGTGATTGCTGTGAATCAATTGCTTAAAGACAGCGCTGGCACCAAAAACTCAACCCGCTTTTGCAAGGGGGGGGGGATGCACATCAATGGATATTCCTATGAGGGAACGTTGGAGTTAGTTCGAAGTGAAAATGCTTGGCTGGCCTTGAATGAAGTCAGCCTTGAAAATTACGTGGCCTCGGTTGTCGGTGCAGAAATGCCGAGTGGTTGGCATGGTGAAGCGCTTAAAGCCCAAGCAGTGGCAGCCCGTTCTTATGCCGTTACGCATTTGGCTCGCCCTGCAAGCCTGACGTATCACCTTGGTGACACCACCCGATGGCAAGTGTTTTCGGGGCCTTCAAGCCTCAGTCAGCAATCGCTGCGCGCAACCCAAGAAACCCGGGGAATGGTTTTGAGTTATCGAGGCGGGATCGTCGAAAGTTTGTATGCCTCCACGCAAGCGATCAGCGAGGAGGCCCATCGCCACCTAGGCGCGAGCATGAGTCAACACGGAGCTCAGCGGCTAGCGACGCAAGGCCTTGGCTTTGATGAGATTCTTGGGAGGTATTACCAAGGAGCGTCTCTCGCTCAACTTCGGCGTAATGGGTCGTGATCTTTTGTGGGAAAGAGCTTTGCTATGTACAGAACATGCTGTGCAATCAGGAGCGCTTGTTCCACTCGCCACAACGCTTGAAGATATTCCGGGTGAGGACGCAACGATTTTTGAACTACGTCACCTCGCTGGAGCAACCCCAAAACATCTGCGTGAAACAGGCCCCAAGCCCAATCCTTTTCGACCATGGGACAAACGCCTTGAGGTAGATCAGATCGGAAATGATCATGTGTTGATTCTGAACAAGTTTCCTGTTCAGATCGGCCACATGCTTTTGATTACTCGTGATTGGGCACCTCAGAATGGTTGGCTCAATGCCTCGGACTGGTGGGCACTCAATTCGGTTGATCGAAACACAACAGGACTTTGGTTTTTCAATAGCCATCCCAATGCGGGTGCCAGCCAACCCCATCGGCATCTGCAATTGTTGCCAAGACGTGAGGGGGAAAGAGCATGCCCCAGAGATGGATGGTTTCTTCGTTTTGGTTGTGATGCTGCTGATCAGAATCTCCTACAACAATGCATCCGTGTTGAACAGTTAATCGAGTTCAATGCGTCGGAATTGCAAGCGACTTACCAACGGCTTTGCGAAAGCTTGCATCTTGGTTCTCCGAATCAGGATCCATATCCCAAGTGTGCTTACAATATTTTGCTCACTCGATCCTGGATGGCTGTCATTCGTAGAGGCCGAGAGGGAGTTCATGGATTTAGTGTGAATGCCTTGGGCTTCGCGGGATGTTTGTTAAGCACGGATGGAGCTAACTTGGATTGGTTAAAAAAAGCAGGCCCAGACGAGCTATTACGCGCTGTAATTGATACGCAAAACTAAATCTAAATATTAGCGGAACCACTGATGCGATTACTCCCAATTGAATGCATTGATGGTCCGAGAGACAAATATTAAACCTCCCTATTGATGCCTGTCCACGGTTCAGTGTTAAAAAGAAATGAACGGATTTGCGACTATCTTTCCCTTGTACGTCTAATTGCTAAACAGTCTTCCTACAACAGCAGATGTGATTGTGATGATCTAATCCAAGTTGGTTGCTTAGGACTGATCCAAGCATCGGATCGCTTCAATCAAACCCAAGCAGGATCGATCAATGTTTTCGCAAAGCTACATATTCGCGGTGCTATTTTATACTATTTAAGAGTCAGTTCGGATTTAGTTCGATTGCCGCGGCAAGTGGAAGAGCGTGCTCTGAAACTCAGAAACAAGGGTAACAAATTATAAGCCCTGATGATCAAACAATAGAAATATAAAATTATATGGGTTGAGCTAATGAAATATTTGCCGGATCGAAAATTTTGCTGGAAAGCTATTGAAAGGAGTAAACAATCTGAGCAAATACAGCTGGCAATTAAAACATTGACTCAAGACGAGCAGGACATTGTTCGCTTTGTGGTGGTTGAGGGAGCCAGTCTGAGAACGGCTGGCAAGAACCTCGGGGTTTCCGCTTTGACAATTCAATGCCGATTGAAGCGAACGCAAGCAAGTCTTCGTGATTTCTTGAAGTCGGGTCAGTCGGCCTGATTCGAGGTCCTGTTCATCTGTTGCTCTAAGGTATCGATTGCCGCATTCAAAGCGGAAAGTTGACGCTCGACACCATCGCGCCACATCGAAAGCATGGCGTGCTTGCGTTGCTGGTGTTGCTGCTTCATTCCAGCTATGTCCGTGGAAGAGGGGCAGCAAAACGGAGGAAGCATCGAAATTTGATAGCTATCTAAGCTTGGCTGATTTTTTTCCCTAATGTGACCGCTATTTACGATTGGCAGTCGTTGAAGTTGGCACTAAGTTGGGCCATCGATGCCTAACTCTGCTGGTGCCGCCGCGAAGCCAACGAATGCGGCGACAGCTTTAATGAGTCTCATTAGAGTCCCGTTTTTGGTCTTGGCTTGGGTCTCATTTGTTGCGGCTGAGTTGACGCTGTCCAGCCGGAGTCATGCCTATGTCGCGATCTTGGCTGGACAGCGGGCGCGCGCGCTGAATGGCACCTTCAATAATGTGCCTGTCTTGCATTCAAATCAGCCTGAGATCGTGATGGGTCCGGGAATCTTGGTTGACACCGCCCCGGGGTCCGCTATTGCCTCTGAAAATAATCGTCCATTGAGTAATGCGAGTTATACATTTAATGGTGAATTTGGGGTTCACATGCATCACAAATACTACCCAAGTGACAACTCAAAATTGGGAGGAAGTCGATCCCGTGGATTGTTGACACTGGCTCTTATTGCTTCTAACCCAAGCAAGAAAGCTGTTACATTGAGATTTAAGCGAGGTTCGGTTAAAAATAGTTTCGAAGCCCCTTACCACATCAGCAAATTGATGGGGGTTAAGCCCCTTGGAAAACGTCCTTGGAATACAGGTCCAGGCGATGCCACCGCTGTTCAGCTTTTGCGCAACGAATTGGATCGCAAAGTCCCAGATTCAGTGACTATTCCAGCAGGTAGGCGAGTTGTTGTTGTCAGAACTATTTTACCAGCTCGCGGAATTGCTAATGGATTATTGCAGGGGCAAAGTGATGGCCCTTTCAGCATGGCGGTCGTTGCCTCAGAGCAAACAAGTTCTGACCAAAAACTTTTTTCTGTTTTAGATGCTGGTCGTCTTGCACTCGGACGAATTTACTTAAATCGAATCAAGGAAATTCAATTGGGACGAGTATTTTCACGTGTGGCAGGCGTTGCTCTTGGTGATGAATATCGTGCTTCGATCAACCATGACCTCTCACAGGGTGCATTACATGTTCCTCTAACCAGCACCTCCCGACATCATTTTGGAACACAAGACATTCAAGTGAATCCCCTCGCTGTTCGGATGATCGACTCCGCTCTTAATAATATTGGTACTTATGGTGTTCGCTATATGGTTACTTTGAATCTTGCTGGAACTGGTAATTATCAACTTGTCATGAGTCATCCAGTTGTCTCTGGTAAAAAAACATTTACTGCATTTCGTGGATCGATGCAGATTGAGCAAAAAAATACGTTGCAGGAAATTCATGTAGGGCTTCGCTCTGGAGAAAGTTTGGCCCTTGCAGATATCAATCTTTTGCCGAGTCAAGACACAACCGTCAAAGTCACGCTTGTGTATCCAGCTGACGCTACCCCGGGTCATCTTCTGAGTGTCGTTTCAGTGGATCAGTTAGCTCTATTGCGTCGCCGACAACTTAAGCAACAGTCCGCTCAACAGACCAACACGACCAAAACAACTCGAACTGTTTCTCCAAAAATAGCCCAGCCTTTACCCGCACGACAGCAGGAAGTTCCACTTAAACCTGTCTTGAGTCAGCAACCATCCTTCATGTCTTCAGGGCCTTCAGCCAATCAGGTTCGTCCTGCTGATCGAGCACTAGACGTTGAACCAAAGAGAGATCCTCGTTACACAGATGCAATGCGCACTCAGCAACAGTGGTTAAGACTGCTCCAGGGTCGATAGTCTTTCGTCAGCAAGGTTGAACTGGTGAGCGCCGACGAGTCCAATCATCAGCAAAAGATTACCGTCACGCTGTCGAAGCGGATGGTGACGCTTCTTGACCAGCTCAAGCGTGAGTATGGCGTTCGTTCGAGGGGCCTTGTTCTTGAGTCTGTTCTTGAACAACTGATTCAGCCCAACGATCAGTCTGAGTTGTTGGGTCTAACGGACAGTGACGCAGCTGAAGTAGCAATCGAAGAGTCAACGTCTGAATCCAGCAGTTTGGTGTTAATCCGTGGGACTGAAACGGATCTAGCGATTGATGAGCCTGAGCCACACCTCCCACAACCCAGTGCTGTTGGCATTGACTTGCCAGGCTTCGTTAGCCGGCGCACAACGCAACTTCGCGACACGCTGTCCCCGCGTTCAGGCCCCGATCAATCGGACAAATCCGTGTTGGCCGATCCCTTGCTTTCCTCGGTGTCGCATGTTGATTTAATCGCGGCTATCCAAGCAGTCGATGAACACTGGCGGTCCCTCTACGGACAACCTCCTGGGGACACCGTTGTGGAGGCCTCGATGCTTTGGCTTGCACGGGATGTGTGGTCTACCACTGATGCCAGTGACGGCAGACCCTTCACATGGTCTGCGGCGAATGCCTCGATGCAGGAACTTTGTTCTGATTGGGAGCAAGGTGATCCATCCCTCGGCCAAGTGATGGTGGTAGCAGGAACACTGGAGGATCCATTTGCAACGGCTGGTTTAGCCGATCGAATGCCGACGTTGATTCGGCGATTTGTGAATCGCTTTCGTCGCAGCCGTCAGGTCACATCCTTCGAAACGCTTGAGTCCACCATGACCGTGCATGGAGCACTCAAGCTCTTGGGCCTGTCGACGCAGGCTGGCGCAAGTGTGACGTTGGCCTCCATTCGAGAGGCGTTTAAGGCACGAGCTCTTGAGGTTCACCCTGACGCGGGAGGTTCGACTGATGCCATGCGTCGATTGAACGAAGCCTATCGACTGTTGCGTGAGCTCTACCGCAGCCGATAATTCTCTGCTGGCCTGTCTCTTCTAAGTCTTACTATTGGACTTGCTATGCGTCTCAAGCTGGACAAAAAAGATGTCCTCGAGCGGCCAAAATTTTTTCCTCAATCTGGCTTGGTCCGTCTATCTCTTTTGCAACTCATTTATAGACCTGGAATGAGTCTGGATTGAGACTATCGAGTAAGTGTAAACAACGTTTTTTTTGGATTTTTAATTCCTGGAGCTACACCCAGTGCCTCCTTTCCTCTTCGCTTTTGAAAGGGTCTTTTATTTTTTTTCGGCTTGACCCGCTGCTCGAATGTCTGTCCATGTCCTGTCCATTCCAGGCTCTTTCGGTAAAAACTAAGTTCTGGTGGTGATTTTCTTAGAGGCGTACCTGCTATAGACACAGGTACGCGGGCTATTCTGGATTTGAATCGCTGCCTATCTAGCAACACGAGTGATCTTGGGTCTCGCTGAGATCAGATGCGTCCCTTTTGCAGACCTAGGCCGCGTCTCATATGCGACGCTTGATTAGTTGACCCCTTGCTGCATGATCTTGAATATCTCGCCTAAGCCTGGGGATGAGACCTGCAATGAGTCTTATTTGAGATAGCTGAAGCGTATTGCTCATTAAAAAGCCGGGCAACTTTTGGCCCGGCTTTTTAATAATTCACCTTGAGGCTGTTTTGCGTTCAGGTGGAGGTCTGCATCCCTTGAATCAAAAAGTCAAAGTAGGGAGAGGAGAGCTTGGCTTGTTGGTCGGAGAGCAAAGCCAGCGAAGCGTCCTTCATCGTTTTCATGGCTTCGACCATCCCGGGCATTGGCACGCCAAGACTGTTGTACATCTCTCGTGCACCGACCAAGCCGATGTCTTGGATCAACTCCGTACTACCTGCGAGTACGCCATAGGTCACGAGTCGTAGATACCAGCTGTAATCACGCAGACATTGGGCGCGCTGACGTTGCCCGTAGGAGTTCCCTCCAGGGGCGACGTATTCAGGTTTCCGACTAAACAGTTGTTTTGCCGATTCGTCGACAATCTTTTTTTCGTTGTCGGTCAAGACTTTGACGACCGAAACGCGCATTGCGCCCTGATCCAGAAATTCCACCATCGATCGAAGTTCGCCGCTGGTGGGGTACCGCAGATCATCATCGGCTTGAAGGATGAGATCCCGGACAACGCTCATGGAACTTGGCAGGCTTCATGGAGTTTAGTGGTCTTAAGCGAGGCTCCACGCCATTGCGGCCTCTGGTGTTACGCCTTTGCAATGGCTGGAGTTGAAGGCATGGATGGACAAACGGTTGGAAATGAGCGCACGCCAAGGCCTGGCTCAAAGATCAGCCTGGAATGTTCCGACCTTGATCGAGATGGAAAAGGCATTGCTCGATGGAATGGATGGGTCGTCGTTGTTGACGATTTTTTGCCTGGCGAAATGGCTGAGGTTCAATTGCAGCAACGTCAACGTTCCCGCTGGCTGGCTCGACGGGGTGAATTAACGCATTCGTCGGATGATCGTCGCCGACCGCCTTGCATCCTTGCCGCTGACTGTGGTGGTTGCACCCTTCAATCCCTGACTGAATCGGCACAAAACACTTGGAAGGTCTCTTCTCTTCAGCAGACTTTGCTGCGCATTGGAGGCATCGAGCACTCTCCTCTGCCGCTTTTACAAGATGTTGGCCGCGCGTTTGGCTATCGCAACCGTGCCTTCATTCCGCTCAAGCGTGAAGGTGATGGCCGTTTGCGTGCCGGTTATTACCGACCAAGAACCCATCGCATCGTCAATCTGAATCACTGCCCCGTTCTTGATCCACGGCTCGATCAACTCATCGAACCGATTAAGCAGGATTTGGATTCAACGGGTTGGGCTGCCGACCATGATTTGATTCATGCAAAGGGCTTACGTCACCTTGGCTTGCGCCTGGGTCACCACAGTGGAGAGGTATTGATCACGTTGATCAGTTCCCATGATCGCTACCCAGGTTTGTTGGAACTGGCGGAGGACTGGATGGATCGTTGGGAGATGGTGAAAGGTGTCTGCCTCAATCTCCAACCCAAGCCCAATAATTTGGTTTTAGGCCCTGAAACCTTGCTTGTGGCGGGGTCGGCGACTATCGCTGAAGAGTTTTGTGGAATCCATCTGCAACTCAATAGCAATACCTTTTTCCAGATCAACACTCCTCAGGCAGAGCGCATCGTCAATGTTCTCTGCGACTGGTTAACAACCGAAATTGGTGAGGGAACTGTCGTCGATGCTTACTGCGGTATTGGCACGATCAGTCTTCCTCTCGCGGCTAAGGGATTTGACGTGATCGGATTGGAACTTCATCAGGGTTCTGTCGATCAAGCCCTCCTCAATGCCATGAGAAATAACTTGTCAGATCAGTGTCGATTCCGCGCTGGTGATGTGGTGGATCTTTTGGAAGCAGCGTTGGTTGGAGCTGACGCCCTGGTGCTCGATCCACCAAGGCGCGGCCTTGATGCTCGAGTCGTTCAGACCATATTGGACATTCCACCGCAGCGATTGGCTTACCTCAGTTGCGATCCTGCAACCCAGGCAAGGGATTTAAAAATGTTGACGGAACCTGATGGTCCTTACCGGTTGAAGAAGCATCAACCCGTCGATTTTTTCCCCCAAACCACTCATTTGGAGTCATTAGCTCTGCTGGAACGCGTCAGCTCCGAAGCTCAGCTTTGAACTGTTTCGATAAGGCAGCTCTTACTTTGTCGTGCACTGGCTGAATCTTGTCGTCCGTAAGCGTTTCATTTGGACTGCGGTACCGCAATCGAAAGGCTTGTGAAACCTTGTTATCACCGAGTTGGTTGCCTTCGAAACGGTCGATCAATTCCACATGTTCCAAGAGAGGCTTTCCCGCTTTTCGTATGGCCTGAATTAAATCGCCAGCTTTGCTGCTGCGATCGACGACAACGGCAAGATCTCGTTCGCTAGCGGGCACGGTGGGGAATGGTTTGTAGTTCGGAGTCCAACGATTGCTTCGGGTTGCTGCATCCAACAAACGATCTAATTCCAGTTCAAATAAATACGTGCATTCCGGAAGGGATAGGTCATCGGCGAGGGCTGGATGCAACTGGCCAAAACACCCCAGGGGGCGTCCTTCTAACACCAAGGTTGTTGCCCTTCCGGGATGCAGTCGCGCATCATCCGCAAGGGGTCGATCACTGAGATCGAGATGCATGGCAGTCATCACCCGAGAGAGAACACCGCGAGCTTCGTAATAGTTGGGAGCCTTGTATTTCCCATTGGTGCTCCAACGTTCCAACCGACGATCTCCACAGATCACTCCTGATACAACCCCGGCTTGTTCGACCGATTCAGGCGAGCCGCTGTAGGTGTAACCCACTTCAAAAATGGAACATCCAGCCATGGATGCTTTGAGATTACGAACACAAATTTGAAGATGCTCCTCCCACAGGTTGGTGCGCAGATGGCTGGTTTCTGCCAAAAGCGGATTACTGATTGGGATCCGTGCATCTCCATCGGAGTTGCCGACGAGGGACAAGGTGGTGATTTCTTGTAGCCCTGTCGAGCAGAACAGTTGTCGTAATCGACGCTCTGCCTGCTGGCGAGGTGTCAGTGCGCCAGGGGCAACTGGGTCAGGGAGGTGCGCTCCAAATTTGTCAAAGCCAACGAGGCGAGCCACTTCCTCGATTAAATCCACCTCTCGATGCAGGTCTTGGCGGCGAGACGGTGGTGTCATAACCTCCCAGCCCTCGTTTGTGGAGCTGAGCTCACAGCCAAGGGCGGTTAAGCACTGTTCGATGGCGTTATCGGCCAGATCCACTGGACCCGAGCCGCCGCCAATTGGACCTAATAATTGGTGCAGTGCTTCTCGGCGCAGTACCAAAGGGGAAGGGGTTTTTGGGACCTCTCCACCCACCCAGCGGCCGTTGACGCGGCAGGCAAATTGTTCGTTGAGTAGGTCAATCGCCCGTTCTGAACAGGCCAAGGTGATTTCCGATGGCAAACCCTTCTCAAAGCGGCTACTTGCATCCGTTCGCAATCCCACAGCCCTAGACGACTGGCGCACACGAATGGGTGAAAACATGGCTGATTCCAACCAGATTTTTGTCGTGGAGTCGCGGACAGCGCTGTCTCGGCTTCCCATCACACCAGCAATCGCAATGGCATGGTCATGGCAAGTGACGACTTGGACTCGGGGATCGAGGCTCAAAGACTGATCATCAAGGCCAACAAAGGTTTCTTGATCCTTTGCAGGTCGAACAGCAAAACTGCAAGCGTCAACTGACTGCCCCGTCAGGGTTTCCAGAGCTTCCGCATCAAAGGCATGCAAGGGTTGTCCTTGTTCCAGCATCACCAGATTGGTGATGTCGACAACGGCGTTGACGGCATTAATTCCAGCACGGTTGAGCCGTTGCTGAATCCACTGCGAAGAGTGTTGTTCCCCATGGACTCCCTCGACATAAGCGATGCCGTAGTAGCTGCCATCAAGCTCTGCTTGGAGAGGTTCTTGATGTGGTGTGTGATTCAGCGATGGCAGTGAAAGCGCAGCGTTTGTAAGGGCTGCCACCTCCCGTGCGATGCCAACCATCGACAATCCATCGGGACGATTGGCGGTAATGGCTAACTCCAACACCGTGTCATCTAATCCGAAAAGTGCTGCCACGGGTGTGCCAACCGCGGGCACCTCTTTCGCGGTGTCTTCCAGAACGGCGATCCCCGACGATTCGGCGGTCAGCCCTAATTCCGAAAGGGAGCAAATCATTCCATTACTGGCGACGCCCCGAAGTTCGCCAGCCTTGATCGTCAGATCCACCGCCGGCAGCACGGCACCCACTTTGGCGACGGGGACATGGATGCCTGCCCGCACATTGGCGGCTCCACAGACAATTTGAACAGGCTCTCCCGCACCGATATCAACGCTGCAAACACTAAGTTTGTCGGCATTGGGATGTTTCTCCCGTGTCAGAACATGGCCGACCACAACTCCCCGTGCTCGCGCACTGAGATCGTCCACGTCTTCCACTTCAAACCCTGCCATGGACAGGCGTTCGGCAAGATCATCTACCGAGTCATCCACCTGGACCAGTTCTCTTAGCCACGACAGGGATACCCGCATCGGAAGTAGGCCGAATTGTTCGCAATCTTAGGAACAGCATCTTTGAGGATTCGAGGGGTCTACGAGGTAAGATCTTTGTTTGTCATTCACTTCGCACCTGCGGTGCAACGTCCTTTATGGCTAAAAACAAGGGCGTCCGGATTGTGGTCACTCTCGAGTGCACAGAATGCCGGTCCGCTTCCGCTAGCGAAAAACGTTCACCAGGCGTTTCGCGCTACACGACCGAGAAGAACCGAAGGAACACCACCGAGCGGCTGGAGATCATGAAGTTCTGTCCACAACTCAACAAAATGACTCTCCACAAAGAGATCAAGTGAGCCTGCAGACCTTCCACCCATTCAACCGTTCCTGATTCATGTCGAGCTCGTTTTTCAAGAAGCGTCTTTCTCCGATTAAGCCCGGGGATCCCATCGATTACAAAGATGTGGATCTGCTCAAGAAATTCATTACCGAGAGGGGGAAAATTCTTCCCCGCCGTTTGACTGGTTTGACTGCTAAACAGCAGCGAGACCTTACTAATGCAGTAAAGCGCGCACGCATTGTTGCACTTCTGCCCTTTGTTAACCCCGAAGGTTGATTGCACGTCTAAACATTCAGCAACTTGGTGAAAGCCTCAGTTAAGGCCAACGACATTGTTGCTCTTGTTTTAAAGGGAGTCCCGCTGATTGGCCGTCTTCTGTCCCTAAAGGGCAGCAAGGCGGTTGTTTCTTTTGGAGGACAACGACGTGATCAAGACGTCCCACTTCGGGATCTCGTTGGCTTAGGTCATCTGTCTGACCAACCCCTGCCAACACCTGATGAGGTGTCGGAGATGTTGCCCGACCGAAAAACAGGAGCAGAAGCCTGGTGGATCTTGGCTGCCGATGGTGATGCTGCGCAGCTGAACCAAACTCTTGTCGAGCTGACGGGTCTCTTGAGAGCTTCCGCTGAGGCTTCTGATATTGCAGCAACCTGGTCTTGGTTGCATGGTGATCAACCATGGTTCCGCTGGCGTCGAGATCAGACCATCTCTGCCTTGCCCCTGGACGAGATTCAACGCAAAAGGAAGCTTCAAAAACAACAGCGGCTAGCGCAAGAGCACGAACGATTGCAGATTGCAGTGCTTGCTCAATCGTCCCCACTCACCCCTGGGCAGCTGGAGGCACTTGATCCTGAGTGGAGTGATCGATTGGATCGCTTGGTGGATCGTCTTCGTGATGATGCCTCGACCTTGAAGGACGATCCCGATGTGGCCCTTTGGTCGAAGCTCTTTTCGCTCAGTCCTGATCTGGCCACTCTGCGGCAATGGTGCATCCAACGGGGGCTCGTTGATCCTCATCAGCCCCGTGCCCTACGCAGCAGTGTTTGGTCGGAATCATTCTCGACAGAGCTGGAGGAAGAAGCCCAACGGTTGATGTCGATTGCCGAGCAGCAGCAACCAGGAGATGAGAAGCGTCTTGACCTGTGTCACCTGGCCACATACACCCTCGATGATGCGGGGACCCGAGAAATCGATGACGGCGTTTCACTCGATGTTCAAAACGGTGATGCCTGGATTTGGATTCATATCGCTGATCCAGCACGTCTGATCACCCCTGGTAGTCCGTTAGATCAAGAGGCCCGACGTCGGGCCACCAGCCTTTACCTTGCCGATGGTGTGCTTCCGATGCTTCCCCTCGGCCTTGCAGCAGGTCCCCTAAGCCTTCGTGCCGGACAACGCACAGCAGCCGTGAGTGTCGGTGTGCGGCTGGACGATTCAGGAGCCATCGTTGACCGTCGTATTACGAGGAGTTGGGTCTTGCCTCGCTACGGGCTCACCTATGCCGATGGCGATGAACTGATCGAGTTAGCGCCTCCTGGTGATGAAACCTTGGCTGATTTATCCCAGTTGATGCAGCTGCGCTGTCGTTGGCGTCGTCAACAAGGGGCATTGATGTTTGATCGAATGGAAGGACGCTTTCGGCGTTCTGGGGGTGAGTTGTCCCTCCAATTGGTTGAACCCAGCCTGGCTCGTTTGATGGTGAGTGAATCAATGTTGCTGATGGGAGCAGTGGTAGCGGATCTAGGTTGTCAAGAAGGTTTTGCTTTGCCATTTCGAAGTCAGCCGCCCGCAGAGCTTCCGTCGCAGGCTGAACTCGATCAATTACCCGAGGGTCCAGCCCGCGATGCTGCGATCAAGCGATGCCTTAGTCGTGGGGTGCAGGGAACAAAGCCAATGGCGCATTTCAGCCTTGGACTGTCTGCATATGTGCAAGCCACGTCACCCATCCGTCGTTATGCCGACCTGGTCGCTCACCGTCAAATCATTGCCCATCTGGATGGCTTGACCCCGTTGAGTGAATCTGATTTAGGTGAATTAATCGACGACCTAGACGATCCACTCCGTCAGTCGATTCAGATCAGCCGTGAAGACCAGCGCCATTGGCAACAGGTGTGGTTTTCTCAGCACCTTGATCAACAATGGGACGCCGAATTTCTTCGTTGGCTACGACCACAAGATGGTTTAGCTCTTGTGCATATTGCTGATTTAGCGATGGATTTCGTTGGACGCGCGTACCAAACCAATCCGAATCCGGGCGATCGGATGACCCTGACGGTGAAACTGGCTGATCCGGACCGAGGGGAATTGCAGCTTCAGCTGGCGTAATCAATTACACCAAGCAAACGGAGCCAGGGTCCCCAAGGATTATGGACAGCGCGAACACGAATGGTTCCACTGCTGCCGGCTTGGTGATGCAGCCATTGGTTGATGGCTGGCTCTAGCGTGATGACGGGCCAATATCCTGAGTCAGTAACGAATTGAAAACCACCCTCTGCAGTGGTGCTAACCGTGCCAATGAACAGCTCTTCATGGCGATCTTTTGGAGCTGCATTGAGGCCTGGTTGATCCAAATTGACGGATCGGGGCAAGAGGCCCATGGGGTCTATCTTGTCTGGTGCAGCCAGGCCCTGTTCCTGAGCTGTTTTCCAATGGGGATGCCATGCCGGCAACTGCCATAACGGCAACACTGCTGCCGGAGCCGTTGGTTCGTGGAGAAGATGCGTTTGAAGAATCTCCACCGGCAGTTCAATGGGACGGCAGGAGCGATGGACCGCTAACGCTGCTGCTAAACCAGCGGCTTGGCCGATGTTGAGAATTAAAGGGTGCAGCCTTGTTGCCCCATTCGCCATGTGACTCACGCTGAAGCCTTTGTCCGCCATTAATAGGTTGGGCACCGTTTCGGAGACCAAAGCGCCGTAGGGAACGCAAAAGGGGGTACCGGTCCAACGTCCGCCCCACCTACAACTTTTGGGCGCAAGGGGCCAGTCCTCCCCTGGGTAGTGATGATCGTTGGCATAGGTACCGACGGCGACGCTGGTGCATCGGCCTGCGTCATTCAATGGCAATGGACCCCGACGGGCATCGTTCGATATGGGCAGCAAATCGCGCTCTGTCACGGTTGCTGTCCCGACGAGTCGACGACTTTCCCGCCAGTAGGGCATTAGGGCTACAGACGGGTTGGAGCCGGGAAAAGCTTGTCCTGGAGTGATCCATCCGTTGCTGCAGTGTTGAAGAGCAGACAAAAAAGACAAGCTGTGCGCTTGCATCTCGGCGGCCAGCGCCTGTCTCTCCTGAGGTTCAGGGCTGATGGCCCTGTGCAGACCGTGATGCCAATCGTTGCCGTGCAATGGCCAATTGAGCATGACTAAGCCACCGGGTAAGCGTCCGTAGGTGATCGTCCGCTCGAAACCAAATGAGGTCGTACTCAATTCGAAAGGCTGTGCGGGCGTTGAGGCCTTGGACGGTGGGCGGATCGGTGGGCGGGACTGACTGAGTTGTCCCATCACAACCCAAGTGGGTGATTGAACAGGTTGTTGGTTGAAGAATGCTTCGTCGTTCAGCCGACTCTGGCTGGGGGCACTGGGTTCATCCCATTGTTCCTTGGCTTCCCAACCCCAGCGGTAGGGCACTTCTGTCAGGGCTAGCAGGTCTCCGAGATCGCTTCCATCAATAAAAATCGCCGCCTCAACGGAGAGCTTCGACTGCTGCTGTGTTGCTGCCCCCTGCTGAATGTCCAGACGCTGAATCACCCCATTCCGCTGAACAAGGTTTCGCAGCTCGCAATCCCCATACCACTGCAACAACGGCTCGTTGTGGACCCAGCGCTGCAGAATCTGCTCGGCCAATTGAGGTCTGTAGCCAAAACAACTCACCCAATTGTGATCGAGTCCTAGTGGTTCACTGCTTTGAAGTTCCCGCAACAACGCCCCCCAGAGCCCCGTTTGCCAGCAAGTCAGTTCATGGCCGTCCGGTGCACACACACCCGCAGCGCTCACCATTCCCCCTAGCCATGGCCCCGGTGTGAACAGAATGGTGGAAGCTCCGCTTCGTGCCGCTTGCAGTGCAGCTGCAACGCCTCCGGTTCCACCGCCCCAAATCAATACGTCCTTGCGAATCATGGGGTCTTGATGAATGGTTGCTGGAACACCTTTAAAAATTCAGACCCAAGGGTTGCCGTTGTCGAGGGATGTGGTCGTTAAACTCTGGCCTCGCTGCGGTGCAGCGGAGTTTTCCTCCCGAAGATGTTTTACACCCTTACGACTCCGCTCTATTACGTCAATGACAAGCCGCATCTCGGCAGCGCGTACACAACTCTGGCTTGTGATGCACTGGCACGTTTCAAACGTCTGACCCAAGACGACGTGGTGTTCATCACTGGGGTGGATGAACACGGACAGAAAATTCAACGCACGGCTGAACAGAACAACATCACCCCCATCGACCACTGCGACAAGATCAGTGCTCGCTATCAAGATCTTTGGTCACGATGGAACATCAGTGAGGATCGTTTTGTTCGGACGACAAATCCTCGTCACCTTCAGCTCGTGGAGCAGTTTTACGAGCGTGTAAAAGCCTCCGGAGACATCGTTACCGGTCGACAAACGGGTTGGTACTGCGTCGGATGCGAAGAATATAAAGATGATCCAGATGATGCCGTCGATCCCCTCTGCCCCATTCATCAAAAAAACCTTGAGTGGCGAGACGAGGAGAACCTCTTTTTCCGCTTATCGCGTTATCAAAGTGAAATCGAAACGTTGATCGCGCAAGATGACTTCATTGCACCAGCGAGTCGGCGACAGGAAGTTCGTAATTTTGTGGCCCGCGGACTTCGGGATTTTTCAATTTCAAGGGTCAACGTGTCTTGGGGGCTCCCAGTCCCAGGACACCCAGGACATACGTTCTATGTGTGGTTTGACGCTCTTCTCGGCTATCTCACTGCTCTTTTAGATGATGGTGGTTCCGTCGATCTCGATCGGTTGGAGCACTGCGGATGGCCAGCTTCCGTTCACGTGATCGGGAAAGATATTTTGCGATTTCATGCCGTTTTTTGGCCGGCAATGTTGTTGTCTGCAGGACTTCCTGTCCCCAAGCGCGTTTTTGGTCATGGTTTTTTGACCCGCGAGGGACAAAAAATGGGTAAATCACTAGGAAACGTTCTCGACCCTGAAATGTTATTAGAACTGTATGGGGCTGATGCAGTGCGTTGGTACTTGCTAAGGGATATTCAGTTTGGTGATGATGGTGACTTTCAACAACAACGTTTCTACGATTTAGTTAATAATGATTTGGCTAACACGATTGGAAACCTTCTAAATCGCACCACATCAATGGCGCGAAAGTGGTTTGACGATTCAGTTCCACCTAAGGTGATCGATATAAAAACTAACTCCCCGCTCGAATTAAAAGCTCAAGCCACGATTGAAACGGTTTGTCGATGCATGCCTGAACTTGATTTCAAGGCTGCGTCGGAAGCGATTTTGCAACTCGCCATTGCTGCGAATGGACACCTCAACGATACAGCTCCCTGGAGTCGTATGAAACAGCCGGGACAAGAAGATGTCGTTGCTAATGATCTTTATATTGTGCTTGAGTCAACTCGGATTGTTGGGTTACTGCTGGCCCCATTACTTCCCGATCTTAGTGCTCGGATATTGGATCAATTAAATTGTCGTTTGGATCCTGAGCATTGGTTGGATCAACTTCACTGGGGTGGGTTGACTTCGGGAGCTGAGTTGCCAAAACCAGTACCGGTGATGCAACGTCTTGAATTAGACGAAGATTCTTGATATGAAGCCAGTCAACTCTTTTAAATGTAAGTGGATCACTGCTGTAATAAGTACCACTTTCTTGATTTCTTCGTGCGAATCTCAGCCAGCGGTTCAAGAGAAGAACCTGGGTTCAACTCCATTTGTTTTTCGATCATTAGATCTCAAGCAACTGCGGCCCGATGGTGTGCGCGATTGGGAGCTAACCAGCCCTGAGGCTCGCTACAACACCGCGGCACGAACTGTTCGGGCCAAAAGTCCACAGGGCATTCTCTATTTTGAAGATAAGCCTTCCTTCATGATCAGTGCAGAGCATGCAACTGTCGTCAACGATGGTGAGCTCGTTGTTCTTGAGGGCACAGTCCGCCTAAAACGTCTAGCAACATCACCTTTACTCATCGAGGGAGACCGTTTGATTTGGCGGCCAGCGTTGTCAACAATGGTGATTAACCAAAGGCCCTCAGCTCTAAACCGCAACTCAAAACTTGTTTCCAATTCACTAACATTTCAGCAGGATAGTGGGCAGCTTCTATTTACGGGACCGATAAAACTTGCGCGTTGGGAGAAAAACTATAGCTCCACTAATGACCCACAAACCCTGATCACAGCTGGTCATAGTAAATGGAATTTAAATAGTGGAACAATTTCTGCTGTTGGCCCCATCATTGCGAATCAATCGAATGGACGTCAGCTCACAGCTGTTTCGATGCAAGGCAATACAACAAAAAATTATCTGGATTTGAAAGCTCCGGTTCAATTCAAGCTTGAGGATGACAAAGCTGTTGTTAATGCAGGCGAGACCCGCTGGGACTTCAAACAAAATCAATTGTCATCCAAGGCACCGGTTTCTGCATCGCTGACGAAAGGAGAGGTGCATGGTGTTGGCTTCATCATTGACATTCCCGGCAACACATTGACGATCTCTAATTCTTGTAAAGTCGCACAACGTGATAAGAATCTAAGCGCCAACCGCTGCTCATGGAATTGGAAAACTGATCTTCTTACCGCTGCTGGACGCGTCAATCTCAAAGAATCAGGAAGTGATCAAGTAAAGCGTGCTGATCAGATGCAAGGTGAATTTAATCCGGATGGCTCGATACGCTTTTCTCCATCACAAAATCGGGTTAAGACTCAAATTAAATTAGAATCTGGGAAGAATAAACACATTAATCAGAAGCGTCCTTCTCAAGTGCTGTTCTAAGTCGTTGCGTCCAGCCTTCTAGCCAACGTTCGTCGGACTGGCTGAAACAACGTTTCGACCAACCACCAACAACAACAACGCCCTCTTGACCAATAGGGCAAATCACCACCGCTGGAAGATTTTCCAACACCGAATCGAACTCGTCTCGTCCTGGAAAAAGCACCGTGTTCACGAGCGAGATGGTCTTATCCCGTTCCATGGCTCGATTGCAGATGTCGGCTGGCTTAAACGTGACATCACGAATCAATCCTCGACGCAGGATGACGCGCCCTCTCCAATACACCAACACCGTTGCCGCTGGCGTGGCGGTCAGCAGCATGTGGCTCCCCCACCCCAATTCCTCCCGCAGGCCCGCTGATCTTTGTTCATCCATCACGATCCCCTGTTCACCTTGGAGATCGACCTGGTCTGCTGATCGAGGATTGGCGGTTGTCCAGAGCGCTGCAATCAGCATCAGACCCACCGCCGCCAAACCGGCCAATACTTCGGCCCGTTGAAGGTCTGGAGTGATCACATCGGCCATGGATGCATTCGTGACCGCCAACACCAGGACCAACAGCCCACAGAACAAAACCACACGGGCCGGTGTTGGCATCGAGGTGCACTTCTGCAGGAACGGCAACATCTTGCTCAAATATGAGGAATCGTGTTGAGCCGATGAACAGTGCAGAGGCTTTTGCTGCGGTGGCCTTAGCCGCGGTTGCTTGTGATGGCGTCTTGGGGAGAGATGAGGCGCATGCTCTTCGTTTGCAGTTGGAATACCGATCCCTATACAGCACCAACTCAGAAGCTGCGATGGGTGAGCTCTTCGACCAGTTGTTAGCGGTGCTGAGAGACCAGGGTGTGCCTGGACTCGTCGCCCAAGCTTTGCCTGTTCTTAGCCCTCGTCAACAACAGTCAGCGCTGGCCCTCGCCGCTCATCTTGTACATGCCGACAGGAAGGTGACTGTTGAAGAAGACGCCTTCCTCAAGCAACTTGCGGCCAAGGTGGACCTTCCAGAAAACGAAGCGAACATGATTGTTGTGGCTATTGAGGCCTTAAACCGAGACATGCTCGACAGCTAAGGGCAGACTGAAGTCAGTCCCGCTTGAGGTGATGCTGCTGTTCTCCCGCCGTTTCGTTGCCGCGCTTCTGGCAATCAGCCTTTCTTTGTGTATTTGTGTGCCAGCAGGGCTTGCAATTTCACCATCCGAGCTGGGCGCGTTGCCTCCTGACGAACTCATACTTGATGAGGCCAATGTCTTCAGTCGTGCCAGTCGTAACGAGCTGGAGTCAAGGCTCAAGAGTTTAGAAGACCAACGCGTTGAAGCTCGTTTGATCACATTACGTCGTCTGGATTACGGCTACAGCTTGAAGAGTTTCGGTGAGGAGCTGATGTCGTCCTGGTCCCGACAGGGCGAGGTTCCGCTTCTCTTAATTCTGATCGAAACACAAAACAAGCGAGCAGCACTCCTTGCTGACACTGCGTTGCAAAGTCAACTACCGGAGTCGTTACTTACCAGTACGGCGCGTACCACGATGACCCTTCCTCTTCGCGATGGTGATCGCTATCGACAGTCGTCGATGGATGGTTTAAATCGGTTGTCCACAGTTCTTGCGGGTGGTGAAGATCCAGGGCCTCCCGAGGTGGTCGAGCGAGTGGCGCTTCCGACCAACATCCCCACAAAAGCTGAAACGGAAGAAAGTGATGCAACGACGTGGATCATTGTTTTGCTTGTGTTGGGCACAATTATTCCAATGGCCACCTGGTGGGTCTTTTCCCGATAAGACACCGTTGTCATGAGTCGTCGGAACTGGGTCAACTTTTTTTCGCGTGGCCAGGGATTTGATCTGAGCAACGACCTTGAGCGCGGCTACGAATCAGCACTGTTGATCCAGAATTTTGAATTGGAGTTCTATGGCGATCGACTCGTCAGACCCGATGTCGAGCTAAACGTACCGAGGTCAGTTCAGGCAAGCATGTTAAGGAGATTCCGCGCTGCCCTCTTGATTTGCCGAACCACCCTGGAGTCATTAGAGCGCAATCGTGGTCAACTTGATTTTCAAGAGTTGAGGCAGTTGCAGCTGATTGAGGCTGTAGTGAGTCGCTATGGATATCAACTTCCAACCGGAGGATCCCCCGCAATCAGTCGAACCCCGGAGGCCTTGCCGAGATCGTTGCTCGGATTCTTTGACACCATTCGTCGTCAGCTTGATCCCGCATCAGAGGAAACGGTTGTCGCGGGGTTTCGTCGACGTCGCAACAGCACGTTGATTTCATTGCGCATTTTGTTGCTTTTGATCTTGGTGCCGTTATTGATTCAACAGGTGGCGGGTGCATATCTTATTTCACCAGCTGTTAATCGCTTATCACCAGAACTAGCATTTTTAAGTTACCCAAAACCCAAGCTAGAAGAAGAAGCTGTTGAGAAATTGCGTATTTACAAGCAGGAACTTGAGTTTGATGCGTTACTGAATTCAGACCGACCATTAGAGGCCGATGAGCTGCGTCACAAATTAGCTGATAAAGCTGTTGAGCTTAAGGAAGAAGCTGATGACTTAAGTGTTCAAGCCGTTAAGAATGTATTTTCTGATTTATCTGCACTTATAGCCTTTGCGGTTGTTTGTTTCGTAAGCCGTGATGACTTACGCGTGATGCGTGGTTTTTTTGATGAGGCTGTTTATGGCTTAAGTGATTCAGCAAAAGCGTTCGCAATTATCTTGTTTACGGATATTTTTGTTGGCTTTCATAGCCCTGAGGGATGGACCGTTCTTTTAAATGGAATTGCCAAACACTTGGGATTGCCATCTCAGGAAAACTTCGTGATGTTATTCATTGCGACATTCCCTGTTATTTTGGCCACAATATTTAAGTATTGGATTTTTCGATATCTCAATCGAGTTTCGCCCTCCTCAGTTGCCACACTCAAGAATATGAATGGCCAAGGTTAATTCTCGATTCAATAAGGGTGAGTTGATTCTTGTCAGTGGTCCCTCCCGTGGCGGAAAGAGTCGTTGGGCTGAATCTTTGTTGGCAAATGATCCATGTGTGACCTATGTCGCAACGGGGATGGAGCGACACGACGACCCTGCCTGGGTCCAGCGGTTGCGCCTCCACCGCGAACGGCGCCCATCGCACTGGAGCCTTCTTGAACCAGGATCAGAGTTTCTTCAATCCCTTAAGACGGTGGATCCAATGCAGGCTGTGCTGGTCGACTCAATTGGTGGATTCGTGGCCAATCACCTCGACTTAGATACGGAAGCTTGGGCCCATCAATCCGAACACCTACTCAGCACTCTTCTTCACTGCCCATACAAATGCGTTGTGGTGATCGAAGAAACTGGGTGGGGAGTTGTTCCTCCAACCCAAATCGGTGGTTTGTTCCGGGATCGGCTCGGTCAATTGGCACAACAGTTGGATCAAATTGCGGATGTGAGTTGGCTCGTCTTGCAGGGGCGAGCTGTAGATCTACGCGCCATCAGTCGCCCCGTTCCATGAGCATCGTGAATCCAGAAGCCCCATTGCGGGTTGCTTTATTTGAACCTCGAATACCCCCGAACACGGGAAACATTGCTCGGACATGTGCGGCATTCCAGCTACCCCTATCGCTGATCGAACCGCTGGGTTTTCAGATCGATGACCGCAGCCTTCGTCGAGCAGGGCTTGATTATTGGCCCCATGTCCAATTGTCGACACACAAGAGCTTCAAGGCCATGAAAAAGGTGTTGCCCCCAACAAGCCGGGTCATAGGTTGCAGCCGACGAGAAGGGCTTTGCCTCAGCGATTTTGAATTCCAGCACGGAGATGTGCTGCTCTTTGGTCGCGAAGACACTGGCCTTCCTGAGGATGTTCGCGACCAATGCCACGCCATTGTCACGATTCCGATGCCAGGGGCAGCTGATTTGAGCGGAAAAGGAGGTGTAAGAAGCCTCAACTTATCCGTTGCTTGCGCACTTGTGAGTTATGTGGCGGGCCATCAATTGCATTTGTGGTGATCGGAGTACTGCTCCACCCCCCCCTTGCGTTGAGTGCATCGGCTCGTTACATTCGGCCGATCTTCTCGGGTTGTATGCGCGCACTGCTCCTATTAGCAAGCGCAACTTCTCCATTAATGGTTTTCTGTGTTTGGAGCGGCCTACCCGGACATGCAGATAACAACGTTTTCAATCTTGCGGAGCTTCCACCGCTTCCAATAGAAACTTCTCAACTTACAACTCTTAAGCCCTTTAGAGACCGTTCACTCCCTACTGACGGTATTAACGCATCAGATTCCCTTTGGTTCCAGCTCACCCAGCCGATTTCGCTGTCCAAACTCGCTGAAGCACTAGATCTCTCACCAGAGCAGCTCGCAGAATTGAATGGGCGTGAGACAACTCATCTATTTACATCCAAGAGTTGGGCTGTCGTCCCCGAGTCAAGCGGAGACAAGGTCGAATCAATCATCGGTCTCAACAAAGAATCACGGCGGGATTCCGCTCCCCTGACAACTCCTCCACCTGTTTTAGAGGTTGCTTCTGTTCAAAAAGGTGATTCGCTTGCATCTTTTTTAGCCCGTAATGGCGTTTCCCGTGAAGAGCTGAAAACCTTTAACCCCGGGCTTCAGCTCAATGCACTCACTGTGGGACGTGAGTTGCGAGTTGCTCAAGCTTCACCAGGGCAATCCATACTCGCCATCCGTCCAACCGTCAGTAGTGGTGCTGCTTGGCCGATTCGTCCTTCCTTTAACCCTGGGCTTACCCCTGCCCAACGTATGAATTTTGGTCGCAATTACCGATGGCCAACAAAAGGCGTTTTCACCTCAGGCTTTGGTTGGCGTTGGGGACGCATGCATAAAGGTATTGATATTGCAAATAACACCGGAACTCCAATTTTGGCGGCCCGAGATGGTGTTGTAGCTTTTGCAGGGTGGAGTGGTGCCTATGGCTATCTGGTCGAGATGTCCCATGCTGATGGAGATTCAACCCGCTATGCCCACAACAGTCGCCTCCTGGTGAAGAAAGGGCAGATTATTCCCCAAGGTTCGCGAATCTCTCTGATGGGCAGCACTGGACGGAGCACTGGGCCTCATCTTCACTTTGAAATTCGGCGCGCCGGAGGTGCTGCACTCAATCCTTTGAACAAACTTCCAGCACGTAAAGCTTGAATTTTTGAGTCAGCATACTGATTAATGCCTGAGTAATCGCCCCATGATTATCGTCACTTAGGAACCTAATCGCCTCATACGATTGATTCGATTGTTGATTTTCAAAATGTCAGAGGGGAGACTTGAACTCCCGACCTCAGGGTTATGAATCCTGTGCTCTAACCAGCTGAGCTACTCTGACAAACGGCCTTTAGGCCAATGACAATCATACATCTCAGGGTTCGCCGATCAGCGCATTTCGATCGCATTCAACCGTTCTCTGAATGATGCTGGGTTCTCTTGTTGCGCGAGATCAACTTCTTCGCTGACGATCTGAGTGGAAATCTTGCGTTGCACTGGTCCACGCCGAGATGTGCTGTTGCGGTAGCCGCTGCCTGGACGGCGCAGACCTCCAGTGCGCTGATCTCGCTCGAGAGGCTTTTTCCTTAAATCTCCCCTCAGTTGATTCAGAAGTCTGAAGTGACCTGTCGCACTGAATTTACGGAATAGGGAGGGGTCCCAACGCGATGTCTGATCAGTCATTGGCTGAGTGTATGGAGCGACATTTACGAAGACGTGATAATTTGATACGTAAGACTGGAAGTCGTTTCGACTACGGGTTAGTCCCTCTCGACTTCCAGTTAATCCTCACTGTATGCCGAACATGACCGATAACGGTTGCCTGCGCGTGGGCCAAAAGGCCCCTGATTTCACCGCTACCGCTGTAGTGGATCAGGAATTCAAAGAGATCTCCTTATCTCAGTACAAAGGGAAGTACGTGGTGTTGTTCTTCTATCCGTTGGACTTCACGTTTGTTTGCCCTACGGAGATCACCGCGTTTAGCGATCGCTATTCAGATTTCTCCAGCAAGAACACCGAAGTTCTGGGCGTGTCTGTCGACAGCCAATTTAGTCATCTGTCTTGGATTCAAACAGCACGTAACCAAGGTGGCCTGGGCGATATCAACTATCCCCTTGTCTCTGACCTCAAGAAAGAAATCTCGACCGCTTACAACGTTCTCGACGACGCTGAAGGAGTTGCGTTGCGTGGCTTGTTCATCATCGATCCCGATGGTGTGATCATGCATTCCACGATCAACAACTTGCCCGTTGGCCGTAACGTCGACGAAACACTTCGTGTGTTGCAAGCCTTCCAGTATGTCCAGGCTAATCCTGACGAGGTTTGCCCCGCCAACTGGACGCCGGGTGACAAAACCATGAAGCCTGATCCCGAAGGCAGTAAAGAATATTTTTCTGCGATCAGCTGATTGATGGATTACTGCTCGATATTTCGAGTAGATCCTTTGATGACCCCTTCGGTTTCGCCGATGGGGTTTTTTTTATGAGTCGCTCAATTGCACCCGACAAATCAACATCCATAGCGATACCTCGACCATCGCTCACCACGATTCTCACCAAGGACGGAAGCCCGCCCTTGGTGGCTTTCAGATAGACGGGTTCTACATAAAGAAGACTTGTTCCGACTGGTAAGACCAGAAGGTTTCCTTGGACTAGTTCCGAACCACCACCATCCCAAAGACTGAAAACTTTGCTGACCTCTGGATCTTGATTAATCAGAGCTTGGATTTGCTCGGGTCCAAGTATTGGTCGGTCTTTTGGGAAGTCAATCAGCAATAATTCTCCGTAATGCTCACCATCATTTCGTGCAGCCAGCCACGCCGTTAAGTTAGGCCTTGCCAATGGAGTGAGAGGTTGAAGCAGGAGAAACTCTGAGCTGTTGTTTCCTTGTATCTGAGCAGTAATATGATAAGGCTCAACCGATATCTGTTCTCCTGCGTATACCTCTAGCGGTACCTGCCAAACATCATCTCCACTATAAAAAATGCGAGGGTCCTCGACATGATATCTCTGAAGTTGACTCACTTGTACATTAAAGAAATCTTCCGGTACCAAGAGATGTGCCTTGAGAATACTTGGCATGCTCTCTATTGATTCAAATAATTGGGGAAATAATTTCTGCCAGGCTTGAATGAGCGGGTCATCCGGCTCACTCACGAATAGGCGCATACTACCGTTGTATGCATCTACGACGACTTTGACTGAATTGCGTAAATATCGATCAGAGTCCGTTGTACTGACGGCGGCGCTGTAGGCATATGTAGAACTATGGGTATACCCTTCTACAATCCAAAATTGATGTTGAGTTCGGTCACCGTTCGTTCCTAATTCCTCATTGCTGCCGGGAACTGATACCAAATAAGGATCACCCCTTAGGTCAAGGAACGGAGCAACGGCTCGAATCCTTTGCCTTACCTCGCGGCGAAGAAGAACTCTTGAATCGTTCTGGATTGCTTTGGTTATAAGTAGTCTTGGTTCCGCCAAATAGATAGCAGCCGACAACCTTTGCAGGAATGAACCAATCGGCACACCTGCAGATCCCTCATAATTTGAGTACACATTCAGATCGCCATCTGGATAATCGAATTCATCAACTTCAGTTGGAACAACTGCGTATGGAGATGGCAACATTCCGAAGTAAAGCGCTGCATTGTCTGCGGGTATTGCAGCTTTCACGTCAGAACGTTTGATCCCAAGATCGCGATTTCCCTTGATTGTTGTATTTGACCCTAAATCACTAATCACATAGGACGGAAGACCATCATCTCCTGCTGTATTGACTGGACTTACCGTAAATCCATTTCCATGAGTGAATACAAAATGTCTATTTTGCCATGTTTTTGAACGACGAGGAAGTGCTGATTGATCCAACTCCCGTGCCGAGACAATCACCTGTTGTGATGTTTCGCTATCTGGAATCAATGGATATCGATCAACTGCAGCATTGGAAAATCGGTAGTAGACCCTTAACTGTTGAAGTTGACCATTCGTTTCTAAAAGTGGTCCGCTATCCCACAGACGCACATTGCGAAGGGTGCTTGCTCCTGATTCCAAATCCTCTGCGGTGAGATCAACATTGGGCTCATTCCGCAGCCGTTGAATTCGATCCAATTGAAAGCCATGCCGTGTTGATCGAATGGCTGTTTTTAGGTATGGCGCCTGTAGATCCAATTCTTGGGGTCGTACCACCAGCCAGCGTGTCAGTGGCGTCAGGATGCTTTCAACGATCACGATTACCGCAACAGCGAAGAGAAGCAGACGTTGGACATGTCCGATTCCCTTGACGATGCAGCTCACGCCTAAAAGCAACAGAACAATGGCGACCAGGTTTCTACAGGGAAGGGTGAGGTGATGTTGCAGCCAGCCGGCCCCTGCCACCAAGCCGTGCTGATGCCAGAGCAACTGATGACGCGACAACCAAACCAGGCCAGCCACACCAAGCAAATTGGTGCCGACCCCGATCGATAACCATCGGTGAGCGCGAGCCCCAAGGGCTGGCATGGACCAATCAGAAAGGTGTGGGGCAGCCGTCCCACGCCCCCACAGAGCATGAGCAGTGGTGAACGTGCCTGCAAGAACGAGAAGCTCTAGGCCAAAGCGGAGTGCGGCAAATCGGCCAAGGCCAAAACTGAGATCTGTGTCGAGTAAAGGCTCACGGAGTCCTTCATCAGCGATCACCCAGGCCAAGCTCCAAATTCCCCACGCCCGAGCTACCACCAACACAAATGCCAACCCCATTGCTGTCGCGACCCATCGCCTCCACTGGGACCGGCACAACGACAGCCCAACGACGGCCAATTGCACGGGGAGCAGGGCCTTCCACTCCGATTCCATGGAGAGGCCAGTGTCTTGCCAATGGCTAAGGCTGAACGGTTGCTTCCAAGCCAAAACGGCTAGGTCACTCAGAACAACGCTGGTTGCGAGAAATAGAAAACCACTCACCAACAGCAAAAGACTGAATCGCAACCCTTGAATAGGGCGCAGTTGTTGTGGTGGTGGATCGTCGGTTCGATTAAAGGCTCGAAACCAAAGCCCAAAAAGAACGACTGGAACAGACCCAACGCCTGCAAAGAGAAGCTGAAGCATCCAGCGTTGCAAGAGAACCGACTGCCAATTGAATTGGACAAACCATGTCCACTCCACATGCATCCGCGCCACCACAACCAAAGCAGGCGGCAACAGAAGCCAGAGGACGCGTTTCATGTCAGTTCAGCCAGGCTCCGAAATCGCTCACCGCTCAGCGTTTCCTCTTCAATCAAGGCTTCCACAAGCTGATCCATCAGCTCACGCCTTGCTTCCAAGAGCGTTACAGCATGATCCAAGGCATTTTTGGCCAGCGTTCGAATTTGAGCATCGATTGCTTGACCGGTTGATTCGGCATAACCGGGCCTTTGACTAAACCAATCGCGCCCCAGGAAGACCTCAGATCCAGCGCCTTCCAGAGCCATAGGGCCGAGGCTGGAAAAGCCAAAGCGGGTGACCATTTCGCGGGACAGTTGGGCCACCATTTGAAGATCGCCACTGGCTCCTTGTGTGACTTCCAAGGGACCGAACACCACCTGTTCCGCCGCACGGCCGCCAAGGGCAACCACCAAATTCGCTAAACAGAACGATCGGGTCACTAATCCCGAATCCAATTGCTCTTCATCGGGCATGAACCTGGTGTATCCCCCGGCACCTCCTCGGGGGAGAAGAGTCACTTTGTCGACGTCATTGGCTGCAGGGAGGAGTGTTGCCACAAGGGCATGGCCCACCTCGTGATAGGCAATTAATCGCTTTTTAGCGCTGTCTTGTAAGGGACGATTGCTCAGTCCCATGGTGATGCGTTCGAGAGCCCCTTCTAGGTGGCTGTCGTCAATTTCAGTGCAGTTGTGCCGTGCGGCAAGAATGGCACCTTCATTTAACAAATTGGCTAAGTCAGCTCCTGAAAAGCCAGGAGTACGACTTGCCCATTGTTCCAAATTGACGGCAAGGGCAAGGGGGCGACTCCTGGCATGCACAGCAAGAATTGCTGCACGACCCCGTCGATCAGGAAGGCCGACATCGATGCGTCGATCAAACCGACCTGGTCGCGTTAGAGCAGCATCCAAAACATCGGCGCGGTTGGTTGCTGCCAAAAGAATGACACCCGAGTTTTCCTCGAACCCATCCATCTCCGTGAGCAACTGATTCAGGGTTTGTTCTCGTTCATCGTTCCCTCCACCGATCCCAGCTCCCCGTTGACGACCAACGGCATCGATTTCATCAATAAAAACGATGCAAGGGGCTTTCTCTTTGGCCTGGCGGAACAAATCTCGAACCCGGCTGGCCCCGACTCCCACAAACATTTCGACGAACTCCGATGCTGCCATCGAGAAAAATGGCACCCCCGCTTCGCCGGCAATGGCTTTTGCCAACAAGGTTTTGCCCGTGCCTGGTGGGCCTACCAACAACACTCCCCGGGGAATCTTGGCGCCGAGCCGAATAAACGTTTCTGGCTGCTTGAGGAAGGTCACCACTTCCTCTAATTCTTGACGAGCATCGTTGATGCCTTCAACGTCTTCGAAGCGAACTTGAAGATCTTCCTGTGGTTTTAATCGGGGCTTGCTGCGACCAAACCCGAGCGCACGGTTGGCCATTTTTGCTGATCGACGCAGTAATAACGACAGCCCGATCACAACAAGAAGCACCATCAACAAGGTGCCGGCGAGATCTCTATTGGCCTGTTCGCGCCGCCCATCCACAACCGTTAGGGGAGTGTCAGAGCTTTCAGCTGCACGCAGGATACGGTCGTCATTTGGAAAAATTGGAATGGTGACCTTGCGGCCGTTGTCGTAAATAACTCGAACCTCGCGTCGAGCTGGGACAAGATCCAATTGCTTGATTTTTTTGTTGTCGATATCCCTAAGCAGCGTCGAATAGCTGACGCCTTCCTCCTTCTTCCACAATTTTTGGAAGAACGGTTCTGGTCCCTGCTGGCTAGCAGGTGAATCCGATGACTGCTTCGAACCTGGAGCCACAACAACACAATGCTGAATTGAGCCTAGCGATTTGACGCAAGGCCTCTTCAAGCGAGAGAATTACTTTTTGATGATCTGCTAGCCGCGATGGCCGTCCCGAAGAAGAAAACATCGAAGGCCAAGCGCAATCAGCGCAGTGCTACTTGGAAAGGCAAAGCCGCCATCGCTGCTCAGCGAGCCATGTCGATCGGCAAGTCTGTTCTGAGTGGTCGTGCTCAAGGATTTGTCTACCCCGTCAGCGAGACAGACGACGCAGAGGCCTAAGCGGCTTGATTGAGATGGATTCGGGTCAGCTCACGGCTCGAATCCACGTCTAAAACGACGTCAGCAGGGATGTTTTTGACGGTTTCTGTTGGAATCGCGCTCAGAATCATTCTGATGAAACCGTCCAACTCGCTTCCGTTCAGAGAACTTCCGCGAGACGTTTGCATGTCATGTTCCTGCTGACGCTTCCAAAGGCGAGGCAATTGAGAATCTGTGGCGCGAAGTTGCCAAAGCTGGTCCAGTTGAGTCCAGATCGGTTGGTATCTCTGCATGATCTGTTCAGTTTGCTTTCGGTACGCCAATTCATTGGCCGTTAATGGTGGTACCAGTTCTCTTTCCTGCAGGGTGGGGTCATATCCCGCTTCACACCCCACAAACCAGCCTTCGAGAACAAGTAGATCCGCATTGCAAGCACGCCATCCAGAGCGATCGCCCCGTCCATTGCGCAACGCCTTATCAAACTGTGGACATTGAACGTCTTGGCCCTTCCGCCAATGCGCGAGTGTCTGTTGCAGCAGTTTCACATCGTGGCTACCAGGCAAAGCCCGTGGCACACCCCATGGATTTCCTTGCATCGACAGCTCCAGTTGATCGGCTGGGAAATAAAAGTCGTCGATCGATACCACCTGTAGGGATAAGTCCAAATTGCGAGCAGCTGTTTCAAGCCAAATCCCCAAACTCGACTTCCCACAACCTGGAAGTGCACTAAGGCCAATCAACCGTTTTCTGGCAGGTTCCTTGCACGCCAGACTCAATATCGGAAGTCCAAGAGACCAAAGCCAATCAGCACTGCTGTTTGGATGCCAAGCGTCGAGGCCAAGATTGGCGTGTTGCCTGATCCAGGACTGCCGCCACTCTTCAAAATTTTCGATCCCCAGAAACTTGAGCAACCGGATCTGATCGTCTACAGGAATGCGTTGGAGGCCGTCAGGATCCAACTTTGAAGGCCTCCAACACGACGGCGTAGACGAATCCCAATCTCAGGTAATCCAACCAGGGAGAACGTCGCCGCAAGACAACAAGCAATTCACAAGCGATCAGCGCAAAAAATGCACTAAACGTGCGAGCACCCGTGGCATTTTCAAGGTGCACTGTGAGATTGCTGCCGATAAAGAAGCCAGCAAGTAACAACAGAATTCGGGAACTTCTACTCCACCAAGGCCCACCAAAACCAGCTCGCAATTGTTGGGCTGCTTTGCGCTGAAGTCCCGCTAAACGAGTGCGCTGCAGCGTGATCATGACAGCGCGTGTGCCAACAATGAATGCATATAGTTCAGCGTCACCATGCCATCCAAGCAAGGGGGTCCGTGCTGAAGCCGTGATGGTTTGTCTAGATCCCCAAGGTGATTCAACACCGCAGTCGCGAGATGGCTTGTCTCGACAAGGTCCTTGTCCCAAGGTGAAGGGGTAAGTAGGCAGGGCAAGCCAGCAACTGTTGCCGCCTGAAGACCGACGGCTGAATCTTCTATCGCCAAGGCACAGCTCGGGTCGATACCACTGCGCTTGAGCGCTAATCGATAGCCATCCGGACTGGGCTTTCCTGTGGAGACATCATCGGATGTCACCACGCCATCGAACACCGGCAAGACTCCCTCGGCATGGTCAAGCAGAGCCTGAACAGATGGCCTTCCACTCGAGGTCACAATCCATTGCTGGACATTGTGGTCGTGTAATTCGTTGACGACACGAACGACGCCGGGTCGCCACCGCACATGCCCGTCGCGAATCCTGGAAAAATAATGCTCTCGTTTCACATCCCGCAACCGTTTCAGCTGGACTTCCGTCAGGTTGATCCCCTGTTCTGCCGCATAAATCGTGACTCGCGGAATACCTCCAGCAATAGCGAGTAGATCGGCATACAACTTCTCGTTCCAGTGGATGGGCAGCCCTAATTCACGAAAGGCTTGATTAAAAGCTGGGCGATGTCCTTCCATCTCCGTGTCAGCGAGAGTGCCGTCTACATCCCAGAACACAGCTCTAAGAGCAGTCATCGATCGCTGAAGCCGAGGGCACAATGCAGCAATCATCCTGCTCAAGGTCAGCGCACCGTTGCCCGTAGATCCCCCGAATTGGTGCTGGTCCTTACCAGCAGTGGTTGATCCAGACCCTTTGCCTGGTCTCGAACTCCCCTTGCCGCTTCGTGCTCTGTTGCAGCGTCGCGGATTTCGAGCCGTCGACGCCGCGAAACAATTTTTGATTCCAACGTCGCTGCCCGAGGCCGACCTTCATTTCCCAGATCTGAAAAAAGCCACAGATCGCTTAGTGGAAGCCTGTGAGCACAACGAAACCGTGGCGATTTGCGGCGACTACGACGCAGATGGCATGACGAGCACTGCGTTGCTACTGCGTGCCTTAGCGGCCTTAGGTGCCGCGCCAAGGGCAGCGATCCCATCTCGCATGGAAGAGGGCTATGGGCTCAATCCATCCATGGTGGATCGACAACACCGCGATGGCGTTCAAATCCTCGTCACCGTGGATAACGGGGTTGCCGCGTCTGCAGCACTCCGACGAGCCGCTGAACTGGGCATGGAAGTGATCGTGACCGATCACCACACCATTCCCGACCAACCAGCTCCGATGACAGCCTTGATCCATCCGGCAACAACGCCCGAGGGGTCTCCCTATCGAGGCCTTGCAGGCGTGGGCTTGGCCTATGTCTTAGCGCGAGCTGTTGCTGAACAACTCAATAAGCCAGATGCCATCGGCTCAGCCCGAGACCTCTTCTGCGTTGGCACAGTGGCAGACATGGCTCCGCTGATCGGTGCAAATCGTGCATGGCTGTTGGAGGGACTGGCACAACTTCACCGCACTGAATGCTGCGGATTACAGGCACTTCAACGGCTTGCAGGCTTGGGGGAGCAGCCACTCACGGCCGAGGACATTGGATTTCAACTCGCCCCACGCATTAATGCTGTTGGACGCTTGGGTGAACCCCGGCTCGTTGTGGATTTGTTGACTGCCGTTGAGCCAGCAACAGCTATGGCGTTGGCCCGACGCTGTGATGATTTCAACCGCCAACGACGTGATCTTTGTGATGCCATTGAGGCAGAGGCTGTTGCTCTGGTCGAAGCCGATGCTTCGGATCAGTTGCCTTCATTTCTTCTGTTAGCGCAAAGTCATTGGCATCACGGTGTGATCGGTATTGTTGCTGCTCGACTTGTGGAGCGGTATCACCGTCCGGCCGCCCTCCTTGCCGGCGATGGTGATGGCTTGATGCGCGCTTCGGTGCGATCGCCTCGAGGATTTGCCGTCGATCAAGCGTTGAATCATTGCGCCTCGCTTCTAGAACTTTTTGGTGGGCATCCAGCAGCAGGGGGATTTACCGTCCGTGCGGAAAATGTTCATGCTCTCCACGAACAGCTCTGCGTTCAAGCCGATTCGTGGTTGAAACAGCAAGGCCAGGGACTACCCATCCAACCCGATGCGCTGCTCCGGTTGGATGAGGTCAATTGGGATCTCTGGAAGGCATTGCAATCACTGGCACCCTTTGGCGTTGGTCATGAAGTCCCCCTGTTCTGGTCCCGGGATTGCAGCGTGGAAGAGCAACGTGAATTGAAGGGGGGTCATCTAGCCCTCAGGTTGCGCCAAGGTGAAACCGAACGGAGAGCCATTGCCTGGCGATGGGATTCCTCAACCCACGTACCAGAGCAGTGTGATGTGGCCTATCGCATTAGTGTTAACCGCTGGCAAGGCGAGCAAAGACTTCAATTAGAGATGAAGGCCATCCGCCTCCACAGTGATTCTGTGATGCTTCAGCACGGTCTTAGAAATTACGTAGCGAAGCTGACTTCGACCTCAGGATTCACCCTCACAAACTGCGATGGGCGCTCACTGCAAGCCGAAATCGACGAAAATCACGTGCTCTATAGCAATGATGAGCTTGCCAAGGACGCACGGGTGAATCAGTTGCTTGAGGAAGCTGTCTTAGGTCTTGGACTTCGTCCCTAACGTAAAACGACTAGAGCGCTCCTCGGCGGTAGAAGAGGATGAAGACAACCGCGGGACCTGCAAGAGCGATGAGGGCGAGGGCGGCGAAGTTAGCAATCAGGTGGAAATCGAAGCCCATGGCGAATGCGTGCGTTCCAATTACAGATTTAGCACCAGGCTACGGTCCCTGCGACCAAAGCCGACCACTCTTTCGTTTTGTCTGTGATGCCTTGTCACAGCCAAGCCCATGAACAATCACTCCCCTTCATGGCAATGCATTCAACAGTGCGGAGCCTGTTGCAGGCTTTGTCCCGAGGAACGCGGTGAAGCTCTTGCGGCTCTGAGTGAAGATCAGCAAAGCATCTATCTCTCCATGGTCGGAGCAGATGGATGGTGCATTCACTACAACAGTGGTGCTCGGAGCTGCACCATTTATTCCGAACGTCCTGACTTTTGTCGAGTCAGTGAGTTGGGAGCATTGTTTGATGTTCCATCTGATGACCTTGATCCATTTGCCATTGCCTGTTGCCAACAACAAATTCGCACCACCTATGGCGGACGGAGTGGCGTAATGCGAAGGTTCAATCGTGCTCAACGAACGGAAGGTAACCGCCATGAATGAGCCAGGTGAAATGGACTCTGGACGGCCTGGCTTTGTTGCTGTTCTATTCAGCACTTTCACAACTGTTTTTCTGGCCGAGCTTGGCGACAAAACCCAGCTCGCCACGCTTCTGTTGTCGGCTCAATCCGGATCACCTGGTCTTGTTTTTCTGGGTGCCGCGCTCGCCTTGATCTGCTCAAGCCTTGTGGGTGTTTTGGTTGGTCAATGGCTCGCCAGAACGCTCCCTCCAGAACGCCTCGAATTCATGGCCGGCGTGCTGA
>QCVM01000002.1:0-82127 GCA_003210375.1 Synechococcus sp. AG-686-B21 | reverse complement strand
GATGCAGTCGTTGATGCAGCTCCTGAGTGGTGATCATGTTGCAAAGCTTGCTGTCTTTGTAGGCCTTGCCCGGCTTGAACAACTTGCCGCTGGCCATGGCAATAGGCTCTTTGAACCCGGCCTCAAAACCAGAGAGATCTCCTAAATCAGCTGGCGCGGGAATAGGAATCTTGCCCCCCAGCTCCTTGGAGTTGGCCGTCACCGTGCCCAGGATCACCACCCGCTTGGAGGGGTGGCTGGAGTTCTTCAGGCGATCCAACAGCAGCTGCACCAGCAGGAAATGGCCAAAGTGGTTGGTTGCCATTGAAATCTCGTACCCCTGCGGCGACCGCTCGGGCTGCTTCAGCTTTGGCTTGTACACCGCGGCATTGCAAACCACGGCATCGAGACGGTCCGGCAACGCATCAACACCCCGACGAACACTTTCCAAATCACCCAGATCCATCAGAACGTGTTGAAGACGCTCTTTCGGGATTCCCAACTCATCAGCAGCTGCAGCGGCCCGCTGTGGACTTCGATTCGCTGTGATCACCTGCCATCCGCGCAGGGCCAAAGCATTGGCTGCGTTCAGCCCGACACCCGAGGTGGTGCCCGTGATCAGAACAGAGCCAGGAGTGCTGGTCATGGCAAAGCCTCAAAAGAAAAAATGTTGAACGTCACAAGACAATCGTTAAGCCAAGGGTCACGAAACTCAGCGCCAAATGATGCGAATTCGATTCGGAGCAATCCACTGATCCTGTTCACCCATCAGACGTTGCTCGCCGCCAATACTGAACACACGATCAAATCGCTGTTGAAGTGCCTCTAATTTCACAGACTCCACGGCCACAACTGCAGCCAACTCCCCATGACGCTCTAGGCGCTCTTGATAAGCACCAGACAGGCGAATCAAACTGACACCCCCCAAAATCACCAAACCCACTTTCACCGCCAAGGCCATGACGCTGCATTGCATCTCACGGCGATCGGTCTGCAGCTGAATAGCGGCTGCGAGGGATGCTGCATCAGGCCGAGATGGTGACTGTGCTCGTCGAACCTGAGACGAAGACAAGGAATAAAACGCGTTATCCGCTTGTAACGCACCCCGCTACCGATGCCAAGGTCATCCCATCAATGAGTGACTGGGCTCAGGCGCGATAGAGGCTCACCGACAGACGTAAAGCCAAGATCGCTGCGTGGGCGGCCACCACGAGAGCAATGAAGATCTCGGGGGAAGAAAGGGTGGAAGCCATGGATGACATGCATCAAACGAATCCATTCTTCTCCCTTGGGGGCTCTACAAGCCATCATTCGCAAAGGCCTGTCACACCTGCTCATGGAACCGGTTCTGATTGATGCCCAATCAATCCGCAGTCTCGATCTCAGTCCGTTGCGGATCTGGTCCGATCAGCCCTTCAACGAGCTGCTCGAACAGGGACCGGTCTTGGAACTCAACTTTCACTGGCCCAGGGACTCTGATGACCCACGGGAACTCGCGGAATGTCCGGAGCCTCGGCTTTGGGCATTGCGGGCCGATGCTCGTTATCCCTGGCTACCGCTGATGCTGGAGCGGGATCAAGGCAGCCTGATTCGCCACGTTGCGATGGTGGTGCCCCACAGCTTTAACCGCACGGAAGGACTTCGCTTCGACCCTCAGGCCCTTGAGCTGTGGATTACCCATCGGTTGATGCAACTGGATGACCTGTGCCAGGAGCAGCTCAACCGATCGATGCGCGGCAACCTGTCCCAAATGTCTGCGGCCCTCGGTTACGAACTCAATGACAGCTTTTGGTCTCTGCTCAACTGAACAGCACTTAGCTCCACCACAGTTGGGCGGCCCGCCGGCAGCTATCGATGGCCAGAATGATGGCCAAAACGCGCAGACAGCGCACCAAAACAACCGGATCAAATCGATCAAGACGACTCGCGGTCCACTGGGCAGCCAGGGCAGCAACTCCACCCAGCAGCAGTCCCATTAAGGGGATGCCGCGGCCTTCATACACGAATTGGAGCGACGCCGAACTGGCAGAACACAGCACAGCCACCGTGCTGAGTCGCACCGCCTGATGGATGGGAACAGATAAGGGACCACTCATCAGGGGCACCATTACCAAACCGCCGCCAAGGCCAAGCATCCCAGCGGTCCAGCCAGCGATACAGCCCACCCCGGCTAACCAAGGCACAGGGGTCGACAACGCTTCGGTCGACTCATCCGTGGCCGGTCGCTCACGCACGCAGAACGCCAAAACGATGTATAGCAGCGTCTGCATCGCCAGCAGCATCCAGCCAGCGGCACGATCGGCCAAACCACCGAACACCAAGGCCGAAGCAAACGCCGCAAGTCCAATCCCTGCCGCAGGACGCAGGGGAATACGGCCACTGCGCAGGTGAATGATGGTGCCTGCCAGCGCCGTAGGCACAATGGCAAAACTGCTCGTCGCCAACGCCTGGTGGGCCGGTAAATCAAGCCAAAGCAACAACGGAGCAAAGATCAGCCCGCCGCCAATTCCCAACAAGCCCGCAAGACCGCCCGCCAACAGGCCAAGCCCGATCAAAATCGGGAAATCCCACCAGGGCAGCATGGCAACCGACTCCAATGCCTAACAACGCGACGGCTGGGTCCAGCATGGTCCCTTCAGGACGGTTAATCCCCACCCTGCAGGCGGATGGTTACACCCAGATGGCATTGGATCGCCTGTTGCTGGAGCAATGCCAAACAGGCGGCCCAGTGTTGCGCTTCTACCAATGGGAAGGCCCATGGCTCTCCATAGGACGGCATCAGCAGCACTGGCCCGATCATTGGAATGAACTCGTCCAAAGCAAGACGATCGAGATGGTCCGTCGCCCGAGCGGTGGTCGAACGGTCTTGCATGCCGGTGGATTGACCTACGCACTTATCTGGCCGAATGCTCCGCGTCAGCGCAAACAGGCTTACCAAGAGGCCTGCCAATGGCTCATTGATGGCTTCAGCAGCCTGGGCCTAAACCTGCAGTTTGGGGACAATGCGGCCAGTGTTGACGACCCCAACTGCTTTGCACGATCTACAGCGGCAGACCTGGTGGACCAGGACGGCGTCAAACGCATCGGCAGTGCTCAACGCTGGCAGCACGGCTGCCTCCTGCAACACGGAGAGATCATGCTGGACCCTCCCGAGGAGCTATGGGAGAGGATCTTTGCTGAATCCGCTCCTCCATCCGCAGCCAGATCAATCCCAAGAGATGGCTTGGATCAACATCTCAGCAATGCCCTGCAAACCCTGTGGAATCGACTGAACTGGTCAGTCGACGGGTTGAGTTCTCAGGAGCGTGAGGCACTGGCCTCTTTGGTGAGCTCCTCATCTTCAGCCGTGTTTTGAGCTTGCATCGATGCCACCACCTGGGGAAGCATTACCAGTCCCATGGGGTAGGTGTTTTGTTGACGTGCGGCCGACAGCACTGAAGGCGGCAAGGTAACGCCAAGCCGCTTGAGCACGGCATCGCCCACATCACTGCGGTCCACCGTTCCGTTCGGCAGACCAGCGGCACTTAGCACCAGCAATCTCCCCTCATCCGATGCTTCAAGGGCCTCAACCGCCTGCCAAAGCGGGGCGGTGCAAGCAATGGATGGAAGTTCTTTCAGCGGCTTCAGGTGGTCCTCCACCTTCTGTTGATCCCATTGCTGGACGGGTAAATCCCGTAGGGGGCGATCATCAATCCACCCCACCCAGCGGCCCTGACGACACACCAATACCCAGTCCGCCGCCCCAGTCGCTTCGCTGCTCTGCAAACGCATCTGACTCATTCGGCGTAAGGGCTGATCCGCTTCAAGCACGCGAAAAGCGCGGCCTGCGGCCTGCTCAACCTTCAAATCCTGGAGAATCTTCTGCAGGAACATCATCTGGGTCTCACTGCGGTTGGCTCCCAAGCCAAACCAACCGATCAGGATGAGCATTAGGCCATTGATTCCGGCGCCTTGCCAGAGCAAAACACCACCCATCACGATCATCAGGGTGGAGAGCAACCGGCCAGAGGCGGATGCCACCGCCACACCACGTTTTTTGCTCCCCGAAAGCTGCCAAACCAGAGATTTGAGGATCAAGCCTCCATCAAGGGGAAGGCCGGGCAAGAGGTTGAACAGGCCAAGCATCAGATTGAGCAACCCCACCTGGGTGAGCAACACCGTGAGCTGAGGTTGTTGTGTTGCGAGGGCTGATGCGCCCAGCAACATGCCTAATGCAAGTGAGAGGCTCACTAAAGGGCCAGCAGCGGCGATACGAAGGTTGCCCATCGCCGTTGGGCACTCTTTCTCAACCCGGGCAATACCACCAAGGTGAAACAAGGTGATGCTTAGTACCTTCACCCCCTCCCGCAATGCCATGAGGGCATGCCCCAGTTCATGGAGCAGTACTGAGGTGAATAGAAGCAGCGTTGTGAACAACGCCAGCCCCCAACTCAGGGCAACCGGCTCAATGGTGGCGGCATAACGCGGCTGAAACAGGGTTGTGAAGATCGCAACCGCAAACAACCAAGTGGGCTGAATCCTCAGGGGAATCCCCACGATCTTGAACAGCTGCCAACCTTCTCCCACCACTAATTCCGAAGTGTGTCGCAGCAACGACGTTCGTCCATGATCCTAGGGAGAGAAAACTGCACCCTCTGTGAGCGACACTCTCACCAGGCCAGCGCTCAAGATCTGTGGGCTCACGGACGTTGAACAAGCTTTAGCGATCGCTGCCATGGGTGTTCAAGCTATCGGCGTGATTGGCGTTCGCAACACTGCACGGTTCGTTGAACCATCTCGACGTCGGGAGATTTTTTCTGCCCTAGCCCTGCAGCACCCATCGATCAAAAGGGTTTGGGTTGTGGCCGATCCGAATCCCACGGATTTAGAGGATGCCCTAGCCGGAGAGGGCCTTCCCACCGTTGTGCAACTGCATGGCAGCGAAACACCCGCTCGATGTGCAGCGCTTCAGCAATGGAGACCAGACATGGCCTGGTGGAAAGCCTTGAGGCTGCGAGAAGCCAACGATGTGACCATGGCGAGCCAATACTTGGACACGGTTGATGCCTTGCTTCTTGATGCCTGGAACCCCAACCAATTGGGTGGTACGGGTCATCGCATTCCTTTGGACTGGATTGCAAACCAAAATCACGCTGTTGCCTGGTGGCTAGCGGGCGGAATCAGTGCCGAATGGGTGCCGGATCTTTTAAAGGAGGTTTCACCCGATGGGCTCGATGCTTCCAGCCTGCTTGAAATCAAACCAGGTTGGAAGGATCTGAGCAAAGTAAAAGCCCTTGTGGATGCTGTGTGGCATTCACAAGGGCTTAAAAAATGAACCAAAAACTGAATTAAGAACTCAGCAGGGCTTCCTGTTGCCGGACCAATTCAAAAAACTCTTGCTTGAGACTGGGGTCGTGCCTGAAATCACCTCGAACAATGGAATTCACCATGCTCGTTTGTGGTTCTTTTACGCCTCTCCACTTCATGCAGTAGTGCTGTGCTTTAACGATGATTCCCAAACCCTGCGGTTCGCAAAGCTTTTCGATCTCATCGGCCAAAATCATTACTGCTTCCTCCTGGATGTGAGGACGTGAGAAAACCCAATCAGCCACCCGAGTGAATTTCGACAAGCCAATTACACGTGCCCCAGGCTTAATACCAATCCAACAGTTACCCATGATGGGCACCAAGTGGTGAGAGCAGGCAGAGCGAACGGTGATCGGTCCGACGGTGTAGATCTCATCTAGCTGCTTCACATTGGGGAAGCTGGCCACTTTGGGCTGAGGGTGATATCGCCCTTTGAACACTTCGTGGAGATACATCCGAGCGACACGCTCGGCTGTTTCACTAGTGTTGTGATCATTATCGATATCGATTACAAGAGTGCGTAACAAATCACGCACTTTGTCAGCTACCTCAATTTCGAGAAGTGACAATTCGCCTGGCTCTAAATGATCGTAAATGTTGTCATTCGCCAAAAATGGAACATCGGCTTTACGAAGACGTTCACGGATCTTCGAAGCAAGATCGGGATGCAGTTGAGCGTTGCTATCGCCGTTGCTGATAGCAGCGCCACGGGAAACGAAGGGGACAGTTGTGGTCATAACGATCGTTTAAAAGGCGCCGGCAGCCGGCATAAGTGTTAGGTCTTCGATCACTTGGTTCGAGGGTTGCCCAACCAAGTTCACCAAAGCATCAGCCGCTTGATCGACAGTGAGCATGGCACGACGATCGAAATCGCTTTGTACGGTTTCTGCATCCCAGAGAGGGGTATTCACCGCACCAAGGGTGAGTGTGCAGGCACGGATGCCATGAGCACGCTCCTCTTCGGCCAAACAACGCGTGAAACTGGCCAACGCTGCTTTGGTAATGCAGTAGGCACCCCATTGAGGGAATGCATTACGAGCAGCATGGCTACTCACGTTGATCACTAACCCTCCCTGCGAACGCATGGAAGGAACAACAGCTGAACACACTTGCATCGCGCTGGTGAGGTTGAGCTGTAGCAGCCATTGCCAATGCTCAAGGGGCATTGCCAAAAGATCTCCGGTGTAAGCAGCACCGGCGTTGTTAATCAGCACTGATGGAACGCCCCCCCCCGACATCAAATTTGCGAGTGCAGGCTTGATGTCTGATGGATTAGTGAGATCAACTGCGGCGGTGGCAACAACTCGATTGGAGGTTCGCAGCTGAGCTGCGATCTCTTCAAGTTGATCGCCACTGCGCGCAGTCAACATCAAATCCCAGCCTCGCTTGGACAAGAGCTCCGCAGTGCGTCGCCCAATGCCTCGACTGGCCCCAGTAATTAATGCCGTTGGCAAGCGCTGTTAGCAGTCGAACATATCTTAAGCGATATCATGAACATCCTGTGACGTTTCCTCTGCAAAACGCCCCATTGCGCGGAATTTCGTGTAACGCGCGTCGCGAAGCTCCTGCTCCGAGAGCTTAAGAAGCTCGCTGAGATGACGCTCGAGGGCTGCACGCAGGGTCTGACCAGCCTCCAACGGAGCCCAATTGTTGCCTCCGGACGGCTCGTCGAGCACCTCATCGACCACACCTAGTTCAAGCAGATCACGACCCGTAATTTTTAGAGCAGCAGCTGCATCAGGAGCTTTGGCGGCATCTCGCCACAGGATGGATGCGCAGGCTTCCGGACTGGCAACGGTGTAAACGCTGTGCTCAAACATCAGCAAACGGTCTGCGACGCCAATTCCCAGCGCACCACCAGAGCCCCCTTCTCCAATCACCGTGGCAACTATGGGCACACGCAAACGGAACATCTCCCGAAGATTCACCGCAATCGCTTCCCCCTGGCCTTGCTCTTCAGCTTGCAAGCCTGCGTAGGCACCAGGCGTATCGATAAAGGTGAGAATCGGCAACCGAAACCGATCCGCATGCTCCATTAAACGCATGGCCTTGCGGTATCCACCTGGTGTGGCCATCCCAAAATTGCGGGCCACATTTTCTTTTGTGTCGCGCCCTTTCTGATGCCCAAGCAGCAACACAGGTCGATCACCCAATCGGCCTACGCCACCGATCAAAGCTTTGTCGTCATTACCGCGCCGGTCGCCATGCAGTTCAACCCAGTCGTCGCAGAACATCTGGATAAAGTCCAGCGTGCTCGGTCGGTGGGGATGACGAGCAACTTGTATTTTCTGGGCTGGTGTTAACGCCTGAAAAATCTCCAAACGCCTTCTGGCCGCAAGAGATTCGAGCTGTTGCAGCTGCTGGGTGACGTCGACTTCGGAATCTCGAGCAAGCTGGCGAATTTGTTCAATTTGCTGCTCCAGCTCCACCAGAGGCTTCTCGAACTCGAGTAAAGGACGACGGGGCATGGGATTGGTTGAAGAGTTCAGGCAGCAGCGGCCTGGAGATTTTTGTTGAGGTTGAGCGTTGAAAAACCGTGGCGCACGGAGGCCGCCCCGATGAAGTCCATTTTTTCCAAGGTGATGTTGTTGCGACCCCAACTAAAATTGGTATGGCAACGTTCGAACTCGAGCAACATGGCCTCGGCAAAACAAGCAAACATTTGTCGCTGAGGTTTGTCCATTTCAGCAATTTCCATCATCGACCAACCGATATCCCTGCAGAACTCCACGATCCCGCCCTTGAGAACGTGAATCCCACCCCCAGCCACTTTTGAATCGAGGTTTTTGGGATAGCCGCCATCGATCATCAAGCAGGGCTTTTTCAAGCTGTTGTTATCGATCTCCAACGTGCGCGGCATGCTTGCCACCCACACCACCACATCAGCCTCAGAAAGGGCATCGCTCAAAGCAAGGATGCGACCGCCACCAAGTTCCGATTGAAGATCGGCCAGTGGTTGAGGCTGACGCGCCACCAGGAGGAGTTCTCCCACATTGGTGCGCGCTGTTAACCAGCGACAAACAGCACTTCCTATATCTCCAGTCGCGCCAACAACAGCAACCTTGGCTGTCTTGAGATCGATGCCAAGACTGGGAGCATTGTTCTCAACTTGACGACAAATCACCCAGGCGGTGTGGGTATTGCCGGTGGTGAAACGCTGCCAATCAAGGGTGGTGCTGCGGACGGTCTGATGCTGCAGCAGGTTGAAATTCTCGAAAATAATTGAGGTGAAACCACCCAATGCCGTGATGTTGATGCCCTTTTTCTGGGCAAGCTCCATGGCATTAAGAACCTTACGGCGAGCCGTTTTGAACCGACTCAGCATTTCTGGAACAAAGCAGGAATCGATATAGGCACCTTCAATCGTGATTCCTGCAGGGCTGGTGACCTCCACATGCTCCACAAGCTGAGGAGGCGCACTACACCAAACATCGAGATCGCCATCGGCGATGTGATCGAACCCGAGCTCCAAAGCCTTGCGGCGTGCCGCCTCAAAACTGGTTGAATGTCCGATCAGACCAAACATATCCTGTCTCTGAGTTCCCGAAGGGACGGTTCATAATGCCCATGTTCCCACGGCAACCGGTATCAATCACAACGAACGTGACCAATCACCGGTACCGAACGACGCAGACGATTAGATCGACAAGGCTGCAGCAGCCATTTTGGCGATATCTCGGGATGTAAAACCGATCTCGTTTAAAGCTTCCTGGTAAGCGATCAGAAAATCTTCGATCAGATCTTCTTTTTCCATGTGGAGAACAGCAGCATCTGCAGCCACGTCTTCAAGCATGGAACGGATCAAGGGGAGATTGGCCTTATTGGCTTCAAACAATTCGTCCCTGCTGGCCTCGTAGTTGGCTTTCAACCATTCCTGACCGTAATTGAGATGGGTGTACTCGTCCTTCACAACCCCTTCAGTGATTTTGCGGGCAAAGGGATCGGCAACTGGGATATAGATGTGATACGCCGAAATCGCAAACGCCTCGATTAAGAGCGCTTGAATCAATAGACATGTCACGACCTTGCCTTCCCGCAAGGCAATTTGGAAATTGCCGTGGAGAGGACCGAAAAAGTCTTTAGCGAAAGGCATATCAGCCTGAACGCCGAGGTTGCGGCCGCAAGCCGTGAAGCCTTTCATGTGCTTCATCTCCATCTTGGCGAGACGGCTTAATTCCTCTGCTTGTTCTGGAATCAGGGTGCCCAGGGAAATGTAATTGTCGTGAGCTTCCTGCTCTCCCTCGATCACGATCGCATTAATGCGGCTGTAAGCGTCTTTGTAAGCAGACGTCGTGAAGTCCGGCAGTGCGTCCTGCCCCTCCAGCACGGAAACTTCTGGTGCGTTGAGGGTAGGCATAAGAAGTAAATCGACACATTGAATCCGTCAGACAATAACCAGACCCCCTGGTTTTCTGGACATTTGGGTGCAATCTTCAGGATTTTCGAGGCCAATCCACAACGCTTTTAGTGGGCGGCCAATCACTGCAGAGCAGGCTTTTGAAGCGTTGCGTCCAATGCGAAATCAACGCTTGTTCCAAGTGAGAACCCAACTCAATTGAGGCCAAACGGGCATCACCAATCACCCCTGTTTCGCTCAAATCGCTCGTTAACCACGCACAGGGAGCAGCCCCCTCCAAGCTCCAGCCATCTGGAGGGGCATGGGTGGAGCCCGGTCCATGGGCTCCATCCACCGGGCGCGATGGTCCGACCAACTCAGGCGCCAAATGAAGCATCAAACTTGTTTCCGCCTGACCGGCGTGAAGTCCATGGGCGAGTTCTGCTGGAGGCAGGAGCGATTGCAAGCCATCCACGCCACTCCAGATAAAACAAGGAAGAACAGCCATTGATGGGCAGCGCAGGCGCAGCTGTCGCGATGCCACCTGCAGCAGTCCGATCTGGCCTCCATGGGCGTTGAACAACACCAACCGTTTCACCCCCATGGACGCCAACTGACCACCGACCTGATCCACAAGCTGCAGCATCAGTTCAGCGGAGAGGCTCAGAGTTCCAGGAAACGGCTGATGTTCCGGTGAAAAACCGATCGACTGCACCGGCAGTCGCCAAATCGGCAACGCACCTTCGAGATGCTCGAAGACGGAGTTCAAAATCCGATCGGCAAATAAAGCATCGGTTGCCAAGGGCAACTGAGGACCATGCTGTTCGCAAGCTCCAAATGGCCAAACAACTGTTGCCCCAGGCTGTTTCGCCGCTTGTTCCGCCTCAGGCCAAGCCAGCTGATCAAAGCATCGTTGCAATCCATCCATGCCGGTTCCCTCGCAGAGAAGCAATCACCATCCATCCCTGTCAGAGTGAACTATCGATGATCTCGTTGGCTCATGGCCGCAGCAGGCAGTCCGCAGCCCAACCGCCCAAAGGCGCCGCAACAGGCAGCGAACAAGCCTCTGCAGGTGATGAAAATCAGCCGCAAGGACGATCAAGAGCAGCTTCAACGGGCGGCCACTGAGGCTCGCGCCGCCGCCGAAGCAGCCGCAGAAAAGGCTCGCATGTTGGAAGAGCGTGCCGGCCTCGCCGCACCTCCACGAACTAATCAGCCTGCGAAAGCTCTAACCCAGAGCGATGAGGACAGATTCGACATGGGTGCCATGGAGGGCATGTCCATGGCGGATCTGATGGGCTCCCCCGACGACAAACCCAAACGAGAACAGCGCAACGAGCCCCGCAGTGTTGACGACTTCGATTTCGACGAAGAAGCCTTCCTCGCTGCCTTGGATGAAAATGCCCCGGTCGGCACAACGGGTGAGGTGATTAAGGGCACCGTGATCGCCCTCGAAAGCGACGGTGTGTACGTAGATATCGGGGGCAAAGCCCCTGGCTTCATGCCGAAAAGCGAGGCCGGGCTTGGCGTCATCACCAATTACCAAGAGCGCTTCCCTAAAGGCCTCGAAGTTGAAGTTCTCGTCACTCGGGAACAAAACGCTGATGGCATGGTCACGATCAGCTGTCGTGCGCTGGAGTTGCGCAAGAGCTGGGACAAAGTGAAAGTGCTCGAGAAAGAAGGGAAGGTTGTTCAGGTGATCGTGAGCGGCTTCAACCGCGGCGGAGTCACCTGCGATTTGGAAGGCTTACGCGGTTTCATTCCCCGTTCACAACTGCAAGACGGTGAAAACCACCAAGAACTGGTCGGCAAAACCCTTGGCGTGGCCTTCCTTGAAGTGAATTCAGGCACAAGAAAACTCGTGTTGTCTGAAAAGCGAGCATCCGTTGCCGCACGCTTCCAGGAATTGGAAGTGGGCCAACTCGTGGAGGGCCTTGTGGCCTCTGTTAAGCCCTACGGACTGTTCATCGACCTCGGAGGCATCAGTGGATTGCTGCACCAATCAGCCATTACGAATGGAAGTCTGCGCTCAATCCGTGAGGTCTTCGACCAAGGCGATCGCGTGTCGGCTCTCATCACCGATTTAGATCCAGGTCGTGGACGGATTGGCCTGAATACAGCACTGCTTGAAGGCCCCCCTGGTGAGCTGCTGATCGACAAAGAGAAGGTGATGGCCGAAGCCAGCGATCGTGCCAGCCGGGCTCAAAACACGCTCAAGCAAAACGAACAGTCAGCTGGATGAAAACGGCCGTGAGCAAAGGCTCTGACTGGGAATTGGATTTTTACTCCAGACCCATTCTCGACTCAGATGGACGCAAACGATGGGAACTTTTAATCACCACGACACCGTCCGCTGAGGATGGGGTGAATCCGTTTCGTTTTGCCAAGATCTGCCCGTCAGGAGATGTGAACTCCATCTGGCTGAGTGCAGCGCTTTCTGAAGCGCGCGAGCAAGCGAATCAGCAGGGTTATGGCGCACCGGTTCGGCTGCGCTGCTGGCGCAGTTCGATGCGAACCATGGTGCAACGGGCAGCAACCGAACAAGAGATCGAGGTCATTTCCAGCCGTCGCACATTTGCACTGCTCGATTGGCTTGAGCAACGCGAACGCGAGGTTTATCCGCAGGAAGAGGGCTTTATGGCTGGCCCCCTTGCCCCCCCTCCCGCACCGGTGCAAACACCGCCGATTCCCCTTCCAGAAGAAGTTCAAGGGGATGCCTGGTCTTGGGCCACCCTTCCCGCAGGGCTACTGCGCGAGGCCGGAGATTGGCCGATGAGCTTTAGCGGCCTGCTCCCCGTACCCAACAATCTTGAGGATGAAGCCCAAGTTCCCGGATTGCGTTTGTTCAGCCAAACTCGCTCCCTCGCCATGGCGGGATGGCTTGGGGGATTAGAGCCTGTTCGTCTACTTGTGGAAGGTCGCCAGCTGATCATGGAAGCAGGGCAAGACGACCGTTGGTTGGTGAGTGATCTCGATGCAGAGGCCGCTCAAAGCGTTGCCATGGCCCTAGAAACCTCCCAAGCCACCGTTAGCGGGCTTCAATTCATCGCGATTCAGGCCAGTCCAGACGAGCAAGCCTTCGCAGGTTTCTGGATGATGCGCGACATTGCTTTGGCATGACCGGGGCATCCAGCGATCCGTTCGATCGCCCCGATACCCAGTTCAATACGCTCCCAAACTGGACCTGGATTGGTTGCTATGGGGGCTATTACCTGCAATCAGATCTGCTCCAACGGGCAGGCTTCGAGCACGGTTTTTTCACCCGTTTGTGGCAAGGCCGTGAACCAGATGACCTGGCCGGCTACATCAGTGCCGGGGTTTCAGTTCATCGCCCCAAGCAAATTCACAGTGGGCGCGTTCTGGCAGCCAGCAGTGCCCAGGGAGCTCCATGGCCAGAGGCCGATGGTTTAGTGAGCGACCAAGGCGGCCAAAGCCTGTGGATATGTGGCGCCGACTGCACCCCAGTGTTGATTGCTGATCCGGGAACAGGGCACGCGGCAGCGTGTCATGCCGGTTGGCGTGGCGTGGCCTCCAGGATTCTTCCAGAAGCGATCCGGCAGCTGGAAACCCATGGAGCCAAACGCTCTGAGCTGTTGGTGGCGTTCGGCCCCGCCGTCAGCGGAAAGGAATACCAAGTGGGCGACGACGTGGTGGATGCGATCAGCAATAGCTTGGGGGCTGGCCCATCTGAAAGCGAGGGGATCTCTCAGCGTCTCCAAGACACAAAGGTGCTGCTCCCCGACGATGAGCCCGGACGGCACCGACTCGACATCCGTGGTGCAGCGGCACTCCAACTTCAACAGCACGGGCTTGATTCAGAACAGATCAGTACCTGCCCTCTTTGCACGCTGAGCGAATCAAACTTGTTTCATTCCTGGCGACGGGATCAGGTGAAAGCCGTGCAATGGAGTGGCATCGTGGCTCAAGCGTTAGCAACCATCTGAAGCGCTACAGCCTCCGCCGCACGGATCCCGTCGATCCCAGCCGAAAGGATGCCACCGGCATATCCAGCGCCCTCTCCAGCAGGGAACAAGCCCCGTACATTCACCGACTCCAGCGCCGCATCCCTGGGGATTCGCACGGGAGACGACGTTCGCGTTTCAACGCCAGTGAGCACCGCATCAGGGTGGTCGTAGCCGCGCACACGACGGGCAAAGGCAGGGAGAGCCTCCCGTAACGCCGCAATCATTGGTGGTGGGAGAAGCGCATTCAAATCAGACGGCTGAACACCCGGTTGATACGACGCTGCAATCGATCCAAGGCTCACGGATGGTTGATTGGCGAGAAAGTCTTCCAACCGTTGCGCCGGGGCGGCATAGCTGCTGCCACCCAGGAGATAGGCCCGATGTTCCAAGTCCCGCTGCAGGGCCACTCCTGCCAAAGGATCTCCGGCATATCTCTCATAGGGGGCGAGATCGTCGGGTTCCAGCTGCACCACTAAGCCGCTGTTGGCATTGCGCTCATTACGGGAGTGCTGGCTCATCCCATTGGTCACCACCCGTCCCAGCTCCGACGTTGCGCCCACCACAAAGCCACCGGGGCACATGCAAAAGCTGTAGACGCAGCGACCATTCGTGGCGTGATGCACCAGCTTGTATTCAGCGGGTCCCAGACGGGGGTGGCCGGCGGAAGGGCCCCAACGGGCGGCATCGATCAAGGGCTGGGGATGCTCAATCCGCACCCCAACCGAAAACATCTTGGCTTCAATGTGAACGCCGACCTGTTCGAGCATGGCGAAGCAATCCCGTGCTGAATGCCCCGGTGCCAAGACGAGATGGCGGGAGGGGATGGCATCGCCATTGGCCAAGTCGAGGCCAACGAGTTGATGGCTCTTCTCGCCACCAATCGGTGCCAACCGCAGCCGCTCCACTCGGCTGCCAAAGCGAACCTCCCCGCCTAGGGCCTCAATGCGAGCCCGCAAACCCCGAACCACCGTGGCCAATTTGAAGGTGCCGATGTGCGGGCGCTGCAAGGTCAAGATGTCTGCATTGGCGCCCGAGGCCACCAATTCCTCGAGCACCTTGCGTCCGTAATGCTCAGGATCACTCACCTGGCTGTAGAGCTTTCCATCTGAGAACGTACCTGCCCCACCCTCTCCGAATTGGGCATTGGACTCTGGATCGATATCGGTTTCGCCGCGCCAAAACGCGAAGGTCTGCAGCGTGCGCTGTTTCACAGGCTCCCCTCGTTCCAACAAGAGCGGTCGGAAGCCCATTTGCGCCAGTAGCAACGCAGCGAAATAACCGCAGGGACCAGCCCCTACCACCACAGGTCTGTGCGCATCGTCCCCATCCAGCAAAGTTCGGGGGGCCTGGGCCACAGGCCGATAGGTGGTGTCTGGCGCCTGTCGGACGCGCGAGGTCTTGCCGAGACGCCGCAGTAACGCCGCCTCCCCGCGCACCCGCACATCAACGGAGTAGATCAACTGAATTTGATCGCGGCGACGCGCATCGATGCTGCGCTTCACCATCCGTTGTTCGAACACATCGTTCGGAGGGATGCGCAACCGCTTGAGAACAGCCCCCAGAAGGGCATCCTCAGGGTGATCAAGCGGAAGCTTCAACTCACTCAGGCGCAGCATTGATATCTCTTGCCCCGAACTACTTGGATGCGTCGGTTAAGTCTGCCGCTCCCAAGGGATCCCGCTCAAGGGGTGTCATCAAGCTCATCCGATGCACTTGGCGTGGCGTCGTCGGTTCGAATTTGCGACAACAACCCGGCAAACACCAAACCCAACCCGATTCCAATCGCGAGATTGCGGTTTTCCACTGCGGCACCTTGTCCCCACACAGCTGTGGCTAAAAATGCTGCGCCGAGAAGAAGGCAGGGCACCAGAACGATGCCTCGAGCAATCCTGTTGTCCGCCATTCAACCAAGCTCCGCGGCACAACCATCGGTCGCCAAACCGGCAGCAATCAGGCCGCTGTTGACGTCGTTCTCTTCACCGAGCGGCGTCACCCGGGCAACCAATTGACCATTGCTGCTGCCGACGGGGCGAAGATTCACCCGACGACGGCGAGGCAGTTGTTGACGCAACCAATCAATGGCTTCGGTTTGCTGGGCTTCCTCCACAGAAACGCAGGCCAGCTCAACGGTGTAGGTGCGATTGCGATCGCCCACCTGAAGCAACGATCCACTTCTCACCTGTAAAACCTCGGCCGCTGAGGCCGGTGCGACCGCAAACGACAGACACAGAACACAGAGACAACAAAACCGGATCAAAGGGATGCGCCGCACTGGGGACAGACCGGAATCACTTGGGCCGTGACGGTACCGCACTCTGCAAGGTTCCGTGTGGCGTCAATCGCCTGCTAATGCTGAGCAGGCAAACCCACCATCTCGGCATTGCTCTTGCCCGGTGGAACCATCGGATAACAATTCTCACCCCGACGCACATGCACATCGATGAGCATCGGCTCGGGCGAATTGAGCGCAGCCTCGAGGTCTTGATGCAAGGAATCGCGCTCTGTGATTTTGACGCCGTTCACCCCAAAAGCCTGGGCCAAAGCAATGAAATCAGGCATTCCCCGCAGCATGTCTGAGGAGGAATAGCGCTCGTCGTAGAAGCTTTCCTGCCATTGACGCACCATGCCTTGCCACTGGTTGTTCACGATCACCACCTTCACGGGAAGGTTGTACGACGCAATTGTTCCCAACTCCTGAATGTTCATCAGGATGCTGGCGTCGCCGGCGATGCAGACCACCTGACGGCTGGGGCAGGCCACTTGTGCCCCCATGGCAGCAGGCATGCCGTACCCCATCGTTCCAAGACCAGCGCTGCTGATCCAGCCACGCGGTCCATTGCGTAAGTACTGGGCGGCCCACATCTGGTGTTGGCCCACATCGGTTGTAACGATCGCGTTCGGGGCCAGATCTCGCACGGCCATCAGCACCTCCTGCGGATAAATCGCCCCTTCCTCTGGGGGAACCGTGAGCGGGTAACGCTGCTTCCAGTCTTGAATTTGCTGCAGCCAAGGGGCGGTGGAGGGATTGGCCTGGCGCTCCATGCTCAGCTGCACCAGCCGCTCCATGCTCAAGCTCAAATCACCAAGCACGGCCACCTGAGCGGTGCGGTTTTTGCCCACTTCGGCCGGATCGATCTCGAAGTGAATCACCTTGGCCCTTGGGGCAAACGTATCAAGCTTTCCAGTAACGCGATCATCGAAACGCGCCCCCACGGCAATCAATAGGTCGCAATCCGTGACGGCAAAATTGGCGTAGGCGGTGCCATGCATGCCGAGCATGCCCACAGCCAGCGGTGCATTTTCATCGAAAGCACCCTTACCCATCAAGGTGGTGGTGACGGGAATCTGATAGCGCTCAGCCATCACGCGCAGCTGGTCGTGGACTCCTGCGGAGATCGCGCCACCACCGACGTACAACAACGGACGGTGAGACGTTTCAATCAAGTCGAGTGCTGCATGAAGCGCAGCATCAATCGGGGGTGCAGGCTGATAGAACCCGCGGGGCACAACAGAGCCTGGCTCCACGGGCACGTAATCGAACAGCTCTTGACCCACATCCTTTGGAATATCAATCAAGACAGGGCCGGGGCGACCACTAGCTGCAATCAGGAACGCCTGGGCAACGATGGAACCGAGATCGGCTGGATCACGCACCACCCAGGAATGCTTCACGATCGGCAGGGTGATGCCAAAAATATCGGTTTCTTGGAAGGCATCGGTGCCAATGGCTGGACGCGGCACTTGCCCAGTGATTACAACCATGGGAACCGAATCCATCTGGGCTGTTGCAATCCCAGTGACGAGATTGGTGGCACCGGGGCCTGAGGTGCCAAAGCAAACACCCACCTTGCCGGTGGCTCTGGCGTAGGCATCGGCCGCATGGGTTCCGGCCTGTTCATGGCGCACCAAGTAGTGCTTCACCCAACCCTCGCTCTCAGCGATATGGAGAGCGTCGTAAATCGGCAGGATCGCCCCGCCGGGGTAGCCAAAAATCGTGTCGACGCCATGACGGCGTAGGGCGTCCATGAGTGCGGTCGCCCCTGAAATCTGACGACCACCCTCCACATATTGAAGTGCGCCAGATTGAAGTGCGCCTGTTGCCGTTGAAGCGGAGGTGATAGTCACAGCGACAACGGTGTTACAGAGCTCAAGATTAGGCGTCGGCTGGTTGATGGCATCCCCCTTTGCGAAGGGGGATTGAGACGAAGCCCTTAGCCCTAGAGCAAACCGAGAGCGTGCAACGGCCCATGACCACTCAGGAGTTCCAGCAAGAACGCCGAAAAGCCCACCATGGCGATACGACCATTCCAGACTTCCGAGCTGTTATTCCAACCCCATTCCCATTTCTCCTGGGGGTACAGCTTCACTTTCGTGGGCAACTCAGCAGCGGCATCAAGGCTCACCTCAGGACCTTCCAGACTTGTGGTGACGAGGTCGGCCAGACCCTCAATGAAAGGCTTGTAAGTATCGAGGGCACGAACCCGACGGAAATTCACCACCCCTGCTTCCGTTGCCAACTCGCGATATTCGATATCGATTTCTTCCAGCGTTTCGATGTGCTCGCTGACGAAACTGATCGGCACAACAACGAGATCCTGGGTTTTGGCATGACCCAGCTCTTCTAAGGCTTCTTCGGTGTAGGGCTGAAGCCACTCCACCGGACCGACGCGGCTCTGATAAGCAAGCGTGTGGGGGTTGGCATGACCCACGAGTTCAGCCAGCTTTTCCATGATCAGAGCCGTGCATTTCTCGATCTCGTGTTGATAAGGATCACCGGCCTCTTCGACGTAGCTCTTGGGAACGCCATGGGCACTAAAGAACACATGGGCCGCTTCCGGCACATCACTGTTGTGGATCTCGGTGGCGATCAACTCCGCCATGGCTTGCAGGTATCCGGGATGGTCGTACCAGCTGCGGATACAACGAATCGGAAGCTGTTCAAAGGCATTATCTCCCTGCCTTAATCGCTGCAACTCTCGAAAACTCGATCCGCTCGTGCTGATCGAAAAATGGGGGTAAAGCGGCAGAACCACCACCTGGTCAATGCCGTCGGCCTTGATGTCGGCTACAGCCGATTCTGTGAAGGGATGCCAGTAGCGCATCGCCACGTAGCTGGTGGCATCAATCCCCCGTTGACGCAACACACTCTGAAGCTCACGAGCTTGTTGCTCAGTGATGCGTCGCAGCGGTGAGCCTCCACCAATCGAGCGATAGGCCGCCTGAGATTTGCCACTGCGCAGGGTGCTGATCAACCAAGCCAGAGGCTTTTGCAGCGCCGGGCTTGGCAGTCGAATGATTTCTGGATCGGCAAAAAGGTTGTACAGGAACGGGCCGACATCCTGGATTCTTTCTGGTCCGCCCAGGTTCAGCAGAACGACGCCGACGCGGGACATACGGACAAAAGCACTCTCGAGGCTTGAGGGTAGCTGTCTCAAACGTCATCTTTGGAACGGATGACACAAACATGGAGCTGCAAAGCCAACTGATCGCCGCCAATGAAGAGATGGCGGCTCAAGGTTCCCGCCTTCGCATTGAGCAGCGGGGACAAAAACTTTGTTTACGCGGCACCCTTCCGAGCCGCGACGATCCAGGACGTCAATCCGTCCAGAGAATCAGCCTTGGATTAAAAGCTGATCCAAGCGGATTGGAGGACGCCAGCCAAACGGCTCGTGTGATCCAACGACAGCTTGAGCGCGGCACTTTTAAGTGGGATGACTGGCGTTTGCGTTCCGTTGCACCAACGGCCAGAACCCATGGCTTGGCGCCCCAATCCGCCATCGATAGCTTCCACCAAACATTTTTTGCCGACCCACGACGGCGTCGATCCCCCGCCGGAAGCAAAACAACCTGGACAGGGGCCTATCAGCCCTACCTAAGGCGATTGCAAGCGTTGGCAAAGCAGCGAACGATCGACACCCAACTGCTGCTGGAAACCCTGCAGAGTTACGACGACGGCAGCCGCAGCCGTCAGCAGTGCGCCACGGCCTTGGCGGCATTGGCACGCCACTTAGGGATGGCGTTACCGGAGGGATGGCGGCAAGAAGCCGCTGGCTATGGACTGCATCGCGCCCAGTTTCGACAGCTGCCAACGGATCGTCAGATCCTTGAGGCTGCTCTTCTGATTCCAAATCCCCGTTGGAGGCTGGCCTACGGATTGATGGCCACCTACGGACTCCGCAATCACGAGGTGTTTTATTGCGATGGCCATTCCCTTGCCGATGGCAGCGATCAAGTGCTTCGGATTCTTCCCACCACCAAGACAGGGGAACATCAGAGCTGGCCCTTTCATCCCGAATGGGTGGAGCGTTTTGGCTTATTGGAACTGGCCGAGAACCCAAAAGCCCTGCCGATGGTGACCACGGATCTCAAACACACCACCCTGCAACAGGTGGGCCGGCGAGTGAGTGAGCAATTCCGTCGCTACGCGCTACCGATCACCCCCTACGACCTGCGCCACGCGTGGGCGATCCGCACCATCCATATCGGCCTACCGGACACGGTGGCCGCCAGGATGATGGGCCACTCCGTGGCGATCCATACCCGCACTTACCACCACTGGATCACCCGCCGCGATCAGCAGCAGGCAGTGGATGCGGCTCTCGCCCGTCACCGTGCTTGATGACTTCGTTTCTAAGACCGCTTGCTTACCGCCACCGTTGGATCTACGACAGCGTCACGGCTGTTTCGTCTCTCAGTGTGGGCGGCGTTGCCCGATTGCGAGGGCTGGGACTTGAAGCCCTGAGCCACCGCTTGAAGCCCAATGCCGAGATTCTCGATCTCTGCTGCGGCAGTGGTGAAGCGGCAGCCCCCTGGATCGATGCTGGCTATGCCGTTACTGGGCTCGATGTATCACCGCGAGCGCTCGACTTAGCCACGCAACGCCATCCGTTGATGCAGCAAGTGGAAGGGTTAGCGGAAGAGCCACCTCTGAAGGATCAAAGCTTTGATGCGATCCAGCTGAGTGTTGCGCTGCATGAGTTTCCACGGGCGGAACGGGAGCAAGTGCTCACCAGTGCCCTGCGGCTGCTGAAACCCGGGGGCTGGTTGGTGGTGGTGGATCTCCATCCAGCCGATCCGCTGATGCGTCTTCCCCAGCAGATCTTCTGCGCTTTGTTTGAAACCGATACGGCCACCGCCATGCTGGAGGACGACCTACCGGCACAACTTTCGGGTCTTGGCTTCGTCTATGTGGAGCAAGAGCTGATGGCCGGTCGAGCCCTGCAACGCATCACTGCCCAAAGGCCATGACCAACAACACCCCTGAAACGAACACGCTGGACCAATCCGCCGCCGATCTCGGCATGGGCGGACATCTAGCGCCAGAACAGGACGATGCGGGCTACCGCAAACGGATGGAACGGCGCCAGGAAGTGCAACGTCAACGGGTGGAAGAACGCAATAAAGAGAAAGGCCTGGTGATGGTGTTCACCGGCCAAGGCAAGGGCAAAACAACAGCGTCGCTCGGGCTCGTGTTGCGCACCCTCGGCCATGGCAAACGCGTGGCCGTGATTCAGTTCATCAAAGGAGGATGGGAACCCGGTGAGGCCCGTGCCCTACGAACCTTTGGTGATCAAGTGGTGTGGCATGCCCTCGGGGAGGGGTTCACCTGGGAGACCCAAGACCGAGCCCGCGACCAACAACTCGTGGAAGAGGCATGGCAAACCGCACTCACTTATTTGCGCGATGCCGAGATCCAGCTCGTGGTGCTCGATGAAGTGAATGTGGCGATGAAACTGGGCTACATCAACGCCGAAACCGTGCTGGCAGGCGTGCAAGAACGCCCTCAACTCACCCATGTGGCCCTCACTGGCCGAGGTGCCCCGAAGGAGCTGATCGAAAACGCTGATCTGGTGACGGAAATGACCCTGGTGCACCATCCGTTCCGCGAACAGGGCGTCAAAGCTCAGGCCGGCATCGAGTACTAGATCTCAGCAGTTAGAAATCATCACCGTCGAGATCGTCCTGCAACAGACGGGTCCCGGCCGTGAGCACCGACAAGCCGCTCACCAACAGGGCGCGATGAACCAGCGGATCACTCCAACACGCGGGATCATGGCTGGCGCTCTCGAGGGCCGAGAGCGTCAAACGCGCCATCACCGTGCTTTGGCTCCCATCGGTGTTTGGCATGGCCCGCCGGCTGGTGCGTTTATCCAAGCGGCAATCCAGACAGCTGGCCAGTGCTTGCTACTGTCATAAAGATCTGGACCGTTGATGAAGTACACACGCGTCCTGTTGAAGCTCAGCGGCGAAGCCCTGATGGGATCTCAGGGATATGGCATCGATCCAGCGATCGTCCATTCGATTGCAGAAGACGTGGCCAAGGTGGTGGCGAGTGGTACTCAGCTGGCCATCGTTGTTGGCGGAGGCAACATTTTCCGTGGCTTAAAAGGATCGGCCGCCGGAATGGAACGGGCCACGGCCGACTACGTGGGGATGCTGGCCACGGTGATGAACGCGATCACCCTGCAAGACGGACTTGAGCGAGTGGGAGTTCAAACCCGCGTCCAATCCGCCATCGCCATGCAAGAAGTGGCAGAGCCCTACATCCGGCGCAAAGCGATGCGGCACCTGGAAAAAGGACGGGTTGTGGTGTTTGGAGCTGGCTGCGGCAACCCCTTCTTCACCACAGACACCACCGCCGCCCTCCGAGCCGCTGAAATCAATGCCGATGTGGTGTTCAAAGCCACCAAAGTGGATGGGGTCTACGACAAGGATCCCGCCAAACATGCCGATGCCGTGAAGCACGATCACCTCAGCTATCAGGATGTGCTGAGTGGTGAACTTGGCGTGATGGACGCCACCGCCATCTCCCTCTGCAAAGAAAACAACATCCCGATTGTGGTGTTTGATCTTTTCGAACCTGGCAATATCGGCAAAGCTGTTGCTGGAGAAGCGATCGGCTCACGCATCGGCAACCCAGCCTGAAGCACCCACCCCCGACGACGTTCACCACCTCAATCATGTCGACCAAGGACCTCGAAGCCAGCATGCGCAAATCGCTGGAGGCCACCCAGCGCAACTTCAACACCATCCGCACAGGACGGGCGAATTCAGCGTTGTTGGATCGCATCAGCGTGGAGTATTACGGCGCCGATACGCCACTCAAATCCCTCGCCACCCTGTCCACACCGGATTCCCAAACAATCCAGATTCAACCCTTCGACATCAGTGGTTTGGCTGCGATCGAAAAGGCCATCGCGATGAGCGAGTTGGGATTCACGCCCAATAACGATGGCAAGGTGATTCGGATCAATGTTCCACCGTTAACGGAAGAGCGCCGCAAAGAATTTTGCAAGATGGCCTCTAAATATGCTGAAGAGGGAAAGGTGGCGCTGCGCAATTTGCGCCGCGATGCCATCGACAAAGTGAAGAAGCAAGAAAAAGACGGTGATTTCTCAGAAGACCAAAGCCGCGATGAACAAGATTCCGTACAGAAAGTTCTCGACAAGTTCATCGTTGAGCTTGAAAAGCACCTCGCTGAAAAAGAGGCGGCAATCCTGAAGGTGTGAGCGATGCCGTCACGTCCAGCTGCGATGTTCTGGTCATCGGAGCTGGAGCGGCAGGAGGGGCTGCAGCCTTTCATCTCGCTGCCGCAGGCCATCGTGTTGTTGTGGTCGACAAAGACACAGACATCAGGGTGAAGCCCTGTGGCGGGGGCATGGCGGCCTCTGTTCAGCAGTGGTTCCCGTTTTCCCTAGAACCAGCTGTCGAGCAGGTGATTCGCGAAGTGGATTTCAGCTGGTGCCTGGAGGATCCAGTGGTGGCAGCACTCCCCGGCGATGCTCCGTTCTGGATTGTTCGACGCGAGCGGCTCGATCAACTGCTTGCCGAACAAGCCGTTGGAGCAGGAGCCGAGCACTGCAGAGGTGTTGCAATCAATGAGGTCGAGCATCATGGCAACCACTGGCGGGTGTCGGCCAGCGATGGACAGCAGTGGTGCAGCAGAGCCGTGGTGATCGCCGATGGCTCAGGCTCCCCTTGGCCCCAGCAACTCGGGCTTGGCCCGAAACAGATCCAGATGGCCTCCACCATGTCGGTGCGATTGGAAGGCCAAGGACAACTGGCGAATGGCACCACCCGCTTTGAATTCGGCCTGGTGAAACAGGGTTTTGCCTGGGCTTTCCCCATCGCCGGTGGCGTCAACATCGGTGTGGGCAGCTTCATCGGGAAAAAAGATGCCGATCCTGATGCGGTGCTCAGTGAGCTCTTGCCCGATTTGGGCTTCGATGCTTCTGCAGGCATGCGCCAACGGGGGCAGCTGCGGGTGTGGAACGGTCACCATCGACTGGATGGTGACGGGATTGTGGTGGTGGGTGACGCGGCCTCGCTTTGCGATCCCTTTTTGGCGGAAGGCCTACGGCCAGCCCTGATGAGTGGTTGTGAAGCAGCGCATCATCTGAATCTCTGGTTGAAGGGTGAGCAAAGCAACCTGCGGGGCTACAGCCAGGCCATGCGCCGCCGCTGGGGAGACTCCATGGCCTGGGGCCGGCGCATCGCCCAGGTGTTTTATCGCTTTCCTGGTGTGGGTTATCAACTCGGCATCAAACGACCCACAGCACCTCGGCGCATCGCGCAGATCCTGTCAGGCGAGATGGGCTACGGCGACATTGCCCAGCGAGTGATCAAGCGCTTGATGTTTCAACGAAGCTAAAGCTCAAGACTGAGTTGCTGAAGTCTTGGATCTGCATCTGCAACCTTGCGGCGGCGCCGTGAAGTGGGACGCGTTCCGGTGGGTTTCATACCGGCCTTACGCGACCCATGCTTGCGTTGAATCGCATCGGCATGGTGATCAAATCCGGCAGAACGACGGATCGCCCAAATGCGATCTTTCGCCTGCTGCATCGAGGCAGTGACATCCACGATCGGTAAAGGCATCCCGCCGCCAAGCTCCCATGGCTCATGGATATAAATCGCCGGCACCTCCCGCAACTCTGGGCACCAATGACGAATGAACCGGCCCTCTGGATCGTGATCGCGGCCTTGTTTGATCGGGTTGTAGATGCGGATCGTGTTGATTGAGGTGCTGCCCGATTGCATCTGGCATTGGCTCCAATGGATGCCGGGTTCGTAATCCACAAACTGGCGTGCCAACTGCAAGCCGCTCTGCCGCCAGGGCAACCAAAGGTTGTAGCTGGCAAACGACATCAACATCGCCCGCATCCGGAAGTTGATCCAACCGTGCGCCCGTAAGGCCCGCATGCAGGCATCCACAAACGGCACTCCGGTGCGCCCCTCAGCCCAGGCCTGCAGATGATCCTGATTCGGATCTCGGATCCCGCGCATCAACGGATGAAAATCCTGAAACTCAATCGACGGTTCGTCTTCCAGCTTTTGGATGAAATGGCAATGCCAGTGCAAGCGCGAGCCAAAACTGTTCACCCCTCGACCCTGAATCGTTCGGCTCTGCTGCAGCACCTCGCGCATCGATAGGCATCCCCAGGTGAGGTAGGCCGACAACCGCGAACAGCCGGTGAAGGCCCGATTCGGACTGGAAATCGAACTGCAGTAGCGCTCGACCCGCCGATCAAAAAAATCACGACACTCACGCAGGGCCTGGCTACGACCACCCAGTTGGCGATAGGGACAAGGGTCTGGAGCCATCGCCCCATGGGGACGATCGGGAATTGCACCGGGATCAAGATCATCCAATCTCGGCAGTGGAGTCGGTGACGAGCTCAGCGGCTCGGCCATCTGCGCTTCCCAGCGCTTCGCCCAGCCATTGCGGGATTTCAGCCGCCGCGTCACACCAAATTGCGGGATTTCGGTCCAAGGGATGCCGTGTTGTTTCGCCCAAGCCGCCACACGTTTGTCCCGTTGATAGGTCCAGCCATTGCCTGTTTCTTCATGGCTCCAAAGCGCATCGATGCCGAGGTGCTGCCTCGCCCGATCAAGAATGTTCACCACATCACCGCAGCGCACAACCAACGGCTGACCCAGTTCAGAGAGAGCTTGTTGAAGATCAAGCAGCGACTCGCGACAAAACAACCACTGCCGTTCCGACATATCGGGCTGCTGCCATAGATCAGGCTCCACGACGTAAAGCGGCAACACAGGCCCGCGCTTGAGCGCTTCGACAAGAGGGCTGTGGTCCACGGTCCGGAGATCCCTCTTGAACCACACAAGCTGGAGCGCCGCCATACTCCGGATTCAAGGGTTTGTCTGTCTAGTGGATTGACCGCACGACCGTGCTCACTTCAACAGAAGTTGTTAAAAACCTATTATTAAAATCATTCCAGCAGAAAGAACAAATCACTTCTAACAATTAAAAGCACGAATATTTAACATGATCGAAATTAACAAATAATCAGATCTGATCAATCCACACTCTTCTAAACCAGCTCCCTAAATCGATATCGCACATTCGTACGGAAGTCATCCGCATCCAACCGACGCATCAACACAGCAGCTACCAAAAAGCCGGCAATCTGTAGGCCAAAAACACCGCCATAGGAGCCAAAAACATGATCTGGATTCAAAGTTTTAAATAACGTGAGTAAACCACCGCCACCGATGGTGGCCAAGCCACGGGAGTAGGCATAAAAAGCACCCCAGATCCCAAGCAACACTCCAGCATTGCCTTCTTCCACAAAGCTAAACATCAAGGTGAAGCTGGCATGGATACAAATGCCAAGCGATAAGCCAAAGAGCATTACACCAAGCCTGAAGAAGCCCAACAACTGCCCTGGCGCCGCCAGCAACATCAGAGCTAAAGCCATGACAGCCAGAACGGCGCCGAGCTGCGCAGTGCGGATATTGCCCATTCTCTCGACGAGCACGAATCCACTCAAGCCAAGTCCCACAAAAAATCCCATGGCCATCAATGCGTTTAGTGCCGTAGTGGCACAAAGGCTCATGCCAAACAGCGCAGCGCCATAGGGCTCGAGCACAGCATCATTGAGAAACATGCTGAAGGTAAATAGGCACAAGGCCCCCACAAACCGTCCGAACTGAGGAATAGCCCGCAAGCGGCCGAGCACTTGGAGTAGGGGCACATTCTTCTTCGGATCATTAGCAACATCAGCCATCCCAGATTGAGTGATGGAGTCGCGCTTAACCACACGACGCTCCAGTCCGACGACTGAGAAAATAACAAGCCCAAATAGCAACAACGGGCTCACCACAATCAACTGCTCCAGACCTGCAATAACGGCATCTCCACTGGCCCCCTCCTCACAAGCTGCTCCGAAAATTCGAGTAACAAATGCGCTGCCAATCAGAACCCCAAGCAGACGCATCCCCCACACGACAGACAACACACGGGGACGCTCACGTTCTGAGGTGAGATCCACAATCAGAGCCGAAAAGGCTGTACCTCCAGCAGAAATCGCCGTACCAAGTGCAAGGGAAATCAGCGTTAGCACCCCGATCCAAACACCCACGAAAGGCCGACTTGGCAGAACCACAGTTTCAGCCAGCTGCAAAACAACCCAGCCCGCCAATCCAAACAGCAACGAAAAGGCCAGAGCACTCTTCACGATGAACGGCGTACGCCTCAGGCCCCCTCCCGCGATTTGATCCGACCGGTTACCAAACCAAACCCTGGTGAAGCCCATCAGCTGCTGAGCCCCAATCGCCAAAGCAACAACGGCTGCAGGCAGTCCAATCTCTGCAATCAGCAGCCGATTTAACAAGCCCAGCATCAACACCCCAAGGATGCCAAGGCTCAGCTGAAATAGTCCAAGACGAAGGCCAAGACTGATAACACGCACCAACGGCTTAACGGCATTGCATTACACGAATGATTATGAGAGATATGGACAGATCGAGCAGAATTTTTTGAGTCAGTTAATCGTTAGTTGACCTGATAAAAAACCACCCAGATCAATCGGACCCATGCGCAAAATACATGCAAAGACACCGCAAATACTGATACTGGGGGCTCAAATAAAGTGAATCCCCAACCCATCAATCAAGCTGTGGTTAATGACAAGGCAGCACCAAAGCCCAAACGGACATCATCAGGTGTTAAGCGGCCATCGTGATCCTGATCGAGGGCATCAAACACCGCATCACTACCGAGCCATTCATCACGGGTAATGCAACCGTCGCCATTGAAATCGTTGAGCAAGAAAATTTCCTGAACTGCATGACCAAATGCCGCTCCACCCTCCACTTCAGCAAGTCGATGGGCAAGTTGCTGCTCCAGGGTTTCAATCGCCTTACTAAAGCCTTTGATGCCTTCGCCAAGCTTGTCGGTCGCCATGCGATCTTCTGCCATAAAGGAATCAAAACCCTCACGATCCAATTCAACTTTTTGAGCACCTCCAACCGGATTCGAAGCGTCTAACTTACGAACTAAGGGCTGATTCGTCTCCCGAAGCTGATCAAGAAGTTTGGGTGAAATGGTTAGAAGGTCGCAACCAGCCAACTCCACAATTTCATCTAAGTTACGGAAACTAGCACCCATTACTTCCGTCTTATAACCAAAACTCTTGTAGTAGTTGAAGATTTTAGTGACGGAAAGCACACCAGGATCTTCCGCTCCTGGGTAGGAATCACGGCCCGTTTCAGCTTTATACCAATCCAAAATACGTCCCACAAATGGTGAGATCAACGTGACGCCCGCCTCTGCACAAGCAACCGCCTGACCGAAACCAAACAGGAGAGTGAGATTGCAGTGAATACCTTCTTTTTCCAGTACTTCGGCTGCCTTAATGCCTTCCCATGTCGAGGCAATCTTGATCAAGACACGATCGTTGCTAATGCCCGCATCGTTGTAAAGACGAATCAGTTTCCGTCCTTTTTCGATGGTGGCTTCCGTGTCGTAACTCAAACGGGCATCCACTTCCGTCGACACGCGGCGAGGAACAATCTTGAGGATCTCCTTACCGAAGATCACGCTAATTTCATCGAGTGCTTCACGCACAACCTCCTCAACAGGTGCGTTCTCTCCGATCAGCTTGCGAGATGAACGCAAAGCCTCATCAATTAAGCTCTGATAAGCCGGAATCTGCGCCGCGGCCAAAATTAGTGACGGGTTGGTTGTTGCATCCCGCGGCGTGAACTTTTTGATCGCCTCCAGATCACCGGTATCCGCCACAACAACGGTCATCTCGGAGAGCTGCTCAAGCAGACTTGCCATGGTGCGGAAGGCTCTAATTGTCGTAAAGTAGCCGCGATTTCCAGACCGTCAGCTCTTCGTTGGCTTGTTCAAATCAACAGGCTTGGATGGGGCAATGCGCTCCACAACCAAAAGCGCATCAATAATCTGTTTAGCGACAGGAACTGCCACCGTTGAGCCGTAAGCATGGGCTCCTTGGGGTTCATCCACAACAACTAAAACCACGTATCGCGGATCTTCAATCGGCAACGTGGCTACGAAGCTGCAAATCTTGGCGCCTGGCAAATAGATCCCATTCAGGGCTTTTTGTGCTGTGCCGGTCTTCCCGCCAATGCGATAACCCGGAGTTTTGACCCCCTTACCACTTCCTTGATCCACAACCGATTCCATCCACTTCAAAACGGTGTGCGTCACCTCCGGCCGAAGCAACTGTTGGCCGGAAGGTGGCGCTGCGGGCGCAAGAGCGGTACCGGAACGAAAGCCACGCGTGATGTGGGGGCTCACTAATCGCCCCTCATTGGCAAGCATCGCGTGTAACTGCACGAGCTTTAAGGGCGTTAGGGAAAAACCCTGACCAAAGGACGTTGTGGCCGGTTCGATCGGTTGGGTCGTGAACTGCTCCTTGCTTTTCAGCTGACCGGCAACAGCCCCAGGTAGATCGGTATCCGGGCGTCGATCAATGCCCAATCGATGCATCCAGGACCAATACAAGTGATCATCAAGTTGGCGCATCGCTTGCACCATGCCAACGTTGCTCGACACCTGCAGAACCTTGGCAAAATCAATCAAGCCATAGGCTTTCTTGTCGTGGTTGTTGATTGGCCAGCCACCAATGCTGAGTTGACCAACGTCGTTGACACGACCATTGGGTTGTATCGCCTTTTCCTGCAATGCCAAGGCCAAATTGATCGGCTTAAAGGTGGATCCAGGTTCGTAAAGATCCTGAACAGACCACTCACGGAAACGTCCGGTCGGAAAACTCCAATACCGATTGGGGTCATACGTCGGCGTCGACGCCAACACCAACAGCTCGCCGTTGGTGACGTCCATCACAATCGCGGCTCCCTTCTTGGCCTTCCATTTGGCCACCTGGGCCGCAAGCGCCTTCACCGCTAATTCCTGCAGCCTCGAATCCAGCGTGAGTTGAAGTCTTAGGTCGTCGCCATAAAACACCCCCGGAGCCAGATTGTCGGGCAAAGGCGTGCCATCGGCACCGCGCCTGAGGCTCCTGGCCTGTTCCTGTCTAGCCAGGTCGCTATCTCGACTTTGCTCAAGCCCCGCCTGCGGGACGCGCTCGTCATTAAGGAAGCCCACAACACTGGCAAACAGCGACGCCTGGGGATAAACCCTTTGGGGATAGGCCTCGAGATCAAGCCCGCTGATGCCTAGGGCCTGAATGCGTTTTGCTGTTTCAGGATCAATCTGCTCGCCCAACTTGATCCCGGAGGGGCGTGTTTTTAACGACTTCAACAACTCAGATACCGGAATCGCTAGGTGAGGAGCCAAAACCTCCACCACATCCTCGGGAGGGCGAACCAGATTCGGGTTATCGCCAGGAAGGTTGAAATAACGGGGGTGCGCCCAAAGACGAAAGCGCTTCTCATCAATCGCGACCAAGCGACCGGTGCGATCAACAATCGGTCGCCGTTGCCCCAGGGGACCTGTGCGTTGGGTTTGAAGCTGGCGTGCCTGCTTCTCCAAGACCGGGGCTTGCACCAACTGAAGCCAGGCCATCCGGCCGACCAAACCCACCAAGCCGGTGCAAAGGATCAAAAAAACAATCCACAACCGGTTTGGCGGAACTTGCGCCAACGAAGCAACCCTTGAGCGTGTGCGCTTCGTGGTCGTGCGCGACAGACGATGCGACCGCTTCTCAGGGCGGGAGCGTCTCGTCATCAATACCCCGTGCGTGGCCGCTGGAACATCACCTCACCAATCAAAGAGTTCAACGACGCGCTGGCGGATGGCTGGATTGTGGAGATGGGACGTTCAACATGCACCAGGTTGGTGACTTGCGTCGGCACGAGGCTGGCAGGCTGCGTGGTGCTCCGCAACAAATGCTGTTCCATCACAGCCGTTGATTCGGTCAAGCGATGGGCCTGAATCCGCGTGGACTCAAGACGATTGAACGCCACCGTCCAACGGTGCTGCCAGTGCAACGTCAAACCAGCCAACACAGCAGCAGCACCGACAACACCCAGCAGGGTGCCGTCCATCAAACGGTGCACACCCCCCAACCAGGGCGACCGCCTGGCAACGCGTCCAGACGACAAAGAACCTTGAATGAGCTTTAAGGTCCGGGCCGATGAACGCTTTTCCGGAGCGGCTACCACTCTGGGACTAGCGAATAAGTAAGTGAACCACCTGCACCAAGCAGCGGCAAGGCTCAAAGCACAAGCAAATTGAGAAAGGTGATGGCATTCCAAAGGGCATGCATCAACACCGATGGGAGCAGTCGGCCCGTACTAACGCGCAGCAATGCCAAGCCAACGCCAAGAACGGTTAGGGGTGCCAACTCACCAATGCTGATGTGGGCCATGGCAAACAACAGAGCACTCAGCACAACGCCCCCCGCTGTGCCCCAGCGTTTGGCCAGAACCGGAAGCAGCGCCCCCCTAAAAATCGTCTCTTCAAACAGCGGCGCCAAAACCACAGCGGTCCATCCGAGCAAAAACAGCGCCAGCGGATCTTTGCTTCCCAAAACCAGCTCCAACAGGGGATTACTGCCACCGGGGTCGCCGACCAAGCGCACCAAAAGCCAACCTGTTGCTACCACCACAGGCGTAACCATCAACCAACCTGCGACGGCTGATGAGATCGCTCCGGGCCATGGGCGCAAGCGCCACTGCAGCCATCCCCCCTGGGGTGCCTGAGCTCGAGGCAGTGCCTTGAGCTGGCGCCAAAGGATGAGCAAACTCGGCAGGGCCATCACGCTGTAATTGATCACGACCGTGACCGCCTCGCGCCGTGGACTTTCCAATCCTGCGGTGACGCTCGCGACCAACGGCAGGGCGACCAACGGAACGCCTACGGCACTGATCACCACAAAGCCACCGGCCACCAACAACACCAGATCGATCAGGCTGAGAGCTGCCCCCTCCATTGCCGGCCAAGGCTGAAGCCGCCCCCGCAGCACACGGATGATTTGAACCAACAACAGCAAACTGCCCACCAGCACCGTTAGCAGGGGCAGCAAACCACTCACGGCAAGACGCCACGCCGCTGCTGATGCCACATCGGGATCAATGCACCCATCAACGCTTAATCGTTGTCGCTCGCAGATCAAACGCTGGATGAGCGGATCATTTGGCCAGCGGTTCTCGAGTTCAATCGCCCCCTGATCCTCTTGCAGCAATCCCAACAACAACTGCTGCCGATCACTCCGGTCGGCTGGAGTGCTGGCCTGCAAGGCTTGAAGCAAGGCATTTCGAGGATCTTCGCCCAACAGCACCGGTTGCAATGACGGAGGCAGGGCAGGCTGAGCCAACAACGACAGCTCCTGCTGTTGCAGGGTGAGCGACGGAGAAACCGATGGCCTCGAAAGACTGTCAACCAGCCCTGACAGCCAAATGGCCCCTGCCAAAAGCAACGACAGAGCCGCCAGAAGCACCTTCCAACGCGGAGAAACCTGGCGTGAAGAACTGGACACCTGGTGAGGGCGATGTCTTCTGATTGTCCCTCTGCAACCCTTGCCCCATACGATGGCCGCGCATTGAAGCCAAACGGTGTCCCTTCGCCTTCTCCTGGTCCGTCACGGTCTAAGCAGCTTCAACAAAGAGCGCCGGATCCAAGGGCGCGATGACCTCTCCAACCTCACGGACGAAGGCCACGACCAGGCCAGAGCGCTGGGACGCTCCCTCAAGGAGGTGAGCATCGATGCGGTCTACAGCTCACCGCTTCGACGCGCTGCGTCCACCACCGCCTCCGTCCTCGAGGGGCGTGGGGGAGAGGCACCGGCCACCACATTTGACAAAGGACTGCTGGAGGTTGATCTCGAACCGTGGTCAGGTCTGAGCATTGAGGAGTTAACCGAACGCCATCCAGAGCCATACAGCGTGTGGAAACGCCAACCTCTGGAACTCGAATTGAAGCGTCGCGATGGCTCGACCTACAAACCGCTTGCTGAACTTCAAGCGCAGGCACGCCAATTCATTGATGCTCTGATTCAGCGCCATCCCGTTCAGAGCAATGCCACGGTGTTGGTGGTCGCCCATAACGCCATCCTGCGCTGTTTGATGCTCGCCCTACTCAGTGAACCGGAGCGGGGCTTCCGACGGTTACGGGTCGACAACACCTCCCTATCAATTTTTAATCTGCGCCCCGGCGTTGGGGGCGAGGGTCCTCAAGTGCAGATCGAATGCCTGAACAACACCACGCACCTCCAACCCCTTCCCCGTAAAGGCGATGGCGCCCGATTGATTTTGGTCCGCCACGGAGAAACAGATTGGAACAAAGCCGGGCGTTTCCAAGGTCAGATCGACATCCCGCTCAATGACAACGGTCGCGGCCAAGCCGCTGCTGCACGCGACTTTCTGAGCAATGTGACGATCAATCGGGCCTGGAGCAGCACCATGTCGCGGCCAACCGAAACAGCTGAAATCATTCTCCAAGCCCATGCCAACGTCCCTCTGAGCCAAACGGAAGGACTGGTAGAAATCGGACATGGCCTCTGGGAAGGGAAACTGGAATCGGAAATCCGTGATGGATGGTCGGAACTGCTGGAAACCTGGAAACACAGTCCAGAGACCGTTCAAATGCCTGAGGGCGAGACGATTCAAGACGTTTGGGCTCGGTCGGTCAAAAGCTGGGGCGACATCGCCGCCAGCCTGAAACCAGAAGAAACGGCCCTTGTGGTAGCCCACGATGCAGTGAACAAGACGATCCTTTGCGATCTCCTTGGACTCACACCAGCGGACATTTGGGCTGTCAAACAGGGGAATGGCGGTGTCACCATTGTCGACATCGCCCTGGATTCAAGCCAGCCTGCGGTGGTGACCTGCCTCAATCTCACATCCCACTTCGGCAGCGTGATTGACCGCACAGCTGCAGGCGCCCTCTAACCGTGATGGCCAACACCCTGCTGCTGGATCCGGTTCGCATCTTGCGAGGCACCGGACAGTCGGTTGAGCAGGGGGCTGTGCTGATTGAGGAGGGAGTCCTGACGGCGTTTGACGGCGACGCCCGCCACAAGGCCAAGGCCTTGGGACTGACTCCCACAGAAGCGCCTGATCAACTGGTGGCTCCATGCCTAGTGGATCCCCACTCCGTTCTGGAAACACCGTTTAGTGGTGATCAGGAGACGATTGAAAGCCTGCGGCGTTGCGCCGCAGCAGCCGGCTATGGACAAGTGGCTCTTTTGCCCCGCGGCCGAACCTGGCGCGATCAACCGGAGTGCCTTCAGGGCTTTTGCAAAGATCCCAAGAACGGGGTTCAACTTCACCTTTGGGGCGGGTTTAGCCACGGCGGAACATCCGAAATGTTGGCACCCCATGGCGACTTGCTCGAACATGGCGCCATCGGATTAGCCGACGACGATGCCCTGATTTCCCCCCAGTTGCTGGAACAGGGATTGGTGCTCGGAGAAATGGGCAGTTGCCCCGTCCTCGTCGCCCCGAGGGACCCTGTGTTGCAGGGGGCTGGCATGGTGCGCGAGGGGGTCGAGACGCTGCGGGCTGGATGGCCCCCAGACCCGATCAGCAGCGAGATCCTTCCCATCAGCCAACTGCTGACGTTGCATCAACGCCACCCCGATCGACAACTACGCCTGATGAACCTGTCCACGGCGGCAGCGGTGGAGCAGCTCCTGGCCTTTGGAAACAATCCACCATTGAGCAGCGTGAACTGGTGGCATCTCCTTGCGGATCGCAATGGCCTGGCAGCAGGCGATCCCGGCTGGAGGATTCGCCCCTCCCTCGGCGGTGCCGAAGACCGAGAACGGCTGATCGATGCCGTGCTCTGTCAAACCATCACAGCCATTTCAGTTCACGCTGTGTCCCTCGATGACGAGGACATGCTGCTACCTCCGGATCAACGACCTCCAGGGCTATGCGGCCATCACCTTGTGCTCCCCACCCTCTGGGATGCCCTTGTGAGGCAGCGGAACACATCAATCGAAAGCCTATGGCAGGCCTTAAGTTTTGGCCCATCTGCCCTGATCGATCAACCACCGGAGGGCCTGCGCCTCGGCAGTCGACGCTGGCTGCTGTTTGATCCGCACCATCAGTGGACCGTCCGCCGGAACGATCCCCAAGCACCCCGTGGGGCGAACATGCCATATCTGGGCAAAACGCTCAAAGGACGCGTGATCGCGTGCGGACTCAATTGCTAAGGGGACCTATTCGAGCCGGAGGCCAGAACCGGAACACAGCGCGGCCAATGATTTGATCATCGGGAAGGAATGGTCCCCCTGGCCAACGGCGAGCGTCCTGACTGTTGCGCCTGTTATCACCAAGGACCACCACCTTGCCCTTGGGTACTGCTGCATACAGGCCCTTACAACCGGGCATGCCGCGGTCGGTGATGCAGAAATTGGAGACGTAGGGCTCTTCAAATCGCTTGCCGTTAATCGACACCTGCCCCTGGGAATTCACCTCGATGACATCGCCAGGCACGCCAACAACGCGCTTGATCCATGCTTCGCATTCCGGATATCGCTGCACCAGCACCCGATCCACGAACCAGCTCACCCCAGGGAAGGTGACCAATCCACACTTCAAGGGATCAGGGCTACCGGCATCCAGCTTCCACACCGGATCAAAAGCACTGGGTGAATTGAACACAACAATGTCGCCTCGGCGCGGCGACTGTGATTTGTAGGACAGCTTTTCAACGATCAATTTGTCGCCGATTTGAAGGCCTGGAAGCATCGATCCCGATGGGATGTAACGCGCCTCAAAGGCGAACTGCCGAATCAGGAGATAGATGGAAACAGTGAACAGAAATGGGGCCCAGAACTCCCAAATGGCACTCACTTTGCTTGACACACCCGAAGGTCCTTTCTCCGCGTTCAATGTGGGCAAGCTCGTTCTTATCGCCCACGATAGGAGCAACATGCATCGCTCATGATCCGTCCCCGCTGGCAAGGACTGAAGCCGCAGCAAAACGCTGGGGCGTGGCTTCGATGGGACCGGATGGTGGCGATCATCGCCACCTTGAATTTGGCTTGGGTGCTCGTAGATCTGAGCTACATCCCCCTCCGCAATTTTTGGTTGCAACGCAACTTGTATCCGGTTGCATCTCTTCCACTGGTGGTCCCCCTTCCCTGGCTACCCGACATCACCCCCGTCCTGGATCCACTGAAAGGGATTGAGCCACTCCCCGAAACCCAGGCTTATCTCGATGGCTTTAAGCGCCTCGACCAGGTACTCCAAACAGACAGCAGCCTGAGTTCCGCCACCATCAGCCTGCTCAAGCAACAACAAACGCTCACGCAGGAGCTGATCAGCTCACAACGGTTTTTGAGTTCCAGCAATGTTGGCGCCCTCGACCAACTGAAAAACCGCCTCCGAGCTCGAACCGGCTTGAACTCAGCCCAACAATCGGCTGACGTTCTCCTCAGTGAGGCCCACCTCAATCAGAGGGAATGGAATCGCGAACGCCAATTCTGGAACCAACAAATCCTTCCCCTGGTTGAAATCAACTACCGGAGAAGCATTGACGAGAACGGTCGACCAACGGACTTGAGTTGGCGGGTTGACGCCCCGTTCCAACTGCTATTTCTGCTGGATATCGTTCTGCGCTGTCTTCGGCTGAAATCGCGATACCCAGCCATTCGCTGGCGGGAGGCGGTTCTGCGGCGCTGGATCGACCTTCCCCTATTGCTTCCCTTCGCCCGTTGGATGCGCCTTGTTCCTGTAACGGAGCGTCTCTCCAGGGCTGGCCTTATCCAACTGGAACCGCTTCGTGCAGTTATTAGCCGCGCCGTTGTGGCTCTGTTGGCCGTTGAACTGTTCGAAGTAATCACCATTCGCGTGGTGGATACCTTTCAACAGCTGATCCGATCCCCCCAATTGCCAGAGCGCGTTCGCAGCCTATGCAGCCATCAGACCAGCAACGCCAATGATGATCGGGAATTGCTCGAGTTACTCAGACTTTGGCTACCGCTGTTATTAACCAAAGTTGGGCCTGCCTTACGGCCTCAGCTGGTGGCCTTAATTGGACATTTGCTCCAACAAAGCTTGAATCGGAGCGTGATGCCCGAACCGCTTCGTCGTGTGGCAGCACTTCAATCCGCCGAAGCTGAATTCAGCCGGCAGCTGGCAACTGGGATGGTGGATTCCGTTCTGGACCTATCTCGGGGAGCTGGAACCCGTATTGGTAAACGGGACCAAACGTTGGAAACCCTCGGCACCGCCGCCCTCGACCGTCTTTGGGAAGAGCTTGCCGTGACCTTGGAGCAAGGTCCGGTTTTAGAACGAAGCCAAGAGCTTCTTACCTCATTTTTGGAGGATCTCAAACGATCTGGATTCCGCCAATTCAGGGATCAAGACGATGTTGATGCTCTGATCAGTGAATTGGATGGACTGAATTTCAGTTCTGCAGAGCGGACGCCCAAACCTCCGGATTGAAACCGACCAAAAAGGTGCCGTCAGGTCGTTTCAAAAACGGACGCTTAATAAGCTTTCCGTCCTTCGACAGGGCATTGAGGGCTTCTGCATCTGTCATGGCTTTCACAACAGACGATCCGAGAGCGCGATAGCTCTGCCCACTGGTGTTGAACAACAGCTTTCTATCCCCCAGAAAGGAATGAGCAGCAACGAGATCGTCTCGAGACGGGGGATGATCCACGATGTCGTGCACTTCGTGGGCCAATCCTTGATCTGTGAGCCAGGCCAATGCTTTTCGACACGTACTGCAGCGGTTGTAGCTGTAAACCAAAAGCGGTTCAGCCAAGATCAGCCGCCAAACAACGATTTAATGGCACCTACAAGACTGTTCGAACCGCGACCCACGCCCTCATCAGGCTTTGTCCGCACTGTGACGTCACCAAACACGGTTGTGCGGCAGCTGAGGCGGAAGTTAGCGGGACGATCGGCGAGGTAAACCTCTTCAACGTCGCTGCGCGGAGACAAATTTTCTTGCCCCTCCAGCACTTCCATCACGCAGGTGCCGCACTGGCCAACACCGCTGCAATTGTTCAGGTTGTTAAGGCTTTTGTAGGGATTGACGCCTGCATCCAAGGACGCCCTGCGGAGATTTGCACCCTCAATGCACCCAACCTGTTCTCCTTCCTGCTCAAATCGGATGGTGGGCACGGGTTCTGCTGGATCTCTAGTGCGCACCAACTTACAAGCATCTTGCCGTCCACAGCGGACCAATCTCAGATCAATTCGCGGCCGCGATGCAGGAGTCCAGTAACGGCTGTAGTGCATAGGCGTCCCGCCAGCCTTGAATCGTCACTACTCGTCCATCAAAATTGCGATAGGTACGGAAAAATTCAGCGACGTCTTCAAGCCGTGTTGAGCCGATCTGGCGAATGCTGTTGATAGAGGCTTGTCGTGGGTCAGCTTCTGGTACGCACAGGATTTTGCCGTCATAGGCAACGTGATCATTCATATGAAGCAACCCAATGGATCGGGCCCGAATCAAATATCTCGCGAATGTAGGTTCCGCCATGATCACCATGGCGTCAAAGAGCCACCATCCCCAGTCAACTTATTTGGAATAAACCCCTAATCAAATGGGTATCGCACTGATGCGTGCAAGACAAGATCCAGAACTATTAGCCCTCATTGGGCACAATATTCCAATTTATTCCGACTTCCCGCAGGAATTTCAACGAGCAGGTTGACCAAACCTGGTGATGGAGATGGGGGGAGATGGCGGAGATTCATGACGATCTAAGGAAGTGGGGATCAGTCGTGATGGCGCAATCGAACGATCGGTGATGACAGCAGCCAGAGGCGCTCCGAGGCTGAAACAAGCGATCAACAAACCCATTAACGCGGTGATTTGTGCGCTCGGACTGAATGGTTCATCAGATTCAGCGGCAGGGCCGTCGTCATCGGATGGGAATGATGGGTCTGAAGCCATGAAATTAGAAAGCCACGAAGCAGCTTCCAAAACTCATTATTGAAAGGTGATATTCATTCTGTCACCTATTTCGGCGTTACGCAGCGGGGCGATCTTGACGATCGCGTCGCGCCGCCAGATCCGACGGTGCTTGCTCAGCTGAACCTTCAAGATGAGCCCGAATTCCCCTGAGCTCCTCGAGAATGGCTCCGAGCATTTGTTGCGTTGCTGTTGAGGGAGAGTTCAACACCTCAACGGTGACTTCCTTAATCCGCAAAACATCCTTCGCAAAGCGAGCAACTTCGTTGGGGTGGAAATAGAGAGGATCTTTTTGATCGCCTCGATACTCGGGATTGAGTTTGCGAGGGTTAAAAGGAGGGTTGAGATTGCGGGGATCGGTGTTGGTGTAGCGATACACCGAAGCCCGTGAACGGTTTAAAGACTCTTGTACATCATCAATTCCAACAAGAGCATCCGGTTGCGCTGGAACGATGGGGGTTTCCATGGCGATATCGACTGATTGATGAACCTGTGAAGCCACATTTTCAACAGATCTATGAAACATTGAGATTCGCGCATTATGGGCTTTACGGGCGTGACCGTAGCAGTTGAGACTCAGGTCGTTCAGGGGTATTCAAGGGAAACGGACACTTTCGACAGCGGCTCCAGATCGAGCTGGTGATAGCTTCCAAAACTTCTTGAATTCTTTCCCATGCGCGTCTCCCGCCTGTTGCTGGTGACGCTCAGGGATGTTCCGGCAGAAGCAGAGATCGCTTCGCACCAATTGCTATTGCGTGGCGGCTATATCCGCAGGGTGGGGTCAGGGATCTATGCCTACCTTCCGCTGATGTGGAAAGTGATCCAACGGATCACTGCCATTGTTCGAGAGGAACTCAACTCAGCCGGAGCACAAGAGACCCTGCTCCCTCAGTTGCATCCCGCTGAACTTTGGCAACGCAGTGGTCGATGGCAGGGCTATACAGCCGGAGAGGGAATCATGTTCCACCTAGAAGACCGACAAGGCAGGGAACTGGGATTAGGGCCAACCCATGAAGAAGTCGTGACCAGCCTCGCTGGGGACCTTTTGCAGTCCTACAAACAGCTACCGGTAAATCTTTACCAAGTCCAGACCAAATTTCGGGATGAAATTCGCCCCCGTTTCGGTCTCATGCGTGGGCGGGAATTCATCATGAAAGACGCCTATTCCTTTCATGCCAGCGAGTCCGATCTCCAGAACACCTATCTGGACATGGATCAGGCCTATCGCCGAATTTTTGAGCGCTGTGGTCTGGCCGCGGTGCCCGTCGATGCCGACAGCGGAGCCATCGGAGGCGCTGCATCTCAAGAGTTCATGGTCACCGCCGATGCAGGCGAAGACCTCATCTTGCTGAGCGACGACGGCACCTATGCCGCCAACCAAGAAAAAGCTGTATCGGTTCCCTCCAAGGCTGTCCAACTCGATGGTGCGGCCATGGAGCTCATCAGCACGCCAGATGAGACCAGCATCGATGCGCTTTGCCGTTCCCATAACTGGCATCCCAGTCAACTCATCAAGGTTTTACTGTTCACCGCCCGCTTAGACGACGGCACTGAACAACCCCTCTTGATCAGCTTGAGAGCTGATCAAGAACTGAATGAGGTGAAGTTGATCAATGCCGTGGGTCACTTGAAAGGCCAAGAGGTCCTGGACTGCCGTCCGATCCAGACTGAAGACCTGGATCGCCAGGGCGTCAACAGCATTCCCCTCGGTTTTATCGGCCCGGACTTGGACGACGCCGTATTGGGTTCAGCGCGCAGTTGGACGAAACAATTTCTGCGTTGCACCGATAAAACTGCCGCCACGATGGAGCGCATGGTCTGTGGGGCGAATCAACCCGATCAGCATCGCCTCAACGCCACCTGGGACGATCTCGGCGGCACGCCAAAAGGCCTCGACCTGCGTAAGGCCCGCGCTGGTGAAGCGTGTGTTCACAACCCAGAGACTCAGCTCATCGAGAAGCGGGGGATCGAGGTGGGACACATCTTCCAACTGGGACGGAAGTACTCCGAGGCCATGGACAATCGCTTCACCAACGAAGCAGGCAAGACCGAACACTTCTGGATGGGCTGTTACGGCATTGGAATTTCACGGCTAGCCCAAGCTGCCGTTGAACAACACCACGACGACGCTGGCATCCGCTGGCCCACAACGATCGCGCCCTACGAAGCGATCGTTGTGGTGGCCAACATGCAAGAGCAAACCCAGGCCGAGCTGGGCGAGTCCCTCTACAACCAATTGATCGCTGCTGGCGTCGACGCTCTTTTCGATGACCGCAAGGAACGGGCTGGCGTGAAATTTAAAGATGCCGATCTCATCGGTATTCCCTGGCGGATCGTTGTGGGTCGTGATGCCAGTGACGGCGTCGTTGAACTTGTTGAGCGCGCCAACCGTGGCGTGCAGAAGTTGCCCCACGCTGATGCCCTGAAAGGACTGATCAGCACACTCCGCCCTTAAAGTCCGATTACTTACAACGGTGTCATGGTTTCAGCACTGGCTCGCCTGTTCAAACCCTTCATGAGGGGCGCTGTCGCCCTTGGACTGGGTCTGTGTTTGATGCTGACAGCCTGCAGCGGCGATCCGGATGCTCGCCTCACCGGTAACTACGCAGACGACACCTTATCGGTCGCCCAGACGATCCTCGTGATGATTGATATCCCCCAGGACGACCCAAGCCACGCCCAAGCGGAGAGCGAAGCACGGTCGTTAATCACCGACTACGTGTCGCGCTACCGGGCTCAGCCACGCATCAACGGGCTGAGCTCGTTCACAACAATGCAAACAGCTCTGAATTCCCTTGCGGGCCATTACGCGAACTATGCCAATCGTCCCCTCCCAGAGGCTTTGCACGATCGTTTGGCCAAGGAATTAAACAAAGCTGAAAAAGCTGTTGTCCGCGGAACCTGATCCCACAAAAGACAACACTCTTTGACGGAAGGCCACCGGATCTGAAATACTCGCGGATTGTGCAGATCTGCGGCTTCGGGCCGCCGTATCCTTGGCCAATGTTGTCGTCATCGGCGCTCAATGGGGTGACGAAGGAAAAGGAAAAATCACCGATCTCCTGAGCCGCTCCGCCGATGTGGTGGTGCGCTATCAGGGCGGTGTGAATGCTGGGCACACCATCGTCGTCGACGGTCGTGTGCTCAAGCTTCATCTCATCCCCTCCGGGATCCTGTACCCAGACACCATTTGTCTGATCGGACCTGGAACGGTGGTCGATCCCAAGGTGATGATTGGCGAGTTGGACATGCTTCTCGCTAACGACATCGATATCTCAGGGCTTCGCCTGGCGTCGTCGGCCCACGTGACCATGCCGTACCACCGGTTGCTTGATCTAGCGATGGAGAAACAGCGTGGTGACCGCCGTATCGGCACCACAGGGCGGGGCATCGGCCCTACTTACGCCGATAAATCGCAGCGCAGCGGAATCCGGGTGATCGACCTCTTGGATGAGCAGCGTCTGCGCAACCGACTTGAAGGTCCACTCAAGGAGAAGAATGAGCTCCTGGAGAAGATTTACGGCATCGAGCCTCTCGATGGAGAAGCCGTCATTCAGGAGTATTTGAAATACGGCCAACGGCTGTCAGAACACGTTGTGGATTCCACCCGTGCCATTCACAGCGCAGCAAAAGCTCGCAAGAACATTTTGTTTGAGGGTGCCCAGGGCACGTTGCTGGACCTCGACCACGGCACGTATCCCTATGTCACATCGTCCAATCCCGTTTCGGGAGGAGCCTGCATCGGTGCAGGGGTCGGACCCACCCTGATCGATCGCATCATTGGCGTCGCCAAGGCCTACACGACACGCGTGGGTGAAGGACCATTCCCTACAGAGCTCAGCGGGAGCCTCAATGACCAGCTCACCGAACGGGGAGGGGAATTCGGCACCACCACTGGCCGCCGCCGCCGCTGCGGTTGGTTCGATGGAGTGATTGGCCGCTATGCCGTTCAAGTGAACGGTCTCGACTGCCTGGCCGTCACCAAGCTCGATGTGCTCGACGAAATGGAAGAGATCCAAGTGTGCGTGGCCTATGAACTCGACGGTGAACGGATCGAACATTTCCCAAGCAGCTCCGACGATTTCGCCCGTTGCAAACCCATTTTTGAAACGTTGAAGGGTTGGCAGTGCTCCACAGAAGAATGCAGAAATCTTGAGGATCTACCAAAGGCTGCGATGGACTACCTGCGCTTTCTTGCTGATCTGATGGAAGTCCCGATCGCCATCGTCTCTCTTGGTGCAAGCCGTGATCAAACGATAGTGGTGGAAGATCCGATCCACGGCCCGAAACGAGCCCTCCTAAGCGCTTAAGGGCCGACCGCCATACTTCGGAGCTAAAAGCGCTCTGCTCATGGCCTCCGAGGTTCGATTCTCCAAAACTTGCAGTCTTGATGTCGTCGGCATCGGCAATGCCATCGTTGATGTACTGGTTCAAACCGACGACGCCTTTCTGACGCAGCACAGCCTGCAAAAAGGCGGCATGGCGCTCATCGATGAACAACAGGCAGAAGCCCTGTATACAGCCAGTGGACCTGGCATGGAAACCTCAGGCGGCTCGGTTGCCAACACGATGGTGGGCATCGCCCAATTGGGGGGTCGAGCCGGCTTCATCGGACGCGTGAAAGACGATCAACTGGGGGGCATTTTTAGCCACGACATTCGGGCCGTCGGCGCTCGCTTTGACACCCCGGCCGCCACCAATGGCGCCACAACAGCCCGTTGCCTCATTTACGTCACCCCTGACGCAGAGAGGACGATGTGCACCTTCCTTGGGGCCTCAACCCAGCTCGAACCAGACGATCTCGATCTCTCGATGGTGAGCGATACCAAAGTTCTTTACCTCGAGGGTTATCTCTGGGATAGTCCCGCAGCGAAGCGCGCCTTCATCGCAGCGGCTGAGGCCTGCCGTGCTGCCAATGGACAGGTCGCACTGTCTCTCTCCGATGGCTTTTGCGTGGATCGTCACCGCGACAGCTTTCTAGACCTCGTCAATGGTCACGTCGACGTGCTGTTCGCGAACGAAGTTGAAATCAAGTCGCTCTATCAAACCGACGACTTCGATGCAGCCTTAGAGAGCGTGCGAGGCAATTGCAGCGTCATAGCGATCACTCGCGGCAGCCAAGGTTCTGTCGTGTTGAGCGGTGACCAACGCTGGGACATTGGGATTGTGGGTCTTGGAGACCTCATCGACACCACGGGTGCCGGAGACCTTTATGCGGGTGGGTTCCTGCACGGCTTCACCCAAGGGGAGTCCCTGGAGCGCTGCGGCAACCTCGGTGCCATTTGTGCTGGACAGATCGTGACTCAACTGGGAGCTCGTCCTCAGGTCTCGCTTCAAGACTTGGTCAGCGCCCATCTGAGCTGAAGACCTGCATCGCCCAACGTCCATACGCCGGCGAAGCCGTCGCCGGCCAACACAACCATTCGGGAGTGTTGTAGCTGTGCAACTCCCCCACCACCTGCTGCAGCCTCTCGAGGCGATCAGCCGTGGTTTTCATCAGAAGTTGCACCTCACAATCCGAGTGGATCTCCCCCTCCCAGTGATAGAGCGCATCCGTGGATTGCAAGCTGACGCAAGCCACAAGCCGGCGTTCGAGCAGCGCACGGGCTAGGGCTTTGGCTCGCATCGCATCACCCTCCGTGGTGAGCACCAACATCAAAGAACTCGCCTCAGACATGGTCGATCCGTTTCAGAAAGGCAGCTTCTCCAACAACAGTGTTCACACCTGAGGGTGGCGCTGGACGCCTGAGGAGCATCAGCGTCAACTGCTGCTCCTCCGCAATCCGACGCCATAGGCGTTCTGTCGTGCCGCCGGACTGCCGGCACACCACTGCCGTAATTCCCCAACGCCGGCATAACGCCCGCTCGACCTGACCAGGGGGGTCCCCCTGGTCAGGTCGCAGCACCGCCAAGTGATCGGGCGGCAACCCAGCGGCCAAGGCCGAACGCACGCCCAACTGGGTGGGCATGGCACGGGCGAACAGCTCTGCTCCTGCCAAGCCAGCCGCAGCTGCGATTTCAGCAAGATGACGTCCACCAATGGCTAACAACAGTCGCTGTCCAGCGAGCGCCATCGTTGATAGAGCGGCACCATCTTCCAGCAGATTGGTTGCAGCACTGCCCTGCTCGCAAGGACGCTCAAACCGCAACAGCGGTTGCTGAGCGGCGAGGCACACGTCAGCCAAGTCCTCGCTGATCTTGGTTGCAAATGGGTGCGTGGCATCCACCACCCAACGCAGCGATGTTTGACGCTTCAGTTCTGCAGCGATTCCCTGCACTCCCCCGAGGGCGCCAATGGCGATGCTCTCCACCGCCAGTCCCCGGTAAGCCTCAGCCGCAGCAGGGCTCACAACACTCACTCGAACCCGCCAATGGCGCTGAAGCAGTGCATGGGTCAGCCGTGGACCATCACCTGTTCCAGCCAGCAACCAGACGCGAGGCTGGTCAAGAGGAGGGTCGTGCATCAGGATGTGCGCCGAAGAATGAAGCAGCCATGAACCAATGCGTGCTCGAGGTCGAGGTGATCGACGCGCCGACGGTTCGGTACACCCAAGACAATCAGACTCCCATTGCCGAGATGTCGGTGCGGTTCGATGCCTTGCGCGATGGAGATCCTCCAAGCGAATTGAAGGTGGTGGGCTGGGGCAACCTGGCTCAGGAGTTGCAAAATCGCGTTCAGGTGGGCCAACGGCTTCTTATTGAAGGACGTCTGCGCATGAACACCGTTCCACGCGGCGACGGCATGAAGGAGAAACGGGCCGAGTTCACCCTGGCCCGCCTCCATCCGATCGGCGCATCCACAACCAGTTCATCAACAGCAAGTTCATCCCCGCAAGGGTCCCAACCCCCCAGTGGTTCGGCCAGTCCTGAGCGTCCGACCCCCATCGCTGCGCCCGCCGCCACTCCAAAGCCAAGTAAGCCTGAACCGGCCAGCTGGAATGCAGCCCCCCTTGTGCCCGACACGGATGACATTCCGTTCTAAGGCCCATCAGCGAGTGGCATCTTCTTGAAGTTCCGTTGCTCGCGTGATCATTTGTCCCAACTCCCGTTCCAGGGCAGCCAGATCAAGGCGGAGGTCAGGCCAACGACCACCATCGATCTGTTGCAGCAACCAGCTGCGATCTCCATCCAATTGTTGGAGGAGTTCCTGAATCTCAGATGACGGGGACTGGGACACCGATGCGTGGTCACAGAAGAGCACCCATCCTGGTCGTCAGCCAGTCACAATGGCGACCACTCAATGGCATCCATGAAGGATTACTTCTCCCCAGGCAGCTTGATTACGGTGGCCGGCGGTGCACTCACGGTGGTTGGTGCCATTGCCTACACCACAGGCAGCGCCAATCTCAGTTTGCCGACGATCTTCTACGGCATTCCAATTTTGCTGGGGGGGTTGGCATTGAAATCCTCAGAGCTTCCCCCAGCAGTCAGGATCACCCCAATGGAAGCTCTTCGCAGTCAACGGGAGGCCGCCGATCCAGAACTCGGAAAATTGGTGAATGATGTCACGCGGTGGCGCTATGGACAAAAAGCTCACCTCGAAACATCACTGGAAGCCCTGAAGCTTTGGGACGACGACAATCCTCCTCAACTTGAGGAGATTGAAGAACTCGACACCGAAGCTGGCTATGGCCTGCGGATGCGCTTCCAACTCGGAGCGGTCTCCCTAGAGCGCTGGACTGAACGGGAAGCGCGACTGGGTCGCTTCTTCGCGAAAGGGCTGCGGGCTGAAATTAAAGATCTCGGTGGAGACCAATTAGATCTCCTGCTATTGCCTGTGCAGGCCAGCTAGTTGATGAGTGATCTAAGCCATTCCGCGAATGACGCCCTACGCGTCTCTGTGCTGAGTGAGGCCCTGCCCTACATCCAGCGCTTCGCAGGACGACGCATCGTGATCAAGTACGGCGGAGCCGCCATGGCCCACGCCGAGCTGCGAGCTGCTGTTTTTCGCGACATCGCGCTTCTTGCTTGTGTCGGCGTTCAACCGGTCGTTGTTCATGGTGGTGGACCAGAAATCAATCAGTGGCTCAAACGTCTCGACATCCCGGCGGAATTTCGAGACGGCTTACGCGTTACAGATGCCGACACGATGGATGTGGTGGAGATGGTGTTGGTTGGTCGTGTGAATAAACAGATCGTGAACGGTTTAAACCAACTGGGTGCAAAAGCCGTAGGGCTGAGTGGCAGCGACGGCGGCTTGGTGGAAGCCCGTCCATGGGGTGATGGCAGCCATGGTCTGGTGGGTGATGTGGCCCGCATCAACCCTGATGTTCTTGAGCCATTGCTCAACAAGGGTTATGTACCTGTCATTTCAAGCGTGGCCGCGACCCCGAGTGACGGCCAAGCCCACAACATCAATGCCGACACGGTGGCGGGGGAGCTGGCTGCATCACTGCAGGCAGAAAAACTGATCCTGCTCACCGACACCCCTGGGATTCTCAGGGATCGCGATCAGCCGGAATCGTTAATTCGCAAGCTCCGCTTATCAGAAGCGCGTCAGCTCATTGATGACGGAGTGGTTGCAGGGGGAATGACGCCAAAAACTGAGTGCTGCATTCGAGCGTTAGCTCAGGGTGTGTCGGCCGCCCACATCGTTGATGGACGGGTGCCCCATGCCCTTTTGCTGGAGGTCTTCACCGATGCCGGTATCGGAACGATGGTGGTGGGACGCGAAGACCGTTCCAGCAAACCTATTGATTAACCGGCTGTAAGCGGACAACTGCGATTAAGCGTCGGCATCGCTGCTTTGCTTTTGCTCGACCTGCTCCGAACTGAGCGATGTGCTTTCACCGCTTCGAGCACATCCACTGGCCACGGCCATGTTTGAAAACGCAGCCAAAACCATCAACGCGATCACAACCGTGCCACCAAAAAAGGCGATATTCGGATGACGCTTCATCATGTTGACCCACCAAATTCATAGAACCTATCGAGATCACACCTTGCACCGTGAAGGCATCAACTCGACTCTGGAGCACAGCCATGCTCTTTCTGCCATCTGGGGGCCCAAAGCGTGCAGTGATTGGTGAGGTGATCACCTTGACGCAGTTGTTTTTGACGAATATTGCAGCCCACCAACGTGGAGCAGTGCTAATCGATTCCGTAAGCGAAATGCTTGCAGGTCACGCAAAGACATGCCCCTTCCAACCCTGCAAGTCGTGATCCTCCACAAAGCTCCACTCCTCCATACCAACCAACGCAAGTACATCTGCACTGCTCTTCGATCGGCTTTGCTGGCAACCCATGCCAACCCCAGCAGTCAATAAACTGCTTTGCAAGCTGGCAGGAAGGCGATGCTCGCCGTCAGAGGGAACCAACAAACTTTGGCGAAGCGTCCTTGCGATTCCCTTCAAGTCATGGGGTGTGTGGAGGGGTCAAAGCGTGAAGAATGAACTGCAATGCCCCGACCTCCGCGCCGTGGATGCCCACTTGGAACGTGGTGACTACGGCCAAGCCCTCGAGCTGCTCACTCCTCTGGCAGAAACGCACTCCATAGCCACCCCGGAAGGGTCGCATGTGCGCTTGCTGATGATCACCTCCTGGATGGGGCAAGGGCAAGACGATCAAGCCCTGACCATGGCCCGCGCGTTGAGCCGAAGCGGTGACATGGAGATGCGCCAGCAGGCCAAACAACTTCTCATCATTCTGGATGCCCCCAGCCTCGAGCGCCCAGAAAGCTGGACTATGAAATTACCTGCACTCGAGGTCACAGCAACAGGCGGCTCTCCCTCTGCCGCGAGCAGCCAACGCCGCTCCAGAAGAAAACCAAAACCACCACCGCCACCCCCCACCGGACCCACAAAGGGCCCAGGCGTTGGATTTGCCGTGGTTGTTGTCGCCGTGTTGGCCGGGCTAACCCTGATGCTGAGCGGCTGCGTACGGATTGATGCCGACCTGGAACTCCCCGGCCCAGACCGCACTGAACTCATTTGGCAGGTGCAGAGCCTCAACGATCAGCCCTTGCCATGGCAAAAAACCTTCGAACAACGCTTGAAACGCGAGTTTCCTCAACTGCCCATCGAGCATCCAAGCCCAGGCCGTCAACGCATTAGCCCTGGGGTTCAATCGTCCCGCGACTTGAACCAGCTGCTGCAAACAATGGTGAACCTGGCAGGAACAAGCGCTGGGATCGAACTACTGCCACCGCCGGAGTTCAGCCTCGTGGAACGCAATTGGTTGATCGGAGTCCAACAACACCTCCGTCTCCAGATTGATCTCCGCCATGTCCCCGACATCCCTGGGCTGGAAGTCAATCTGCGTGTAGACCATGGACGCCTTCAGCACACCCTGCACAGCGGCGAGCGAGTGGAGCTCGAACAAACCCGTTGGCGGTGGAGTCCCCTGGGCCTGGGGAGCTCAATGATTCTGGTTTTGATGGGTTGCAGTCTGCTTTTGCAGGGTGTTCGCCGCAAGTTGGGTTTCGGATTTCCAGAACTTCCCGCCTAATCAAAGCTGCTGTGGATCAGGATCTACAGAGAGAGCAACACCTCGAGGCAATGCCTCCCAAAGGGCCGGACCCGGCGGGAGAGGCAGGGCAGAACCCACCGGACCATGCAGAAGGAGTTGCCAGCGGCTTCGACCAGCCACTCGCGCGACTGGGGCTGGGGCTGGCCCCAACAGCCACCAATTCTGCTTTTGGCATAGGGGCTTCAGACGCTCTGCAAGAACCGATGCAGCGGTTGCTGTCGCGCTGGCTGATTCTCCAGACAACCGCAACAGACAAGCGCGACTAAACGGGACCAGACCCGCCTCACGGCGCAGCTCAATCTCTTGAGCCAAAAACAGTTCATAGCGGCCATCCACCAGGTGTTGAATCACTGGATGCTCCGGGGAATAGGTCTGAACAAACACCTGCCCTGGTCGCTCCCCTCGGCCAGCACGACCTGCCAGCTGAAGCAGTAGTTGTAAGGCTTGTTCTCCAGCACGAAGGTCGGGGCGATGCAGCAGTCCATCGGCAGCCAAAACGGCCGCCAAGGTGACCCGAGGCAAGTCCATTCCTTTGGCCAGCATCTGCGTTCCGATCAGCACATCCGCCTCACCGGCAGCAAAACGATCCAACAAGCGGCGATGTCCGTCGCGCCCACCCGTGGAATCGCGATCGAACCTCAGCAAGCGCAAACTGTCCAGTTCCTCATCGAGGAGCTCCAACACCCGCTGCGTACCAGCGCCAAACGGCTTGAATGCTGTTGATCCGCAGTGGCTGCAACGGGTCCCCATCGATGCGCGGTGATCACACCAATGGCAGCGCAGCCACTGCTTTCCCCCCTGACCGCGGTGGACCGTTAGTGCCACGTCGCAGTGCGGACACTGCACCACTTCCCCACAGCTGCGACAACCAAGGAACGGGCTGTAGCCGCGTCGAGGAACCAGCACCACCGCTTGCTCACCCTGCTCAGGAAGCGCAGCCAGACGCTCCATCAAGGGTCGACTCACCAGTCGCTTGTGCCCATCTGCCAGTTCATGGCGCATATCGACCACATACACCGGGGGTAAGTGCTGCTTTGAAATCCGCTCCTTCAACCGCGCGAGACGCAAAGGTCCGCCGGGCTGAGAGTGCAACCAACTCTCGACAGACGGCGTAGCACTACCCAAAACCAACCGTGCGCCATGCCGAGCAACCCGGTCCATCGCCAAGTCACGAGCGTGATAGCAGGGCATTGGCGATTCCTGCTTGTAGGAACTGTCGTGCTCTTCATCGAGGACCACAAGCCCGAGGGGCGCCAGTGGCATGAAGATTGCCGATCGGGTCCCCACCACTACGAGGGGTTGATCCGGATTCAGACAACGGCGCCAGCCACGCACCTTTTCAGCGTCGCGACATCCGCTGTGATACTCCACGACCCTGGAACCGAACCGACGGCGGCAGCGGTCGACCAATTGGGGAATGAGGCCGATCTCTGGGGTAAGGAGCAACACATGTCTGCCCTTGGCTAGTTCATCCGCAGCCAGCTGCAAATACACCTCTGTTTTGCCAGAGCCCGTCACACCCCAGAGCAGCAATCCAGCCCCCTCAGGTAGAGCCTGATAAGCCTTAATTGCGGCTGCCTGCTCGGGCTTGAGGAATTGGGGGAACTCCAGCGGCTCCCCAGTTCGCGCTGTTTCACCGTCCCAACGCCGCTGCGTCCGTTCAACCCGACCGCTTAGCTCGAGAGGGCGGAGCAACCCAGCACGGAATCCCGCAGCGTGAAGGTCTTTCTGCCAAGCGCCTCCACCACCCTCAGACAAGCAATCCAAAAGCTGCTGTTGCCGGGGCGTGGGCTGATGTTCAACATCAGCCGCATCGCGGCATTGCACCCACCACAACTGTCGACCACCGGCGAGCCCGACACTGCGCGCTTGCCCCAACCACCCGGACGGGAGAGCCGCTTTCAGCATGCGAAAGGAACTGAGATGACACCGCAACGCCACCTGCTCCAGCCATCGACTCCATGACGGGTCAACGGCGGCTTTTTGAAGCAAAGCCTCCACGGGCTGCAAACCATCTAATTCGGCGGAGCCCAACTCACGCTCGCCAACGACTAACCCATTCATGGATCGACCACGCAAGCGGACACGCACAAGATCTCCGGATTGAAGGCCTAGCTCCGCACTCGCCAAATAACTAAATTCGCGGCCTTCTCGACCAGCATCCAGCCAAACGTCAACCAGCCGCTGGGGTCGTATTTGCGACTTGCAAACTTCGAAAGACTTCATTAAAATATTAGAGTTGGCCAAGCAAGCCAACGCTGCGCTCGATCCAGCGGGAAGACATGCAGTCTTGGAAACAGAGTTTTGCTCTGAACATCCAGACCGGTCTGAGACCACCCCGGACAGCTCAGCTCAAATGTGTGCACCACTCGTTTGGCGATCACACCATGCACTATCTCATCTACTACTGAAAACCATTTGGAAGAACGAAGTGTTGACGGTCTCCTGATTGGCTACCCCCCACTTTCGTAGAAGACCGCTACCAAAGCGGTATCCAGACACGTCCCTGTCGCTTCCTTACCCGAACTCACTACACCTATGACTCCTGCTGCCACCAAATCCGCGAAGCCGGACATCGTCATATTGGCCAATGCCAAAGGACAGGTGAAGAATGTGGTGAACCCTGCCAAAAGCGCTTCAAAAAAAGCTCCGGCACGGAAACGAAATACAAGCTCAAGCACTAAAGATTTGAGTGCAGCAGCAGACGAGCTTCTCGCCAAAGCAGAGGACACCACCAAAGCATCAGAGGGGAAAGCAAAAAAAGCTGCCCCGAAAGCGACATCGGTGAAAAGCACGGCCAAAAAAACAACAGAGAAGAAAGCAGCCACAACAAAAGCCAAACCAGCAGCGGCCAAACCAGCGGCACCAGAACTCACAGCCGAGGAAAAAGCAAAAGCTGCCAGTGCAGAAAAAGAAGCCAAGGCCAAAGCTTTGGCCAGCATCAAAATCGGCCCAAAAGGGGTCTACACCGAAGATTCGATTCGTGTTTACCTGCAGGAGATCGGACGGATTCGTCTCTTACGTCCCGACGAAGAAATCGAACTGGCCCGCAAAATTGCCGATCTGCTGCATCTCGAAGAACTCGCAGCACAATTTGAGAGCGACAACGGGCATGAGCCCGACAAAAAAGAGTGGGCAGCACTCGTTGAAATGCCGCTCATTCGCTTCCGCCGCCGGCTGATGCTGGGCAGGCGAGCCAAAGAAAAAATGGTGCAGTCCAACCTACGGCTTGTGGTGTCGATTGCGAAGAAGTACATGAATCGAGGCCTGAGCTTCCAGGACTTGATTCAAGAAGGCAGCCTTGGCCTCATCCGCGCCGCTGAAAAATTTGACCACGAAAAGGGTTATAAATTTTCCACTTATGCCACCTGGTGGATCCGTCAGGCAATCACACGGGCGATCGCCGATCAAAGCAGGACGATTCGCCTGCCTGTTCACCTTTACGAAACGATTTCACGAATCAAGAAAACAACAAAAGTACTCAGTCAGGAGTTTGGACGCAAACCAACTGAAGAAGAGATTGCAGAATCAATGGAGATGACCATTGAGAAGCTTCGGTTTATCGCCAAGAGCGCTCAATTGCCCATCTCCCTGGAAACTCCTATCGGAAAAGAAGAGGATTCACGCTTGGGTGACTTCATCGAAGCCGACATCGAGAATCCTGAACAAGATGTTGCCAAAAATCTTCTTCGGGAAGATTTAGAAGGTGTGCTGGCAACATTGAGCCCTCGCGAGCGAGATGTGCTGCGGTTGCGCTACGGCCTTGATGACGGTCGCATGAAAACCCTTGAAGAGATTGGTCAGATCTTTGATGTAACGCGTGAGCGTATTCGCCAAATCGAAGCCAAGGCCCTTCGCAAATTGCGCCACCCAAACCGCAATGGCGTTCTCAAGGAATACATCAAATAAACTTATTGATGTAAAAGTAGGGTTTTCCTTTACTCGTAAATCCTGTTAGACATGAGTTTTTCGAATAAAGGATTACCTCATAAACAATGCCGCAATATCAATAGATACATCACAGTTTCAAGGTTTTAACTTTTAAATTTGCTCGATTAGAGCATCTTTTCCGTACAGAAAGGTTTGCCACCCACGTACTTTGACCAGTTACCCATTAATATGCCTTAATGGTAGGTGGCATGGGTCAAATCTTGGCAATCGATAACATGTATGTACTAATACTTGCGAGGACTACCAGAGTCCCTGCAACCCAGACTTTTGTACGAGAAGATGTCGTACAAGTTTGTCCTGAAATATTTTTTTAGATGCTATGGCTGCTGGAGCCACCATTAACCAAGTACTACCGCTGTAAGTGGGGGTACATGTTCTTTTTGCCGGGCTAATTTCTCTATAACTACAAAGCATAGTAGCAATATATCGAGCGGGCTGACCTTTGTGAGGCACTCATTTTGCCTCAGGGTTCCAGTAATTAACTCTATTATTTGCTGGACTGTACATATACGTCAAGCCAGCAACCTTAGGCATTCCAAGTTGATCTTGACCAGACTGAGCTATGCAAGCACCATTATCGAAACATTTCTCCCGACCCAAGATACTTACGGAGTCTTTCGTTGGTCCCGAAACACCAGGCGACTGCCCACTATTGGATTGAATACAACCTGAATAGTCTTTAGCTGCCAAACAACGTTCGTGAATATCCTTACTTACAGCTTGAGCAACCCATTCAGACACCTCAGCCAGCAGTATAACTCCTTGACTGGGATAGACAAAAGCACCTTTCACCTGAGTGCTATCAGTGAAGCCCGCAATAGATGGAAGCAATAAAAGTACCGAAAAAGTATCAGTATTCGATTGATTATTCTTGCCAGGCTAGCCCTGAAAGCCGATCCATTAAATACATCAATTCAATAAAGCCAAATCACAAAAACACAAGGCGTGAACGAGAAACAGCTGCTCGTCATGGCGAGACTGTTTAACTTGCAGCTCAATCAAATTCATTTGCTGCGGCATCACCATCAAGAACGAAAGCGTTGAAGAACAGACTATTTATTAAACTTTTGACCCGACATTGCGGAGCGAAGCAATAACTAGGACAGCCATAAAACGAATATTTTGAAGTGAAACCAATGTCCAAGTTAGCAACTTGTTCAATATCAAACCAGAGGTGACTTTTTATCACACGACAATCCTCGCATTTTTTCAAAGCGTTCAGCAGTCATCCCTACCAGCCTGTATCCCACACAGATTGAAGTGTTGGATAACTAAGTACGAGGCCTGATCTTCAGTGCGCCTCAAATCGCCTATAAAAAAACATTGGGAGTTTTTACGCCCTCCTCACACGGAAGAGAACAAACCTCAGCTTTCAGTTGGTTTTTTTGGTCAAAATTTGAGAGCTACACCTCCCTCAGCACCGACCTAAACACCGTTCTCATCCTTTTCTTCAACGTTCAAGCCAAGATTTAATTCGCGTCAACGCTTTCGGTGAATTCCTGGAAGGCCCGCTTTAATCGTTCAACCGGGGTTTCCTCGAGTGGACACTCCTGATTTGTGGCTTCTGTATAAGCCTGAATCAACATTGGATCCGGGTCCAAGACAGATGCCACCGCTGATTTGAACAACACCACATTGCTTTGAGTGGTGAGTCCCGATAGGTAGGCATGCAAACTCCAGTCGGATTCTTGGGAGGAGCTTCGTCGGACTAAACGAGGTCGAATGAGCTGGTAGGCGTGGTCTCCATCCCGGTCGGTGGTGTTCCGAAGGCGAGCCATCAACACCTCTCCACTGGATAGCAACAGCAGGCGAATGCGGCCTTCAGACATCAGTGGCAACATCGTCTCCTCAGCAGAGCTGTCACTCGGTCCCTGACCAAGAGCCCCGATTTGGCGTACTCCGTTCACCACTGGACCTGGCATCGCATGACCGAAGACTTTGCAAATGTTAAGCGTTGTTCACAATGCAAATCACCCATTTCCTTCACAAAGACCTAATCCAAAGCGCTCGACTGCGTAGTCTGGGCGGCTGACTCGCCGAATCCATGGCCCTCAACGAACTGCGCATCGCTTCACGACGCAGCCAGCTGGCCATGGTGCAAACCAATTGGGTCAAAGCAGAGCTGGAAAAAGCTCATCCAGGCCTAACCATCAAGGTTGAGGCGATGGCCACCAAAGGCGACAAAATTCTCGACGTTGCCCTGGCCAAAATTGGCGACAAGGGGCTGTTCACGAAAGAACTCGAAGCCCAAATGCTTGTTGGGCGTGCGGATATCGCTGTTCATTCCTTAAAAGACCTGCCGACGAATCTCCCTGAGGGGCTGATGCTCGGTTGCATCACCGAACGGGAAGATCCCGCCGATGCCCTGGTGCTACACGCCAAAAACAAGCACCTCAATCTCGCGACACTCCCCGAAGGCGCTGTGGTGGGGACCAGTTCGCTGCGGCGCCTTGCCCAATTGCGATATCACTACCCCCATTTGGTGTTCAAGGACGTTCGCGGCAACGTCATTACCCGTCTGGAGAAACTCGATAGCGGTGCCTACGACTGCCTGATCCTTGCCGCTGCTGGTCTGGGTCGACTCGGCTTCGAGGATCGCATTGACCAATCCATTCCTGGCGATATCTCCTTACATGCAGTGGGCCAAGGCGCCCTTGGAATCGAATGCGTCGAGAACAAACCCGAAGTGATGGAGATCATCAAAGTGCTCGATCATGGACCGACATCCCAGCGCTGCCTTGCGGAACGCGCCTTCCTCCGCGAACTGGAAGGGGGCTGTCAGGTGCCCATTGGTGTCAACACACACTTCGAGGGTGACCAATTAATCCTTACAGGCATGGTGGCCAGCCTCGACGGGAAGCGCTTGATCCGAGAGCAGACAACAGGCCCCGCCGCCGACCCCGAATCCATTGGACTTGAGCTAGCGACCACGCTGAAAGGGCTTGGAGCTGGCGAGATTCTCAAGGAGATCTTCGACGCCGTTCGACCAGAGGCCTAAGCCAACCGCAGGCCAATGACGGGGCGAGCGGTGCCAAAATGCTTGGCGGGCAATCGCCAAGCGAGCACATCCACGGATTTCAAGGCTGGTGCCTGTTTAAACAAGGCCAAACAACTGACGAACGTGATCGTTCAGCATGCGCTCGCAACCCAAGCTGAAAACGGCGCGGGTTTTCACCCAATGGGGCCAGGGAGTGCCATGAATACCGAATTCACTGAGACCATTGCGATGGAAGGCTAATTAGCAATCTGCGATAGGGCTCGTTGGGCCGCTGAGCTCCTTACGTTGTCGTGACTTATTCGAAAAGTAAATAGGGTTTATTTTTTTTCGTGAGAATCGCAAATCCCACTTGAGGTGTGGGGGGGGGGGGGGTACTTTGAGTCACCGATCGCCACCGGCCTGGAACCACGCATTCGCCCATCGAGCACCACACTGATTTCACGCCGCTGCAAATCCAAAAGAATGCGCGACGGCACTGGGGCGCTGAGAGCTAACTCCTCCGCCCTCGAGGTAACTGTCGTCGCCAGGGCAGCGACCACGATTGGCAGAGCACACTACGAAAGCCGCATGAGACACAAAAGTCTTGCTGGTCTCAAACGTATTCATCACACGTCAAAAAAACTTCAAATCCAAGCCCAAACATCAGACCCTTCAGAATCTCTTCGTCTCATCTCGTGAGATTGAGGTGGCACGTGTCGGGGTTCTTGGGGCTGGCGGTACCCTGCCCACACGCCGTTGAGCCGTGTTGTCCAGTACGACAATCGCCACAAAAAAGCCAACCTTGCTGCATGGTGAAGCCCTGGCCCAAGCCGTTGCCAGCATCAGCTTCCAGTTTTCCGAGATTGTGCAAAGCCGGCGCAGCTTTTTGGCCGCCGCTTGGGCACTGCGTCGCCACGGGATCATCTGTCTGACCGGCGCTGCTTCAGATCAAGACTTGGCCTCGATCCGAAGCGACATTCACAATTTGCTGGTGGACATCGAATCAAACGATCTCACCAATCTCCAGGACATTGCTTACATCAACCTTCCGAACCTTCGAGTCCTGAAGGGATACAACAACTTCCGAGACGCAGACCGTCCTGTCATTAATTACCGGGTCAAGCAACCTGACGGCCGTACGGGAAGTGATGCTGGAATGATCGACATTTTTCACCCAGAACGACTTTCAATCAACTTGGGAAAGAGAATCCAGAACTGCCTGCATGAAACGCTCATCCAGAGATTGTTACTGGTGAGCAGCATGAATCGAATGAGGGTGAAATGCCGCAATCTGTACTTAAACCAGGGTGTCCAAGACACGCGGAGCTATCACTGCGATGGCCGGTCTTTGAAATTTAAATCGTTCGTTTACATCAGTGATGTGAATGATCTTGATGACGGTCCCTATTGCTATGTCAAAGGCTCACATCGCCGACGACGCATGTGGTGGCGCAGTGCAACATATAACAAAAAAAATCAACTTGGTACCTTTGAATTCAGCCAACTTCAAGGTGCCGAAGCGATTTCCCTTTTCGCGAAAGCTGGAGATATGGTGCTCTCATCCCAAAAAGGAGCCCACTGCGGTCATCCACAGCATCCCGAGGCAAAACGTGCTGTTTTGGTGAATATGTATCAGCGCTAAACCATAAAAAAGGGCGAGGATTACCTCGTCCTTTTTTATTACAACGCTCTAGAAACGTTAGTCGACCAATTTTGGATCAATTTCAGCCATATAACGAGCCTCACAACCCTTGATAATTTCCACGGCTTTATCAGTACCAAAGAAACCATTCACAGTGCAAGTGCCTGGCTTTTTGAGATCCTTGTAGTGCTCCCAGTAGTAAGTGGTTTCCTTTTTCCAGTGAGCGCCAAGATCCTCAAAGCTCTTGATGTGATCCATGCGCTTGTCATCCGCTAAAACAGCGATCACCTTGTCGTCCACCTCTCCTCCATCGTCGAACGTCATCACACCAATGATGCGAGCTTCCACGATTGATCCCGGGACGAGCGGCTCTGTCACATTGACAATCTCAATATCAAGGGGATCACCATCTTCATCCCATGTGCGAGGGATACATCCGTAAGCAAATGGATACGACAGGGAGGAGTAGCCGACACGATCAAGCTTGAGGTGGCCAGTTTCAGTGATCAGCTCGTACTTATTGATCGTGTTGGAATTCAGCTCCACGATCGTGTTGAGACGAAGCTCGGCTTCATCAGCGAATGCGGGCAGCACATGCAACAGGTTGGGCATGCTGCGGCTCGGAGCCTGATCGAGGTTGGCCATACAAGGCGAAGCACAGCGCCCGGGATCCTACGGGGCAACATCGGATCACCCCAAACTTCCGCCAAAGCGAACGATATCACGCACATATGCACACGATATCTATACGTAATTGTGCTCAATAATTATGCGGTGCTTAATGCTGCCAGCTTGCCCTTGAGATACGTCAGGAATGATCCAGCGTCGAGCGGGCGACCCGTCACCTGCTCCACCAACTGCTCAGCATTGACAGAACGGCCCAAGGGATGAACATGCTCGCGGAGCCAGGCCAGCAACGGGGCCATATCCCCGCGAGCGACATGATCCTCTGGAGAACCAATCGCTTCGATCATCGCTTCACTGATCTGAGCGCTGATCAAATGTCCCAAGAGGTAGGAGGGGAAGTAACCGAAAAGCCCTTCACTCCAATGCACATCCTGCAAACAGCCTTCTGCATCATTCTCAGGAGTCACACCAAGGAGTTCGCCGTAACGCCGGTTCCATTCATTCGGCAGATCACTCACCGCCAAGCCGCCTTCCAGCAGAGCAATCTCTAGCTCTGTCCGAATAAGGATGTGCAACCCATAGCTGAGCTCGTCCGCCTCGACTCGATTCAGCCCCGGCGACAGTGGATTCATGGCGCGCCAGAGATCCCGGGGTGCTCGTAGCGGAGCGCCCGCCTCAACAAAACGCTCCCACCACTGCTCTGAGAACGCAAAGCTTCGCGCCACGCGGTTCTCCCAAAACAACGATTGGCTTTCGTGTACCGCCATCGATGTGGCTTGGCCCACCGGCCATGAAAACCACTGGTGGCTTTGATTTGGCAAACCCTGTTCATACAGGGAATGGCCCCATTCATGCGCCGTTGCGAGGAAGCAGGACAGGGGCTGGCCAGGAACCACGCGTGTTGTGATCCGGTAGTCCGATGGACCGAGGGTGATGGAAAACGGATGGGGAGAACGGGCCAGACAAGTGGAGTCCGGATCACGCCCCCAGCTCATCAAGAGTTGGTCGCAAAGAGACTGCTGCGCAACCTCCGACAGCTCCCACGACGCAGAGCGGGAACGAGGTGGTGCAGCCACCTCTGCCACCAATTGAGGAAGACGCTCTTTCAATGGCGCAAACAATTGCATCAGCCGATCCAGCGTGAGATCTGGCTCGAAGGGTTGCGCCAATGTTTCCCAGCAGGAACGAGGCTCAGCCAATTGTCGCGCCTGTTCTTGACGCAAATCGATCAGCGTTTGCAAAGCCGGTGCAAACAAACTGAAATCCGAGTCTTCGCGAGCCTGTTGCCAACGGCTGTAGCCATCAGCCTTTGCCGTGGCCAAAGCACTCACCAAGGCTGGATCAAGCGATTGCTGACGGCGGAGATCCTGCTCCAACAGATCAAGATTGCGCCCCTGCTCAAGACATCGGTCACCTGCAGCCCATATTTGGCGCGCTTCCGCAACAAGATCGGCATAGGCAGGTGAACTCTGCCTCGCGTGCAACTGGCCCGCCAAAAGAGTCAGCTGCTCCCCACGCCAAGCTGATCCGCTCCTGGGCATTCGCGTGTTCTGGTCCCAATAAAGCGTGCTTTGGATGCTCCCCGTCAGAGCGGTCTCTCGGATATGAGCGCCAAGCTTGTCCCAGGCTGTGATCAGGTCTGCCACTGGGCCCCGAAAACTGTGACCATCATGACGATTGGAGCGCATGCCATGACGAGACAAGAGAACATACGTCTAACGGCGTCGCGCTCTTAAGGAGCGAAAACTTGGCACCGATCCACCCGTCGAACGCGTAATCGCCAAAATCAACGCTCCAATCACCGCAAGATTGGTGAATAGATGCGGAAGATCAAGGGGATTGGCATGAAAAATCAGGGTTGTAGGAACAAGAAAAATCAGCAGTAATGAAGCGCCGAGAATCGTGTTGCTTCCAAAAACCAACAATATGGAGCCAAAAATCAAGACCACAATTGCGCAAACCAAGAGTGCACTTGAAAGCGGCTCAGGGATTCCTTTTGATGCGATGAATGAAGCGGTTCCGGAAAAGTTAGTCATTTTTCCGGGCAACGCGTTCACAAACAACGCGGCTATGAGAATACGGCCCAGAACATCAAGGGCCCTCGAAACACTGATGGAACGGTTCAAGAGAAGCGACGGAGTGGCTGAAGCTGTAGTAGCCGATCCAAACCCCACGTGCCACCAGTAGGCAACGCCATAAACGCAAAGGAGTTAACTCAGCCACAAACAACAATCTTGCTCAATTAGTCCCTTCAGGGGTGACATTAATTACTAAATTTCTAGTAGGGGAAATCGCTTAGGAGCGAAGCCATTTGTCGAGGCTCCTTTTCCCCATTTCCTCATCACAGGTTGCAGCGATCTCTGCAAAGCGTGTCCAAGTCCGCTCGGCCTGTCCAGCGCAGGCGCCTTGACGCCCAAAATCCATAAGCAAGATTGGCCAAGGGAGCAATGAGAGGCCAACGCGTGGGGGCATACAACCAGCCCAAGCCAATCAGGCGATAGGCCTCTCGAAACACAGCAATATCAATGAGTACAGCACCCTTGGACGTCAACGCATGGATCCGCCCCATCGCCATCCTGTAGTTGATGCCTGCGTAATCAGTGGGGTTGTAATCCGGTGCATCGATATCGACAAAGGCGATGCGTTGATGGCGATCTCGCCCGCGCAGGAAGCGAACTTCTCGGACGCATAAAGGACATCCACCGTCGAACAGCAATGTGAGGTCCGGCTGATCAGTACGGGACATGCTGAGACGACGACGGTTCACCACGTTGGCCGAACGATAAGGACAACCGTGACCGTCAGGCGTGACCATCAATCGTGGATGCGGTCCGGAGCGTTAAGCCACATTCCAAACTTCAACGATGTCGTCTTCATCTGGCCAAACCAATGCCCCTCCGCCAGGTTCTACACCAACTGGACCTATCAACCCCAGGACGAGGCTTCACCCGGATCGATCGGCCATTGAATGACTGGCTGCGTACCACTGGTTTGCACCAAGGTCTGTTGCATCTCACCTGTCTCCACACAAGCGCCAGCCTCACAATTAATGAGAATGCGGATCCACGGGTTCTTCAAGACCTCGAGGCTTGGATGGCAGACGTGGTGCCAGAAAGTCGTTCTTACGTCCATAACGACGAGGGTGTCGATGACATGCCGGCCCACATCCGCACCGCTCTGACCAGCCAAACCATGAGCTTGAGTGTTCAGGGGGGGCGGCTGGTTTTGGGAACCTGGCAGGCCATCTACCTATGGGAGCACCGCAGTGCCCCGCATCAAAGAACGGTGGCTTGTCATTTAATGGGTGAAGAGCAATCTCTTGCCAGGGAAACCCTTCGCATTAACCAAGAAATTCAGACCCGCCATGACGCCGAAGCCTGGGCAAACGATGGAGGGGTCGAAACCGAGGTGGACTTTCTCGTGGACAGTCTCCATGACCTCGCGGATGAACCAAGTCAGGATGGGAGTCTCCACTGATTCAAAGATGACAACAAAGCGACTGAATCAGGATCAAATCCAGGATTTGGCAAGCCGGCTACCGCATTGGACGGTGACCGATGCGTGCCTTCAACGCCAATTGATCTTTAAAAACTTCGTTGAAGCCTTCGGATTCATGGCCCAAGTTGCTCTGTTGGCGGAAGCCAGCAATCACCATCCCAATTGGAGCAACGTCTACAACCGAGTGAACATCGAGCTCACCACCCACGATCTGGGCGGGCTAAGTGCCCTTGACGAAGAGTTGGCCGCAGCAATCGACGATCTACTGCCAGCATGAGTACAGATCGACTTGATTCATGACCACAACCCCTGCCCCAGCCGGGGTGCCCGTCACCATCCTCAGCGGCTTTCTTGGTGCAGGTAAAACCACACTGTTAAACCACATCCTGAGCAATCAGCAGGGTGTCAAAACGGCTGTTCTCGTCAACGAATTTGGCGAAATCGGCATCGACAATGATTTGGTGGTGACCACCGGTGAAGAGATGGTCGAACTGAGCAATGGTTGCGTCTGCTGCTCGATCAACGGTGAGCTGATGGAAGCCGTCGAGCGAATCATGGATCGTCCGGAGCCGATGGATTACATCGTGGTGGAAACCACAGGGCTGGCGGATCCACTTCCAGTGGCCATGACCTTTTTAGGAAGTGAACTTCGCGATCAAACCCGACTCGATTCGATCATTACTTTGATCGATGCTGAAAATTTTGATGATGGAATCCTTGCTACGGAAGTAGGCCGATCTCAGGTGATTTATGGAGATATCCTGCTTCTCAACAAGTGCGATTTGGTCTCGGAGGATCGGCTCCAAGCCGTCGAACAACAATTGCGCGATGTCAAAAATGATGCCCGAATCTTGCGCTCGGTCAAAGGAGACGTACCCCTACCGCTGATGCTGAGCGTTGGCTTATTTGAATCCGACAAGGTCATCGGAACGGAGTCCAACACCACCAGCCAAGACTCCAGTCACGACCACAGCCATGGGCACGACCACAGCCATGGGCACGACCACAGCCATGGGCACGAGCCTGCAGATCATTTGGAAATAGAGGGATTTACATCCCTGTCTTTCAAAAGCGATGGCCCCTTTGCTCTAAGGAAATTTCAAAACTTTCTCGACAATCAGTTACCACAAGAGGTGTTCCGGGCCAAGGGCATTCTCTGGTTCAACGAAAGCCAGAAGCGACACGTCTTTCACCTCGCTGGCAAGCGTTTTTCCATTGACGACTCCGAATGGACCGGTGATCGCAAAAACCAACTCGTGTTGATCGGCCGGGACCTCGACCACGCTCGCTTGCGCCAACAATTGCAAGCCTGTGTAGCCAAGGATGCTGGACAAGGTTTTTCCTGATCAGGCACAAGCCAAAAAAGCCTACTAATATGAGTGCATGCAAGACACCTTGATGGCTGAGCCCCTCGTCCTTGTTTCGCTCCTTTTGGTTACAAGCTTTCTGTTGTGGCTTCTGGCGGACTCAGATGATGACAACAGTGGTGGTGGCTTAAGACAACCTGTTTTGATACCGATCCCAGTCCGTCGAAACCAGCGTTAGTGCGCGCACGCCTGGCAATTCAGATACCCCCCCACTTCGGTGGGGATTTTTTTTATCTATCGCGGCGAATAAAAGCGGGGTAAGCCAAACCTTCCGCCAGGCCCGAGTGGGAGCTAACCAACGTCTGTTTAAACGCATGAGATGAACATCGACGCCGAATCGGCCCTCAGACCCCACAACAGCCTCACCGAGCCATGAGCCGGAAAGTCCTGGCTGGATTAGCCGCCGCTCTGGCCATACTCGCAATTTGGCCGCTATTCAATCTGATTGGAGAAGGGTTGCGAGGCCTACTGAATGGGTTATGGACCCTAGGGCCTGACGGAGGTCGTCAAATCCGCGGGACTCTTTCATTGCTCCTCGGAAGCGCCCTCATTGGCACCGTCATCGGTACAGCCAACGGCTGGCTCCTGATCAACTGCCGCTTCCCTGGACGGCGATGGCTTCGTATTGCGCAGCTCATCCCTTTGGCGACACCGGCTTATCTCCTCTCGGCCACCCTGGTCGACCTTGGGAGTCGCCAAGGTTGGCACATCCATGGCCTGGGCTGGGGAGTCGTGGTTATGGCACTAGCGACCTATCCCTATGTCTTTCTCCTCAGCACGGAAAGCTTTGCCATGAGTGGACGGCGGCAGCTGGAGGCCTGCCGCAGTTTGGGGGTGGGTCCTTGGGCCGCATTCCGCAGGGTTGCACTTCCCATCGCCATACCAGCGATTGGCGCTGGAGTGGCCTTGATGGGCATGGAAATTGTGAATGAATTGGGTGCTGTTCAACTCCTCGGCATCCCAAGTCTGTCGGCGGGGATCCTCGAAGCCTGGCAAGCCGATGGCAATCCCACCGGTGCGATCAGCCTTGCTCTGATCACCCTGGTGATTGTGCTGAGTCTGGTGATCGGCGAGCGGCGACTGCGAAACCGCAGCCGCCGCTGGAGTGATGGCGTTGCCGGTGGCGATGCCACGGCTTGGCCCTTGCAAGGCAGCCGTGCCCTTGCGGCCCAATTACTCGCTGCTATTCCTCCACTACTGAGCCTTGGAACGCCCTTGTTTTGGGCGCTCACCAATTTGGATCAACTCCAAAACAACTTCACCAACGACCTGCTCCAACTCAGCCTGCGCAGCCTGCTTCTGGCATTAGCGGCCGCACTTCTTGCCGTCAGTGCAGCGGTGTTGCTAGCGATTGCCAAGCGCTGGACCACTGCACCCTGGTTGCGCAGCCTGACATTTCTGGCGGGCATGGGCTACGCCATCCCTGGAACGGTGTTAGCTCTCGCGCTTCTGCTCACCGGAGCACCCTGGCAAATCGCACCACTAGCCCTATTGCTTTGGGGCTACAGCGACCGCTTTTTGGCCGTCGCCAAAAGCGGTCTCGATGCAGCCTTGGAACGCATCAGTCCCAGCCTTGATGAAGCCGCCACAGGAATGGGCTTCGATTGGCAGCAGGTGCTGCTCCGCATTCATCTGCCACTTCTACGCGGACCCATGACCGTCGGACTCCTACTGGTTTTTGTCGACACCGTGAAGGAACTACCGCTCACCTTCGCGCTGCGTCCCTTTGACTTCGACACCCTTTCCGTGCGGGTGTACCAATACGCGAGTGACGAGCGGTTGGCCGAAGCCTTACTCCCGGCGCTGATGATCTTGGTCTTGGGATTGATGGCATCCATGGCGCTGGTCCCCACCCTTGATCAAAGCTCAAACAACAGATCAATCCCGGATTAATTCCGCCGGGCCAGCCAACCAGCGATTGAGCGATCAGCACGGAAGGATCCAACCGCTACAACATCAGCCAGCGTCGAAATCAGTCGATAACTGAGCACCACCGCTAGCAGAGGAGCTTCCGCCATATCTCCACCAAGACGCAGCAGCAGGGTGGCTTCGAAAACACCCAACCCACCGGGGGCACCAGGCACCACCAAACCAACGGCGTAGGCCAAACCAAAAGCCGCAAACCACTGCGATGGCGCAGGCTGGGCCAAATTAAAGGCCTGAACGCAACAAAAGAAACCCGAAAAGCGACACACCACAAAGGTGAGCTCGGCAACCAATGGCGACCACGGATATCCCGAGCGGCCACTGCACTCGATCTCGAGAGGCTGATCCCCAGCCATTTGAAGCTGCGCCGCTTTCGAACGCTCCAAGCGCTGCAGGATTGGCTCTCGCCAGCGGGGCAGCAACATCAACGCCGGGATAGGAGCCAACAAAACCAGACCGTTCTGCCATCCACCGGCCATCAGCATCAGACCAGATGCCGCAACAATCAGCAGAGGATCGAGGATGACCCCGGCCAAAGCGGGACCTCCTCCCATCGAAGGGCGCAGCAACCGCATACGCTCCACCAAGTGCCAAATGCCCCCTGGCAAATACTTCAGCAGATTGCTGCGAACAAACAACGGCACCACCGCCAGGTCCTCAGGCACAGAACCAAGCCACCCCAACACCACGCGCCAAGCGAGGCCATTAATCAGGATGCTCAGCCAGGTGAGCCCAAGCCCAACCAGCAACCACCACCAGCCTTGGCTGTCCAGGCTCTGCTGGCGCAATTGCGCACTCTGCTGAACGAGAGCCACACCAATCAAGGTGAGGCTCGCCATGGTGATCCACAACTTTGGCGACCGCCACTTGCCCATCACCAACTCCAGTCCGCTTCACTGATGAATGGAGCCGCCACCGCCGCCGCTCGCAAATCCGCCACAGAACAATCGGTGCGGCGACTCATCAACTCCAAATCATCGGCCTCAGGCTTCACCGTTAAACGCCCATCGGGGCGCTTGACCTGCTTGGCGGGGAGCATGCCCCAAGGAGTGTCGAGCAATCCGCTTCGGCGTGGAAGCAACCAGCGGCCCTGACGGCGTTCCCGCACTCCAATGCTGGTGCCAGCGTTGAACCAGACCTGCCGCACCCGTTCTGCCACATCCTCCTCCACCAGGGCGATCACCCCATGGCCACATCGTCCTTTTTTCATCACCAAGGGGTGGGTTGCTACATCAACGGCCCCTGCCTCCCTCAGACGTTCCATGAGCAACGCCAAATCCTCAGGCGTGGCGTCGTCCAGCCATGCCTCCTGGACAACAAGCGACTGCCATCGCGGAGCATCCGCTAATTCTTGATCAGCGCTGTCTTGATCTGCGGTCTCAAGGATTAGCCGCACCAAATTTGGCCGATCCAGCTCACGATGTCCTAATCCAACACCCACCAGTGCTGGGGTGAATCTGGCTGGTGGCACAAAGCGATCAGCCCAAACGGCCATTAGGGCCAAGCCGGTCGGAGTCACCAGCTCCCCCTCAGGTGCATGGGGACTCTGTTGAAGTGGAACTTGGTGACGGCGGGCAAGCTCCAACACAGCTGGCACGGGCACAGGAAGAAGACCATGAGCTGTCCGCACCGTGCCCCGGCCGGCGGGCAGAGGAGAACAAAAGATCCGTGAAGGATTGAGCTGATCGAGCGCCGCACAGACACCCACCACGTCAACAAGGGCATCAACCGCACCCACCTCATGAAAGTGCACGGACTCCATAGACGAGCCGTGCACGGTTGATTCAGCTTCAGCAAGAGCCGTAAACACCGCCAACACTCGATCTTTCAGAGACGTTGGTAAGGACGCCTCAACGATTTGCTGTCGAATATCAGCCCAGTGTCGATGAGGCGGTTGGACCTCCAATCCCGTCACACTGACGCGTTTTCCCCGCAGACCACCACTTCGAGCTTCTGCAACATCGATGCGATAACAACCGGCCAGTCCCAAGCTGTTCAGCGGCTCCTCAATGGCCGAGAGTGGAATGCCAAGGTCAAGGAGACCGGCCAGGAGCATGTCTCCAGCCAAGCCGGTCGGGGCATCGACCCAAAGCGTGGTCATCTCGCCAAGCGTGGGGCGATCTCCAACAAGGCTGTCGCCTGCTGCTCGAGGTTTTCGCGCTGGTCCCGTAACTGCTGCTCGATCTCGCGTCGGGCACGGCGTTGCTCCCGTTGCGCCGTACCGGCGTCATGGCCAGACATGCCCCAAAGACGGCCAAGGAGAGCCCGATCATCAGCACCACCGCGTGCCTTGCCAAACACCAACTTTTCTGCAGCGATACCCGCCTGAAGGACTCGACTCCAGCGACGCAAGTCCTCAAGCGTCATTCGCACACTTTCAGGAACAACGAATTCAGTGGCACCGTTACTCGCCAAACCTGCTTGAACACAAGCAAGCGTGCCGACCAAAACCCGCTGAACAGGCAAAGCCTCAGTTTCGGCAATCAAAAGATGCCCCGCTTCATGCACTGCAATCCGGCGCAAACGCTCCTGCCCTCCAGGCAAGGCTTCCGCCAAAATATGGCCCCCCATCCCTTGCCAGCTCGCCGCATCCACGCTGAATGCGATTAAGCCGCCAAGCACGAATACAACAATCCAGGCCGACGACAAGCCCATCGCAGGGCCGAAGGCACCAATACCAGTAATCCCCGCCACGACCAAACCGGCTCGCAAGGTGCTGGTGGAACCCTGACCCTGTTCTGCCATTAATGACTATTGCGGGAGGTAGCCGCTCCACGGCCACCCTTGGATTTACCGCCGCGGGTCGGCATTGGTGCGATCACCTCATGCTGCTCCAGATGGAGTTCTTGACCCTGACGACGAAGATCGAGACTCACGAAATGGCGCAGGTGCTCGAGGGGAAGCTCTCCTTTAATCGACACCTTGAACGGCAATGGACGTTTGCCATCTGGACGAGGAAGCTGTCGCACTTTGACCACCATGTCGCCCGTTTCAGGCTTGGTGTAGATCAACTCCCCACGAATGGAAAAGTAGTCGTCACCTTGTGGGAGCGTGTCATCCCCATCGTTTTGATCAGGAGCCAAGGTGCTCGGCTCCCAAACTCCAGCGATTTGGAGGTGAAGGTGTTCACTATCCCGACAACGGGGGTACACCACCCACAGATGGGACTGATCCATGGCGAGATGACGGCGCATCAGGGTCAAAACCCTGCCAAGCACAACTGTTTCAAGTTCAAGGCCATTGGAATCCGTCAGCACGCCACGCGTGACCTGATCGGGGTCTGTCGGGGTGTATGTGCCGCGAACAAGACCGATGGCCCGGAACTGCAACGGCTCGGTGACCGGGGGAATCGGATGGGCGCGCATTGAGCTGGTCCGGGCGGTGCAAAAAATCAGTGTGGTGACTGTAGCCAGCTCTCAGCAATCGCCTCAGACTGGCGGGGCTGATTAAGGACCATGCCTCGCCCAAAACGACTGTTGCTGCTGGGACTGTCCCTTGTCAGTGCTTCATTTTTGGGGTGGGGCATTGCCGCATCGCTCACCAGCCAAACCACGGCCTCTGCCAATCGGACGGATGAAGATCTCCAGGTTGAGCCGCACACGCGTCGCACACTCCTGGACATCCTCCTCGCACAAGGCCGTTTTGAGGACGCTTTGATCTTGCTCCAGGCTTGGCTAGCAGAGCAACCTCGCTCCCTCAATCTGGCCTTATTGAGTGCCGATCTTCATCGGCTAACAGGCAACAACGATGGAGCATTAAGAGAACTCAAACGACTGCTGCGCTTGCATCCAGTCGATACCCAAGTGCTGCAGCTCCTGGTTTTGGTCGAGCAAACCAATGGCAATGGGACAAAGGCCCTTCAAGACCTCCAAAAGCGCTTCAGCGACCAACCACCCGGAAGCCGCTTGGAGCTGGGCTTATTGGTTGTCGACGTCCAACGCCAGGAGGGGCAACCCCAGGCAGCGGCAAAAATGTATGCATAACCCGCCGCTAAATCTCCAACCGATAGCCGTCCTCAACTCGCCCTTTCATTACTGAAACGCGACCAAGGACAGGTTCAGGAGGTTCAAGCGCTCCTTCAACAAACACGTCAACGTCAGACGGCAGCTGGAGGAAACACCATCTTGATCGAACAACTGGCGGTTAATTGGGGGTTAAGTGCAGCCCGCATCAACCCAACAAAAACGACGATCCCAACGACTAAGGCTGCTGATAGGCCTTGAGTGCTGCATCAACAGCATCAGAAGGGGGGGTGGCGTCTTCCATAGCACCGGACCTGCGGATGCGGTTCAGAAGCTCCATCGGATTCGTCGCATCAAGAACACTGCGGCCACCGGATCCGGTGGAATCCGGGTTGTACAACTGACGCTGTTCTGGGGTCTCATAGATACTCTCCATCTGAGCGATAGCCGGTTGGCTGGCTACCGGCAAAAGAGCAACGATGGCCATCAAAGGCACCGCACAACGGCGAGACATCGGGAAATTGAGGTTTGGTGGATGCTAAGCGTCATGTCCATCGCGGAGCAGCTGTGAGGATCGCAACCTGGAACGTGAATTCAGTGCGATCACGCCTGGATCAAGTGTTGACTTGGCTAGAGCAATCTCAACCGGATTTGCTTTGCCTTCAGGAAACCAAAGTGGATGATCCACTCTTTCCTGCAGAAGCTTTTGAGGCCAAAGGTTGGCGAGTCAGCTTTCATGGTCAAAAGTCTTACAACGGCGTCGCGCTGGTGAGTCGTATCCCACTGGAGGACGTGCGCTGCGGATTCGCTGGAGAACTAAGGGACGATTCAGAGGCGCTTGAACTGGGTGAGCAAAAGCGCGTCATCAGCGCGCTGATTGATGGGGTGCGCGTTGTGAACCTCTATGTGCCCAATGGCTCCAGCCTGACGTCAGACAAATATCCCTACAAGCTCAATTGGTTGACATGCCTCAAGCGCTATCTGGAACAACCCATGCAAAGGGGCGAGCCGGTATGCGTCGTGGGAGATTTCAACATCGCTCTAGAAGCCAGAGATATGCATGATCCCGATCGACTCAGCGGCGGGATTATGGCCAGCGATGCCGAACGTCAAGCACTTCAATTGGCCCTCGAGAGCGGTCTGCAGGATGTCTTTCGTGTCTTTGAACCAGATGAAGGGCATTGGAGTTGGTGGGATTACCGCACCGGTGCATGGGATCGAGACCGCGGCTGGCGGATCGATCACATTTATCTCTGCGACGAGTTGTTGGGTTTAGCCCGCAGTTGTGTGATCCACAAACAGGTGCGCGGTAATGACAAGCCCAGCGATCACGCTCCAGTGAGTGTTGATTTGGATTGGCCTCCGAGCGACGAGAACGAGAACGAAAGCGACGACATGCTGTTTTGAGTCAAAACAGTTCGACGGTGGCTTGAAGCGTCACGGAACGCTTCGCGGATTCACCGCAGGTGCGTGGTGTGGGAAGCACCTTTCCAGGGTTGGCTCGATTGTTCGGGTCAAACGCGCGCCGCAGTAATCCCATGGTTTGAAGATCATCCGGCGCAAACATCCAATCGAGATAACAGCGTTTGTCCGCACCGACGCCATGCTCGCCACTAATGCTGCCCCCCACAGCAAGACACTCCTTCAAAATTGCTGCGCCAAGATCCTTCACCCGCTTTTCAGCGTTTGGCTCCGCGGCGGAATACAGGATCAGCGGATGCAAATTGCCATCACCTGCGTGGAACACATTGGCCACGGGCAGCCCATGCTCTTGGCTGAGTCGTTCGATCGCCGCCAAGACCACTGGCAGGCTGCTTCGAGGCACAACACCGTCCTGCACGTAGTACGTCGGGGTGATTTTTCCCACCGCTGAAAACGCGGATTTACGCCCTTTCCAAAGCACCGCACATTCCGTGGGGTCTTCGGCTCGACGCAATCCACGAGCACCAGCCCCACGGCACAACAGCTCAGCACTTTGAGCGGAGGCCTGAACCTCTGCTTCCTGTCCATCAAGTTCGATTAACAGCACCGCCGCCGCATCCCGTGGGTATTCGTCGTACCCGAAGAAATCATTCACCGCATTGATGGTGACGTTGTCCATAATTTCCATCCCGGCCGGCAGCAAACCCGCTGCAGTAACGGCCCGCACAGCTTCCCCCGCAGACTCCATCGTTTCGAAATCAGCGAGCAGCACGTTGACGCATTCCGGCGCTCGCAAGAGTCGAAGCGTGATGGCGGTGGCGATCCCAAGCGTCCCCTCACTCCCGATGAAGGCGCCGCGCAAATCGAGCTCTTGAGACTCAGCCAAGCCATTGCCGAGCTCGGTCACGCTGCCATCGGGGAGCACCACTTCCAAACCGAGCACGTGATTGCTGGTCACCCCGTACTTGAGGCAGTGCACACCTCCAGAGTTCTCAGCCACGTTGCCCCCAATGCTGCAGACCACTTGGCTGGAAGGATCCGGTGCGTAATAAAACCCATCACCGGCGACAGCCCTGGTGACCCAGCTATTGATCACCCCTGGCTGCACGGTGACGCGGTGGTTCGCCAAATCCAGTGCAAGCACCTTGCGCATGCGGCTGGTGACCACAAGCAGGGCTTCCTCATCCACCAAAGCCCCTCCTGAAAGGCCAGTTCCGCTCCCCCGCGCCACAAATGGAATGCCGTGGGCATGACAACAACGAAGAACAGCAGCGACTTGGTCCGTTGTTTCGGGCAACACCGCCAAAGGTGGACATTGGCGTTCCAGCGTCAAACCGTCACAGTCGTAACTGAGTAACTCCTGACGTTTCGACACAACCCCACGGGGGGGAAGTAGGCGGCGGAGATCCCTCTCCAGAGCTGACCAGTCGTAGGGCATGTCATCCCTCCAGATACGGGAATGTTAGGTAGGTCGTGCTGGCGATCTGCCGCGATTGGGACACAGAACAGACGCATCTGGACGTTCTTGGGTCAGGATGATGCACGGTTTGTATTTGCCTCTTGGCGTCGGTTCCTGTGACAACACCTGCGTTGAACACCAGCCGCTCTCAGGCCATCTTCGGCGCAGCGCAGGGCTTGATGCCCGGTGGGGTGAGCTCTCCAGTGCGAGCGTTTAAGTCTGTGGGCGGTCAGCCGATCGTGTTCGATCGGGTGAAGGGTCCCTATGCGTGGGATGTCGATGGCAATAAATACATCGATTACATCGGTAGCTGGGGCCCAGCGATCTGCGGCCATGCCCACCCTGAAGTGATCAGCGCGCTCCAGGAAGCGATTGAAAAGGGCACCAGTTTTGGCGCCCCCTGCGCCCTAGAGAACACCCTGGCGGAGATGGTGATCGATGCTGTGCCCAGCGTTGAGATGGTCCGCTTTGTAAACAGCGGTACCGAAGCCTGTATGGCTGTGCTCCGCCTCATGCGCGCCTTCACAGGACGCGACAAGGTGATCAAGTTTGAAGGCTGTTACCACGGCCATGCCGACATGTTTTTGGTGAAGGCGGGGTCCGGCGTTGCCACCCTGGGACTTCCCGATTCGCCCGGTGTACCTCGCAGCACCACCGCCAACACCCTGACGGCTCCCTACAACGATCTCGAGGCTGTGAAAGCTCTGTTCGCAGAGAATCCAGATGCGATCTGTGGCGTGATCCTCGAGCCCATTGTTGGCAATGCTGGATTCATTCAGCCCGAGCCAGGCTTCCTTGAAGGGTTGCGGGAACTGACAAAAGAAAATGGCGCGCTACTCGTGTTCGATGAAGTGATGACTGGATTCCGCATCAGCTATGGCGGCGCCCAAGCTCACTTTGGGGTCACACCAGACCTCACCACGATGGGCAAGGTGATCGGAGGCGGGCTACCGGTTGGAGCCTATGGGGGAAGGGCAGACATTATGCAGATGGTGTCCCCTGCTGGGCCGATGTACCAAGCCGGCACCCTGAGCGGAAACCCCCTGGCGATGACAGCTGGTATCAAGACCCTTGAGTTACTTAAACAACCTGGGAGTTACGAGAAGCTCGCGGCCACCACTGAGCGTTTGATTACTGGCATCAAAAGTGCTGCTACTGAGGCCGGTTTTCCCATCACGGGTGGCAGCGTCAGCGCGATGTTTGGATTCTTCCTTTGTGAAGGACCTGTTCGCAACTTCGAAGAGGCAAAAGCTACAGATGCTGAGCGTTTCGGCAGGCTGCACCGAGCCATGCTTGAGCGTGGCGTTTATCTCGCACCCTCGGCATACGAGGCCGGATTCACATCGTTAGCCCACTCAGACGACGATATCGAAGCAACGCTCAACGCGTTCCGCGAAAGCTTTGCCGTGATCGGCTAAATCTCGAATCCAATCGTTGCTGGCATCCATTCCACCGATACCCCCCGCTTTGATCTGCACCATCCAAACGGTGCAAAGCAGCTGGTTAAACACACCCATCCAGGGTGTGCGTGAGCTTCAACGCCAAAGCTTCCGAATGTTTCCTACTTCGGAACAAATGGCGCCACCAAGAGTGGAACCAAGAACAGTGATTGATAGTCGTCTGACCAGCCTGGCTGAAAATTTTCAAGCGTCAGGGCGTCCGAAACCGTTGGCTCCCGAGGAGAGCCTGCTCAGCTACAAGTGGTCATTCGAAGCCCCCCTTGGTTTCGTAGCCAAGCAAAACCGCGGCACAACGTCCCAAACAGTTAATAAGTCAACTCTTTTCGTCGAAGGAGTCCTAAGAATCGACTCGGAACTGCAATTCTAGTTGCACAATCTTTCAACGTTAAGACAGGAACAATCAAGCGATGTAATCAACAGCTTGGATGAACTTGCTACAGGCAGGTGCATGCCACAATCCTGAGCTAATCATCAAATTTTCATGCTGTTGGCCAAATAGAGTCCATCCACTGTTCGACTTTATAAACCATGAGCAATCTGATCGCTTCAATCCTGATCTAGATAGACATATGGCTCGAAGCAGGAGATTTTTAGATGCTGATAAAATATTTCACAAGGGGGTAAGAACAATATGTTGCCACCAATACCATTAGAAAAACTCAAGGCATTGATGCAACACGAAATGAGCAAATCTTGCAATCAAAAAACTTTTATACATCACAGCCCCCAACCAACATATAATCAGAAAAAAGCAACAAGATGCCAAAAAATAAGCAAACCTGGGACAACAGCAAACAATTGGTTAACGACGTGAAATGGAGCAAAAATAACCACGAAAATGCCCTTCTCAATACAGGCGTGCCACTGGAAGAAAATGACTGGGCTAGACCGGGAATACCAGTCAGGTGGATGACTGATAGCAGTTTCAAGAGCAAGAAAAAAACAACTCTTCTCACTTACAGCTTTATGACAACAAAATCAAAACTCAACTATGGAGATGAGAGACAAGAAATAATTAAGCCTTACGCAAACTTCAGCAGAAAACAACAGAAGGATATTGGAAAGTTATTTAAAATACTTAGCAGTTACGCAAACATAAACTTTAAAAAGGTTCCAGATAAAAAAACCGTTGGAACGATCCGGATTGGATTCAATACAATTACTGACGAAGCAGGACAATGGCGTCCTGGCATTTATGCAACGGGTGAGCCCCCAAGCCCAGAGCCAAGGGGAGGAGATATCTGGTTCAATAAAAACTTTATTAGCGATATCTTTAGCACTGGATTGGTCAACAATGCTGATAGCCCAACTCCTTCATGCGTAATGTTGCATGAAATCTTGCATACACTAGGCATAGAACATCCTGACAACCCTAAAAAGCCAACCCCGGAATTTGCCCGCAATCGAGAGCATACATTAATGGCAGATGATTTCTCAGACAGCGCTGGATTCACACAGCACTACAAAGATAATGGCGAGACCGCATCTGCTTGGGAGGAAGTTGGGGTGGATAGTACTGGGAAGCAATACGGGGTTAGCTCAACTCCGATGCCATGGGATATTGCTGGACTGCAATACCTTTACGGCATCAATAAAAGAACCAACAAGGGAAATACTATCTATACATATTCAAATACTACTCCATTTTATGAAACAATTTGGGACGCATCTGGCATCGACACTATTGATTTAAATAACTTCAAAAAAGATCTCACGATTGACCTAAATGGTGGACAACTATCAATACTTTCTTTTGATGTTGCAGACGAACGCTGGTCGAACAAACAACATGGCAATCTAGGTATTGCATTTGAAGCAGTGATTGAAAATGGAACAGGTGGATCAGGCAATGATTCGATCATTGGCAACTCAGCCAACAACACCCTTAAAGGGAATGCAGGAAACGACAATTTGTTTGGGAAGGGAGGGATTGACGTTTTAATTGGTGGTGAAGGTCATGATATTTTCAAACTTCAACAAGGCAATGGCCACGCTATTATTGAAGATTTTATTAGTGGTGACGACCAAATCGTTCTCGAACAAACTACCGAAATAAAAACGACAAACAGCATTATAGGCATGGAGATTTATCAAAACAACGATCTCATTGCTATTGTCAAAAACCGCGAAGGTTCACTCGATCAATCAGGAGTAAATATTATCTAAAATCGAATCTCATTTATAATTACTATTCATGTCATGAGTGCAGCCAACGCGCAAGTGCCATGCCTGGACGGCCAATGTCTACAATATTTTCATAGACAAAATCTTGCCAACCCATCTCTGGCAATCCAGCAAAGAGCATCAGATTGAGTGGAAACTCCTCAGAGTCGGTGCAGCGCCGAAAATCATCACGAAACAAAAAAATTGGCTTGTTTAGAGCCATGGCAGCCCCCAGTTCCACCATGACACCTTCATCTGGAGGAGTTCCATTCACAATCGCAAATAGGGCATCAGCATCCCGTACATCTTGTAGATCCTTTTGAGCAACTCGATACGCCCAACCAGGCTGCGCAAAATCTATTTGGCCATTACGCGAAAAAGGCTCCCACACCTCTAGTCCAAGGGCAGTTAATGCATCAATAAATTCAGGAAGCAACAGCCGTTTCCACTGCTCAGAAAAGCCATAGGGCGAAGCAAGATAAATGGTGCGTTGCATCTAATTAGGAGCCAAGACGAGATTGGCGATAGTTGTTTTCATCAGCGATGACTGTTGCTGCATTTTCCCAGGGAAACAAAATCCACTCGGAACTCGCGATCACTTCAGCGGCATCCCACCATTGCGGTGGCGACTTGCTGACCAAAACCGCATAGGTGGCCTGAGGCCATTGCCCCCGGAGCCCTTGCAACGTCTGCCCAGTCTCAAAGACATCGTCGACGATTAAGCAGTTGTTATTGGGTGCCGGTAGAAGAGGAAGGTCCAAAGAATGACTCAGCCCTACAGCCAGGCAAAGACCGCCACGAGGAATTCCGAACACACCGTCAAAAGAACGACCGCCATAACGCTGTGTAAGGACTTGGACGCAGGCATCAAAATCAGCCCAGCTGAGTTGCTTCATGCCATGAGAATGGCATTCCAATGCTTGATCAGCAGCAATGATTCAAGAGATTCCTCCCCAAGAGCAGATGCGCAAGTGGTTTCGCAGTCACCTGCTGTCGCGCGACGTAGAGCTCCAGGAGCTGTATGAACTCGAGCAGGGGGAGCTCGATCTTCTGATGGCAGAGACTGCAGAGATCCGCTCCGATTTAGAAAACCGTTCCCGTAGCCATGGACGATGGTGCACGGCCGGCTACGTGCTTGAACTCGCCAGGATCATTGATCAACGACGTGCCTCCGAGAGATCCAACGACAGAAGGTGATGCCAACCATCGCTTAGCTTCCAAAGACAGTTCGTTGATTCAGGCTCCAAACAATGATCCAGCTGATCTATCAAGCACCACCTTTGTGATGCATATGAAGACGATCAACCTGACCAAGCATTATTTTAAATCTCTAAATTACTAAGCACTCGATAAGGCCAAGACTGACGAGTTTTATAGTCATCTCTCAATTGACGCAGCACTCTTTTCTGATAACTGATCTTAATGGGATTGTCGGCCAAAATATGCTCAATATCCTTAATTTGATTGCAGATAGAGCGTTTACGGAATATTCGACAAATGCTATCGATACTCTGCTTTAATTCAGCCTTTATTAGATCTGTATCAAAAGACATTTGATCACGCAAGAGGTTTAATATAACTTGATTAGTCGACACTGTATGGGGATCTTTTTACTCAGGCAGTTGGTCAAGAACCTTCAGCAAATAGGCAACCCTTGCGTGTCTACTTGGGAATGCAGTCAACTTATTCCCCGTGGATCCATCGTCAAGAGCAACACTCTTCCGACCCGTGCTGTGGGCCAATGTGCGTTTCACCACACCACCCTCCTTAAGCATGAGGTCATCCAAACCACGCAGATAGTAATGATGCACAGGGAAGGCCAAGCCCTCCTTCAAACCCAAACAACGCCCACCACCCTTTGTGCCTGAACGATGCAAACCGAGTCCCGTCAATGAGCGAGTGCGCATCACAGACTGAATTTGAGGAAAAACAAAAAACCGCTTCAAACTCGATTCAAACCCTGAATCAGAAAGAGTGTCAGTCATCCGCCACGGCATCGCTAAAGACTGAAATTTCTCCTCTTGAATGAAAGGGAGAAGATCAGGATGCAAATACTCATCAGCATCAATCACCACCACATAATCTTCTTGAATCAAGCTACGAACGGCACCAATCTTTTGCCCTTCAACCTCAGTGAAGCTCAATTGATTTCGGGACAAAATCTCACGACAAAGGGGTGCTCCCCCTGGCGCGATTACCGGATAGAACTGGTCGATACCTATCGCTCGATGATGATCAATAAAAGATTGAAGGTAAGGAGCCTCACCATCAAACACACGAACAACAATGGCGCAACTTTTACCCACTTCAGCCAACTGTTGAATAAAAATGTACCACGGAGATTTAATCGCTAAGCCTTAGCAAAGCACTCAGACAAAAGGATCCGGCATGCATCTGCCCTACAGCACGAGAAGGGGCAACAGCCCCAGCAATGATTACAGCAAATATAGTCTCCAAGATAATGACATCACAAGCTCAAATCCTCCATAAAAGAGAAGCATTTTTCCCATCAGATGACAATGAAACTTGAGATTCAAAAGTGAGACAAGCAGGGCAAATATTAACAATACAGGCATTTCTACTTACGCCCCCTTCACATCGCAGAACGACAATGTTGTACGCAGGTTAAGTACCTAGTGCGACCTTGATTAATCGGGTGTATGACATTGACAGTGATCCCGGAGCAGTGATGAAAGCACTTTTTCAATGGTGGGGTGATGCATTCGCCCACGCAATGGGTGCCGTAGATTTGGATGAAAAGCGTCAAGTGCCGCCACCGATTGGGATTCAGCCCTATCGCGACATCCCTTTCAAGCATCACCACAACGGCTGAGGAAACAACACAATCAAGGGACTGATCCAATCGGCCGACAAGGGCGAGCTGGATGTGCTGACTGATATCAAGTGCATAAACTACCGCCCATGCTCAAAATTGGGCGGTTATCCACGCCCTCAACAACAGGGGTTGAACAGTTGCTGCCCATAAATTATTAAAAATGTTCCCGATCTATGTCTGACGGCAACACATCAAATCAAAGCTGTGGTGGCAAAAAGAAAGCCATGTTGCCCTATAGATTCATTCAAATTTCAGCCACGGTTGTTTCTGCCATTGCACTAACAGCTATTGCTTTGAGTCTTTGCCCGCTCAAGCAGCAAAGCAATGCATTTAATGAATGTGTTGCTGAGGTCATTTCCCAAGGCGAAAAGAATTCTCAAGCTGTTCGGTATGGCAATGGTGGCTAAGCCAAGCTCCAACACAAGCATTTAGAGAAAAGGGGGCTTACAAGCCCCCTTTTTAATGTCGGAAAAAAGTTTTACTGACGAGCGGGCTTAACAGCTCAGTTTACGCAAAGCCAAACTATTTTCTCAAGAAAAAATACCAATAATGATTTAGCGATAGTTCTCAAATTGCAGCGGAACATCTAACTCGTCTTCTTTGCTCTTGACCAATTGAATAGCTGCTTGGAGATCATCCTTATTTTTTCCAGTGATTCGTACACTTTCCCCCTGAATCGCAACAGTTACTTTTTTCAGTTCGTCTCTGACAATTTTGCTCAATTTTTTAGCAATTTCTTTACTCAATCCCTTACGAAGCTTCACCACCTGCTGAACTCGATTTCCTCCCACGGTCTCCGGCGACTGAAAATCAAAGATTTTCAGTGAAAGATTCCGTTTTGTCGCCTTTGCTCGCAGTACATCTTCAACAGCCTGGAGCGTCATGTCACTGGCTGTCGTGATCACCATCTCAGTTTCCTCCAGCACAATTTCAGTCTTGGAATCCTTCAAGTCGTAGCGGGTCGACACATCCCGACGCACTTGATCAAGGGTATTGACCAGCTCCTGTCGGTCGAAATCAGAAACGACATCGAAGGAGGAAGTACTGGCCATAGTGCACGGTTACTGATACTCACACCTTAGAAAAGGCCAGGTACGGAGCCCACACCATGTCGTTGCTGCAACTTTTCACGGCTACCAATGCTTCGCCCTACGCCTGGTCTCTGGTTTTGGCAGGTGGAAGCGTCGTCGCCAGCATCATTCCTCTAGGTGCAGCACGCTCGGCATCCAATTTCGAGATGAAAGATATGGCCGCACCACGAGCCATGTTCGATCGCTTTCCAGCCTGGGGGAAACGGGCCAACTGGGCTCACCAAAACAGCTTCGAAGCCTTCACATTGCATGCTCCTGCAGCCTTATTGGCCTTGATTGCAGTCGAACATTCCGGCCCACTGCCAGGGGCTGCCGTCGTCGCAGCTTTTGCTCATCCAGTATTTCGCTTTGCCTATATCGCTGCCTACGTCGGCAATGTGCCCCCCGCCCGCGGCCTCTGTTGGGCCAGTGGTCTGCTGTGCAGCGGCATCCTTTACAGCGAAGGACTCAAAACTTTTCTGGGCAACTAATCAATCGAAATAAAGCAGGCTCACCACCTTGCCCATATCTTCGGCTGTTCGCGCACTCGCCAACAACGTTTCACTGTCGTGAAATGCCAAGCAAATCAACTGATCACATCGGCTAATGATTTCTTGGTTGCAAAGACTGCTGGCTATCGGAAGGGGGAGTTCATCCTGTTCAGGTTTTTCCACCAAATGCAAAACCCGTTCGAGCAAGTCTCGAATTTCAACAGCTTGACGATCCAAGCTCTGGGGCAACAACACCGTGAGCTGGGACGGATTAACCTCCAATACTCCGCGTATGACAGCAGCATTCACCCCCTGGGAGCCCGAAGTGATTAGGGAATGGCCCTCCTGAACAAGGGAGCGAGCGACGAGTTCTATCAAGTGAATCGCAACCACCGGCACATGTCTGCTGCCGAGGATGGCGATTCGACGCTTCCCTTTGTCCTGCAAAAGCGCTAATTCTTGCGCCAGCGTGTCGACCCGATCAAGGGACGGAAGATCCAATGACTGACCCAACGACATCCCGTCTGATATCACTGGAAGCTAGCAACCATTAGACGTTCTGGACTTTCAAGTTCAGAGCAGAGAACAGTCGGTCGAGATGGCAATGCTCCTCCACGAGGCGAAAGGCATAGGTGGCCTTCACGGCTTCGTGTAAGCGCACATGACCAAAGGCCTGCTCAATGACCTCCACCGTGGCCAACGTGTCGCGCTCCACCCTTAGGAGTGGGACATCCAGTTCTTCCGCACGACTGATCAGCTGTGGCAATGGATCTCCGGCACCTGTCAGGATCAAACATTGCGTTGACGACTCCAGCGCCGCCAACTGAATATCCGTTCGATCGGCGCCGGTGACCACCGCCATATTTCGACGACGACGGAAGAATTCCATTGCAGAGTTCACGTTCATCGCTCCAATGCTCAGGGTTTCCACCAAAAGCTCTTGGCGGTCCTTGCAACAGATCACGCAGGCATCCAAACGCCGCACTAGCTCTCCCACCGTGACGCTGCGCAACAACGGCGACCTGGGCATCACGCCAAACACGATGAGGCCAAGATTTTCAAGCGTAGGCACCACCTGACGCTCCAAGCTGTCGACCTCCTCGGGCGTTACAGCATTGAGGACAACACCGACAAGGCGATCTCCAAGGGATTGCTTCGCAGCGAGGAGGGGCTCAACGCTGCGGCTGTCTTGCCACAAATGCACCAGCACAACCTTGGCTTCCAGCCCCTCGGCCAGTTGCGGAAGACTCAAGCCGTACAAGAGGCCTTCGTTCAAGCTTCCAGCACCCTCCAGCAGGGTGAGGCCATCGTGTTGTTCCACCTGCTCGCGAAGCTTGTCGAACCCCTCTCCAGCATCCAACTGACCCAATCCCAGACGACTCGTCGCCGTTGCCTGAGAAAGCAGATGCAGGGACGGCAACAAACGCTCAGCCTCAAATCCGAGGGTCTCACCGACAAACCGCACGTCGTCATCGATTAACGGTTGCGGCAACGGACCTTGGTCGGGATCCCAGTCCAAGCTGGTGGCCAGGGGCTTTCCAAACCGAATGGAATGCCCGGACTGATTGAGCTGCTGAGCAATACCCAAAACAAGAGCGGACTTTCCGCTGAACGGTTCACATGATCCGATCAGCAAAGTCGTTCCCATGAACCGCACTTCAGTCGTTTATGAATCTAGGCGTCTGCAACCGCACCTTCCTGTCCCAAAAGCACCTAATACCAAAAGGCATCTGGAAGATCTGGTTTCGCACCAACGAATGCTGAACACTCCATGAGCCAAGACACCAATTGGTGCGTCGGAAGACTGAAGTATCGCGAGGCATCCTGTTGGGTCGGGAACAAGAGCTGGCACTGGATCACCTCCAACGGTGCCCGTTCATCACCCCAGCTCAGGACAAATCCATGTCCCGCAGCATCTGCCACAGGTCTGCACCCCTCGAGGCGTCGAGCTTGCAAGAGCGTCAACCCATCCCGCAGCGCTGCTGAGCGTGCCAACCCACCGCATTAGGGAGCGAAAAGCACCTGTAAGGCGTCGTCAGAAAAGACGCAACGGACCCATGAATCACATTTAA
>QCVM01000001.1:0-112084 GCA_003210375.1 Synechococcus sp. AG-686-B21 | reverse complement strand
ATCCTAAGTCTCCTGACCCTTCCCTGATGCTCTGCTCACTCAGAGATGGGAAGCGTGCCATTGCCTCACGCCAAGCAGCATCCTGAACCGCAATCATTGGCAAACCCTCCAAATCAACCAGCGCAGCATCCTTCAGCCCATGGCAACGCAATTTGTAGCCGGGCTCTCCCCCACATTGCCAAATTTGAATGACGCGGCCTTTTCCAGCTTTGCGAAGGGATAGCTCCCAAAGATAATCTCGAACTAACGCTGAAACCCGGCCTACATGAACACCACCCCAAACTGGTGTTAACCAGCGACTGAGTTCTCCTCGCAATGGTGATGGCACGCATTCAATGATCATTATGTCCATGCTGAATACCTCCTTGCACAATCCCTTTTGGATCCCAGAGCGAAGTGATTTCATCCGCTACTGTCGGTTCCAAGTTGTCTCCTTTCGATAAAAACAGAGCTGGAACATGTTTCGTTATCCGATCCTGTAGTCGTTCATGACAACAGCGATCTCGAAGAATTCGCCGTGCTCTTGCCTCAACTTTCTCTTCTCCTGATGCTGCCGCCTCAAAAGCAGCTGGGAAACTAGTGGATGTTTTGAATAGATCTGCGACGTCATAAACAAATGACAATTGCTTTCCTGTATGAATAAATCCAAGAGCAGGGCTATAGCCAAGGGAATGCAATCCAGCTAGGACAATTGCATACAAAGCTGCATTAGCTGCAGAAAGAGCTCGATTGATTGGATCAGCTTCAGCCCAGTTTTTCCGGTCATAGTTACGGCCAGACCAGCTCACTCCATATTCGATTGCAAGCCGCTGATAGGTTTCTCTGACCCTTACTCCTTCCTTCCCACGAATCTGCTGTAGCGATAGATCGGGCTGAAGATAATCCTTAAAACGAAATTGATACATTCGTCGAACGACCTGAAGATGTAACGCTTGATCGACCCAGTGGCGAGATTGAGCTTCGATTCCGGTACTAAGGCGAGTCTTTGATTGTCCGCAGGCATAAAACGACAATCCTTCACTGCCAGTCCATGCGACGAGTGAACCACAATCAGCCAAGACCTTCATCGCTGCATGGGTAATACGTGTGCCAGGACCGAGCAGCACACTGCTCAGATTTGCAGCAGGCAAGGTAATTCGACCATCTGCTGTGAAAGCTGCAATTGAATTTGACTCTCGTTCGATCACTGCATGCTCGAGATAAACCTGGCTAAGGCTGTCGCTATATCGACTTAATGATCGAAGGTTTGATTTTGTCATTATGAAACTATTGGCGCGATCGAAAATAATCCCAGTCCAAGCATCCGACCGTGACCAATGCCAGAACGAATGCCTATTTCCAATGATTGAGGGTCATCGATCACAGCCGTGCCGTGAAACTGCACAACACACAATGTGAGCTGAGAGTTCTTTTTTTGGGTAACTACCTTTTGACTGGAGGTGGTCCCGACATGCATTTGGATAAGTCCAAGTCGTTCGCTTTGACAGCGAATTGGCATTCCGCTGTTGAACCGTTGAACTGGAATTAGCTTGTACTAACGCCTGGCTTCCTTAGCTCAATAACTTTCTATCGATGCCTCCTAATTAAGCTCCTGCCCTGATTGCAACAAAATCGCATGTAGTTCTTGATTAAGACTGGACTGATCCTCCAGACGCCAGTTGCATGGCATTAGCTCTGAATTGCAGAGAGCTGCTAAAGGACAAAGGGCACTATCGATTTAAAGGCTTATTTCTACAATTGCGGGAAAAAATACAGTTAATAATTAGAAGTACGGCGTCCAATTTGCCTAAAATGTCAGCTACATCACCCGATAATCAAACCTAGCTCCGGGTGGAGCATGGCCCCGCCACAGTCAGCAGTTCCTTCGGCGTTGATAACCAGTGGGCGGTGATGGCGTAGCCCTGGCTGAGACTTCCAACCGGCGGGCCATGGCTCTAGACGGACGGCACGCATAAGAGAGGTATGGCTGATGCCTAGGTAGTGCCCAGCCAGGAAATCGGCGTGGGCAGTCAGGTTGTCCAGCTGTTCCTGCGTCACCGGCACGATCGACTGGGAATTGGTACCGAGACGCGTGCCGAAAACCGCGCCACCGGTCTCAGCAGCATCGTCATCGATCGGAGCGGCAGCGGTTGCCGTCTGCCAATCGGCAGGGTCGGCAAGGCCAGCCTGCCTGGCGAGTTCCACCATTTGAGCCTCGGCGGCTTGATGCTCTGGCCAAGCCTGATTGATCGCCGCGGCCATGGTGTCGGTGGTCTCCAGGGGCTGCCTCCCATAGACGTCCTGCACTGCGTTGTCGATGTCGATCGGGAGCTCAAGCACCTGGTAGGTCTGTAGCCAGGCAGCGCTGCGCAGCACCGTCCACTGGTCGTAGATGTAGCTCGTGAGCTGGGGGGTAGGTAACGGCTCCAACAAACCCGCCACCAGCACGCGCGGGGTCTCAAATCCTGTAGGACGCCCACGCTCATGGCGATGAATGCGTCCTTGGCGTTGCAGCACCGAGTCCACCGGAGCGATGTCAGTGATCAGAACATCCATGTCGATGTCGAGAGATTGCTCTGCCACCTGAGTGGCCACCAGGACATGGCCACTGGTGCAACTCCCTCCAGGGCCGAACTGCTCCAGCACACCCCGCTCGATCGCCAGGCGTTCGTCCATAGGGAAGCGAGCGTGAAACAAAGTGCTGTTGACCCCAGCTGCGCGCACGGATCCGAAGATCTCCTGGGCCCGCTTGACCTTGTTCACCACCAGCAGCACCCGTGCCCCACGATTGGCCATGGACACCGCTTCGGCCACCACCAGATCGGGATCGATTCCTGCCACCTCGACGCGCTGGCACCGAGAAGCAGGAAACCCAGCCACCTGGATCCGTCCATCAGTTGCCCAGGTCACACGCGGATACGTGGCAGCAGGCACGGGTACATCGGCGCCAGCCCACTCTGAAAGCAGCGCATTGCGGCGCGCTGCCGGCAGGGTGGCACTCATTACCACCACACGGCAGCCGAGCACCTGTAGCCAGCGGCATAAGGCCTCGACCAATCCGCCGGTATAGCTGTCATAGGCGTGCAGCTCGTCGACGATCACTGTGCGTCCAGCCAGTCCGGCCAGGCGCACATGCGCGTGCCGAGTGTTCAACACACCGATCAGGGCCTGGTCGACGGTGCCAATGCCATGGGGAGCCAGCAGCGCGCGCTTAGATCCACGCATCCACCAGCCGGCCACCACACCAGAGTCGGCGGTGCCTAGTCCAACCTCGCGCAGCCGCACGTCTGTGGCAAAAGGACCACCAGCGCCGTGGGCCAGTGTCATGGCGGTGGGTGCCTGATCTGATCGAGCGCGGGCGATGAATGTGCTCACACGCCCCAGCAATGCGTTGGCAGTCGACTGGGTCGGCATGGCCATATAAACGCCACGGCCAGGACGCAGCGCAAGCGCGAAGCCCGCCTCCGTTTTGCCTTCACCCATTGGTGCCTCGATCACCACCAGACCTGAATCAGTGCCCAGGTCATCAATGACATCGGCCACACGTTGCTGCAGCGGACGCGGAGAGAAACCCCCCAGAGCGATCGACACGGCCTCAAGACCAGAGCTAACAGCACGTAGGCCAGACCCAATGATCTGTAGCTGCTGCAATGTCTTGATGGCTAAGCGGCGACTCTCGACAAACCAAGTAACCGGATCGAATGCATCGCCCACTCGATCGGCACGGCAGAGCGCATCACTCGAGCCGATCCAGTCGGCCACGGTGGTGAGTCCCATCAGCCAACGGAGCTGGCCAGGGTTTAGGGGCTGCAGCTCTGGTTCCACTCCAGTAGCCCCCAACAACACATCGAACAGCTCGGTATGGGCTGCGCGCCACACCGGGGTGCAGTTGCTGGACCAACGCCCAGCGTCCATGACCTCGGTGCTGGCCACGATATTTCCGTGGTGAGCGCCAACGGCGTCAGAAATCTGCCTGGCATGACGACGTGGCACGCCGCAGCGATCGCGCAGCAGGTGCGTAAGAATTGGCACTGTCATCGCGTCGTGGCGGTCGGGGCCCACTGGCAGGTCGAAGCCAGGTACGTGATTACGACCAAGCAAACGCTGGAAACCGGGTGAAGCTTTGCCTAGGTCATGGCAGCCAACAAGCAGTGCAGCCCAATTGGCATCGACACCATCAGGGCCATGCCAGGACTGCTGCATCTCGAGGGCTACGGCCGTGACATCGAGCAGGTGCTGCGGTAATGGATAGCCAGTGTCGGACCCACCAGCGCAGCGATCGGCCGATTTAGCCCAGAGGAGGGTGGCAGGGGGCATCTCAGACCGCTAGGCGCTTGATGCTCACCATCCCTAGACCAAGCAACTTGCTGTGACCCACGCCACGCTGGATTCCCGCAGCGAGCTGACCAGGATCTATTACACGGACAACGCCCTCGAACTGAGCGGCGAGGGCCACGATGGTGCCTGCCTGGCGACGACGGGCGCGGATCACACCGCTGCCGGTCACGCCAATGCTGATCGGATCTAGTCCCAAATTATTGACGGCTTGGCGTTGCATCCAGGCCACCTGCTCCTCCGTTGTGCGAAGCGGACGGCGCTTGCCTTCACGCTTTGCCTCTGGGCATGCACGGACCAACAGCTGGAGAACGGCACCGTTTGCCACAACTGGATTCCAGTCACGGGTGAGTGCTTCGGACAGGTAGCCCTCAGGCAAGCGGGAGAACACCGGCTCAACCTCGGATTGCATGAGGATCACCGGGGCCTCACCAGATTCGGCGCGCTCCTGGCGCCACAGATAACGACCAGGAACAGACTCGGGGGCATCGGCCACAGAGCGGGTGAGAGTGCGATGCGTTTCATACGCATCAACAATGTCGCGACGGACCTCATTAGAAGCCAGATTCAGTGTGAGGCGAGACAGAAACATGAGTCATCCCCGTGCTGGCAGGGCTCGGCTGAAAGATGCCGTTTATTCGCTTATCGAGTGAAACATCCCCACGTGTGTGGGGCAAACGATCAGTAGTCGGGAAAGACCCCGAAGTTAAATACGGGCCATCCCCACGTGTGTGGGGCAAACGCAGCACGTTTTTTAGCAGTGCTTCTCGCGTACTCGGGCCATCCCCACGTGTGTGGGGCAAAAGTCTCACGACATCCTGGCGACCTCAGAGCAGGACGGGCCATCCCCACGTGTGTGGGGCAAACGCGTCTGCTTTAACCCTGGGACGGCCGGACCCCGGGCCATCCCCACGTGTGTGGGGCAAACGAGACCTAATCACGGTTCGAACACACCGGTAGCCGGGCCATCCCCACGTGTGTGGGGCAAACGTAAAGGTAAACGTAGAGTTCCCGGCAATAGTCGGGCCATCCCCACGTGTGTGGGGCAAACGTACGGTTTTTTTGTTTTGGCGCCATAGCTGCCCGGGCCATCCCCACGTGTGTGGGGCAAACCCTTATTAATCACTAGAGAATCATCCCTTAAAGGAGTCCGAAGTCTCAGCGACGGGGGCAGTAATCGTGCGTACACGACGCATGCGGAACTTGCGGGTAGCAAAGGAATTCACAGGAACATCAGGGCGGGACTGTGGCCCCTTTGGATCAGTGAGCACCATGCGGCGATCGCCAGATTTACCCATCAGCAGCGGGACAGATGTGAGTACAGCCTGTAAGCCACCCTCCCGGATCTCCCCGCCAGCCATCGGCACTGTGGGGGTGCAAGCCTTTCGACCAAGAGAAAGGGTCCAAACCGGATGGCGAAGTGCCTCCTGGATCTGCTCCAAAAGAGCCAACGGGCCCTCAAGCGCAACGGTGAATGCAGCGTCTGCGAGATACCAGCGATTGGTCACAGCGGTGTCGCCGGACTTGCGGGCAGAAGTGATGCAGCCCTGGACGGTGTGAAAGTCGCGCAGCAGGACGCCTTCCTGATCGGCGCGAACGCCGAATTCCAACTCGAGCAAGTCTTCGATGGACTCTGAGCGATCACGACCCATCGCGGCACAGATCAAACCGAGCACACCCGAGAAGCTGGGTTCCTGGGCCGTAAGGCGGGTGTCGAAGCGGGAATCGAGGCCCCAGCTCTGCAGGGGGCCCACCAGTGGAATGGTCAGGGTTGCGGAAGCATCCATCAACCCACCTCGGTGAGCACTGACTCGATCAGAGCATCGAGGCTGTCCACGGTGGAGCCATTCCAGGTGCTGGTCAGATCCATGGCACGCATGTTGAGGTTCAGGCCGTAAGCCTTCTCCATCTGATCGGCATGGGCCTTGAGGCGAGCAACGCTGCCAGCCACGATGCCACCAGCCAGTTCACTAGGTCCCTCCCCACCGTTGCGGAGAGCATTGGAGATCGGGCGCTGATACGCATTGGCCAGGCTCACCGGCTGCGTGTCGTGTACGCCGATGGCCACGAACTCAGGCAAGTTATGGGCAGCGAAGCTGTTCTGCTTGCCAGTTGGAATTGCCATCACGCTGGCGCGGATCCAGGCCCCGATGGTCTTGACAGCCAGCGCGCGATCGCCCTCCAGGTTCTTGATCAGCAGATCAACGTTCAGAGATGCATAGCGGTAGTGGCAGCTGCTGTTGAACTCCACGTTGCCAAGCATGCCGGCGTCAGCCTCCTCGGCTGCAGCAAGATCATCTACTGCGGTAAAAAAGTCCGACTCGCGAGCAACACGAGACACTCCCAAAGAGTGCGCGGTTTGCACAGCGGCATCGGTGCTCAGGGCCTTGTCATCGGCAATCATGCGACCGAACAAGGCAACATCAACAGAGTTGGCACCGATCAGAGACTGAACCTCCTTTTTGACAGAAGCAGGTGCCTTCCCTTCCACTAGGTCGTCATGGTGCTCAGCGATCAGCTCAATTAGGCCGCTGAGGCTGGTGCTGGGGATGAACAATAAATAATCAGTCTCCGGGTGTTCGCGCCCCTTCTTCTGCTTGACCTTGAGACCGATCAGCCCCAGGGCTGCAGTGATGGCAGCAGGGTTGCACTCGATGCCGCGCTCGGCAAGAGCATCGGTGACGGAGGCATGGATGCGGTTAGTGCGTACACCCAGCTCATCTTCAGAGAGCAGGCCCATAGAGGCAAACGCCTTGCGTTGGGCACGCTTGAGGCACTGGGAAGAGATGCGAGCGCGTGGAGAGCCTCCGAACTGCGCGGTCTTGGGTGCGCCCACATCGTCACGATTAAGGCATCCAGCGGCGATGTTCTGGATGCCGTGGAATTCGATGAAAAGTGACATGTAAGTTTCCTCAGTTAAAAGTGCTGTGCGCTGTTCGTGGATAAGCCCGACTTATTGACAAGGGATCAAAATCGCCACACGAGATGGGCAAATACAAAGTCAGTTCTCAGATGTCCCTCCTGAAGTTGCGGCACCCCAGAAGGTGCGCCCCCAAGCGATCTGCACAGAGCGAGAGGGCGCACCCCAACGCAGCAGGTCGTCCAGCAGGGCAGGCCAGTCGAGAGCGATGCGGTTGCTGGCCACAAGGGCAATGATCTGACGCAAGCGAAATGGCAACTCCTCAGTGTCTGAGTCAAGCAACTGCACGAAGCGACGCTCGATGGCTGCTGCCTTGTTTTTGTCGTTGGCCATGCGCTTCAAAGCGACCGGCAACTTGAGAGCAGGACCATTGCCCTGGCGAACAGCTGAGCCCCAAAGTCCGGCGGCGAGGTACGCATAACGTCGGGCCCAAGGCTTCGTTCCATGGAGCATCGGCTCAACCACCTTCATTGCAGGAACATGGCAATCGACACGATCAGCAGCGAGTGCGGAGCGCAGGCTGGACACCACAGATGTATCGGATTCGGAGTGTCGCTCTATGTCGGCGAAAAACTTGGTGGAATCCATTGAAAAAACTCGGTCAAAAGGTCTGTCCCCTTCAAGTAATGAGTACCGCCTAAACGGTTAAATGTCATCCCCAAATGATTGGGGCAAACATTGAAGAAACGCTGGGAAGTTAGGGAACAGGAGCCAAACCCTTCAAGCACTTAGACAGAGCGGGACCACTACGACCACGAGCCTGAAGGCCGCGGCCATCGGTGCCGATCTGATTGCAGCAGTGGTCCCACACCATCAGCACCGTCTGGCGGATCGTGTCCCGCCAACCAACAAGCACCACCTCACCGATAGCGCCTGTGCCCAAGACATGAGCAGCACCCCAGAACTCGGTCTCGAGTGCACCCCAAAACAAAACATCAGGCTGCATTGATGTACGAAGTGACTTGACGTCGGCGGTTGCTGGGTCCGCACCATCGCCACCATTGCTCAGCCACTGACGGCACAGGGTGCTGGTGGCGCCGTAAAGAGACTTCGAGCTGGCATCGGCCATCTTGATCATCTCTTCCACAACGGCTTGTGCCTCTGGGTTACCAACCAAGGCGGGAGCCAGGTGGCGCTGTTCCAGACGCCAGAGCACATATTTGGCCTTGTCACAAAGCAGACCGCCGGCGAGCAGCTCCACCGGTTCATAACTGTCGAGCGCCATCTGGATCTCGGCAGCGTTAGCAATCACCGCCGGCGGGGTGGATCCTGCAGCACCCACCAAAGCGGTGGCATCACGCCAGAGCATGCGGCCTTCACGCAAAAACAGGGGAAGTGACTTGTCCTTGCCTGGCACCACGGCCGTCATTGGATCCACCACCGGCGAGTCGCCGATGATTTCGCCCGGTCCGTAGAGCATGTGGGTCTCGCTCTGCAGCAGAACAACACGCACGGGGAAGGTATAACGATCAGCAGGACCAGCCGGCACACGTTCGGGCTTGCCGTAGAGAGCTGATGTCTCCACCAGCTCCCGCTCCCAGCAAGGAAGATCCACTGCATGCTCGGCGGCAGTTTGCGGCAGCATGTTGTTGGCCAAGGTCTGCTGCAGGTTGGAGCTCAGAGGCACCACGAGCTGAAGACCATTGGCAGCACCACGGGTGCCAGATGGGCGGATCGCACGGATCAGGCCGCCAGGGGTGAACTGCTGATGGGCCAGCAGAGTGCATGCGATTTCAGCGGGTGTACATGGGGTGGGATCGGAGTCAAAGGACCGATCCCAAAGTGTGCGGTTGTTACCGGTGGCGCTCTCCGCACGCAGCACTGTCAGTGGGCGGGACTGGAGGCCCAGCTCTGGATCGTCGATGCCGGGGTGCTGGAGGAACGGGCGCGCAGCATCGAACAAGTCGAAGCGATCCGCCCACTGCTGCAGATAGGTCTCGATGAGTGCCGCTGGCCAGATGTTGATCAGATCGGCACGGTCATCGATGGTGCCGGGCCCAATGGCACGGTGGCAAATGGCAAACAGAAAGCGATAGCCCGCCAGGCACTCCAGCGGATGGGCGGCATCAAGGCCAGCCCAGACCAATGGATTCAACAGCACCTCGTTTAGAGAGGCCGTCTTGTTGGAGCCGTCGTTGGCCACCATCGGCAGCCAGGGTTGAGTGAGAAGCGAAAAAGACATCAGCCAGTTGAAGGGCCAGGGGTGAGTACTACTGCAGTGCCATGTAAATCATTTGTTCTAGATACATTTGCTTATGCCTTAAAGCCACTTATTTCCGAATGTAATACTAAGCAGAAATACTAACTACAACTACATAAAAAAACCAATGCCTGGGCGACTTCTGCTCACGTGTTCTCACAAGTATGCAGATTATTTTTGAATGTTGTTGGGAGAGCATCCCCTTTTACAAAGCGCTGGGCACGTCCAGTAGTAGAAACCTCGCAAAGAAGTTCTCCTTCTTGAATGAGTGCGGCTCCTAGCATGTCATGGGAGTGTGGTTTTAATTTAGCTCCGGGATGGAAAAAGATTTGTTTAAAGTGATAAGTGGCATGCCTTGGGGATATTTGTACTGGCCTCCCTTCCAAGAAGATGATTCTTGTAGGAGCACTTCCGTAACGATTAGCGAGTGCTTTTTCTCTGTCTGTTCAGCAAGAACCCTCTGAGCAAAACAGCCGACCAAGAGCAGTGATGCAGCGGTGAGCGTGGTGCGGATTATTGGCATGCTCGTTTAATTATCAAAAAAGCTCGGCGCCAAAAGTGATCGCTACACATGCAGCACCGAGAGGGATATCAGGGCGAAGGATTCATAAGAAGCCCATCCCTGTCTCCATAGCTAAGGCTGACATCGACGCCAATCCATGCAGCGAAAGTTAAGCCTGCTGCAGATGCGCAGATGGTCTTGATTATTGACTGTTAGTGGGTGTAATTCAACGGGTCAATGGGCACTGGCTGGCGGTGATCCAGAAAGTGTGGCCACGGTGATGCACCTGCTGCTTGCGCACATGACCTATACGGGAAAGCGATAGCTGGGGACGATGGTGCTGGACCGCTTGGACATCGAGCTGATATCAACTCGTGCTGATTTCCCTGCCCGTGGACGAGGCGTTGACAACGGGCAGAGATTTGCGTGCAGATTTGCGTGCAAGCCCTTCTGCAATCTCCTTCCTAATTACCAAGATCGCTTGGCCTGGAATGGTTGAGGGGGCCTTCCAGCCCCCATGAGTCATTTGGGTGATAAGGCTGACTTCACCCCATCTCCCTTAAAAGGGTCAGGCAGCAACAGGGGCTGCTTGACGGGAGAAACGTACGATGTTGTTCGCAGTTACGAGATTTGCTCTAACCGAGCAGGCTTCAGTCACCCTCCTTATGCCCCGTCGAAACCATTGCAGCCCCAAGAGGGGAGTAATGGAGCTGAGCGGAATCGAACCGCTGTCCGAAACACTGGTGTGAATCACCTAGTCCGGTAAACCGGACCCTGTCATTCTGACAGCATTGGTCGTCTGGAGCACAAGAACCCGTGGGTCGTGAGAACCGGCTGTCGGCGGTAGCGGTGCTTCCTCAAGGGCTGGAAGCCGCTGGCTGCGACGAACTCTCCAAGCTCGGCGCCCATGACGTGCAACCACTGCGTCGTGCCGCCGAATTTCAAGCCGACATGGCTTGTCTCTATCGCCTCCACCTCCAAGCCCGTTTGCCATTTCGGATCCTGCGGGAGATGGCCCGTTTCCCTTGCCAAGGTCGGGACGATCTCTATGACGGCATTCGCCACGCCCTCAACTGGGAGCGCTGGCTGCACCCTTCCATGAGCTTTCGCGTCGATGTCACCGGGTCGGCGCCTGGGCTCAATCACAGCCATTACTCGGCCTTACAGGTGAAAAATGCTCTCGTAGATCAGCAGCGAGACATTTGGGGCCAACGCTCCTCGATCGATTTGGAGGCACCCGATCTTTCCCTCCATCTCCATCTCAACCGCGAAACAGCTGTGTTGAGCTTGGATGGCAGCGGTGGAAGTTTGCATCGTCGGGGCTATCGGGCCGCCATGGGCGTAGCGCCCCTGAAGGAAAACCTCGCCGCTGGTCTGATCCAACTCAGCGGTTGGGACGGTTCAGTTCCGCTTGTTGATCCCTGCTGCGGCTCCGGCGTATTGCTAATCGAAGCCGCTCTTATGGCTCTTCAACAAGCACCGAGCCTCGGTCGCAACTTTGGCTTAGAAGGCTGGGCAGATTTCCAACCAGAACTCTGGCAAGAGGAATGCGACAGAGCTCAAAAACGCCGACGAGGAGACCTCAACTTGCCTCCTCTTCTAGGAATCGAACAGGATCCACTGGTGGCCGAACAAGCCCGCATCAATATTGCCGCCGCCGGATTAGAGGGGGTAATTGAGATCCGAGAGGGATCCTTTACCGAACACGACTTGCCGGACGGCCCTGGGGTCTTGGTTTGCAATCCCCCTTACGGACAACGAATTGGGGAGGAAGAGGAACTCGACCACCTCTACAGCGCTCTGGGTGGATACGTGCGTCAACAAGCGTCGGGTTGGCAACTTTGGTTGCTCAGTGGCAATCCAAAGCTGACGGGGGGCCTACGCATGAAAGCCTCGAGGCGCATTCCGATCAGCAATGGGGGGATCGATTGCCGCTGGTTGCACTACAGCATTCGCTAGCAAGCCATCAACCGCCACCCAAGACTGAGTTCAAGCGCGGCGACCGATCAGCGCTCGCACTGTTTTCATCACACCCTCCAGCGTTTGCGGCAGGAATGGCCCTTTAAGCACCTGCCCTCCGATCCTCAAGCTCACCCCGGCAAACACCAAATTGCCTACGGATAAAGCGATTAATGCCTGACTCAGATCAAGGCTCCAGCGCTGCTGAATCCAGAGCAACAAGGCGCCCTCGCCAGCCAACAGGGCCAGCAACATGGCTGTGCCACCCATCGCCAAAAACAAGCCGCTGCTGATCAACCGACGCTTCTCTCGATCGACTTCTTGCAAGGCGATCCGCACATGCAAATCCATCACCGATGCGGCTAGAGCGGTGGCCCGCGCCGCAGCACCAAAACCTCGAGAGGAATTTGATTCAGCCATCAGGACTGACGGCCTCCACGAAGCATGGCGCCAAGCAACACCCCAACACCGAGGGCAACACCGACGGCTAACAATGGCCGCTGGCGAACGGGGCGCTCAATCCTCGGCCGCAGCGTGCTGTTGAGCTCATCCAAGAGTTGCTCTAACTGCTCCTCCAACGGATCGAGGGTATCGGCCAAATGCCTACTGCGATCTCCGGCGCTATGCATCAATTCCTCCAATTGCTCCCGCGCACCTTGGGGGGTGAGGCCCGTGTTCCGTTCAATCAAACGCACCAGCTCTTCAACGCTGCCGCGGGTTGCTTCAAGGGTGTGATGAGCCAACTCAGGCCATCGCTTCTGAATGGTGGGTAGCAAGCTTTCGAAACGGTCTCGGAAGTGGTGCTCGAAGTTGCCGTCGGGCTGCGGCGAGGTCGAGTCCATAAAAAACGCTAATAAACAAGGTATGCCTCGAGACTAGGGAGCCTGCAACGTCTGGGAAACTCCATGCCTCGCTACGCCTTGTTGCGGCACACAGGAGCCCCGGATGATCCGGGTGGCTGTCATTTCGACCTGTTGTTGGAAGACGGCGCGACCTGCCGCACATGGCGTTTGGCTGACGTGCCGACCATCGACGCTGCGCAGCAAGACGCCGTTCCGTTACCCGCGCATAGTTTGATTTGGCTGGACCCGCGCAGTGCTGCGGTATCAGGGGGACGGGGTTGGGCGGAGCGCATTGGCTCGGGTCGATATCAAGGAAGCCTGCCCACCAACACCAACGATCCTGTGGAGATCACTTTGGTTGATGGCGATCTCAGCGGACAACTCAGGATCGCTGAAGGGCATTGCTGGCTCCACAAGCCTTGAGATTTTGAAAAGCTCCGCTAAATTTCGATGGCTGACAGTCCGTATTCCTGTTGGTTTACATCAATCAGGTTGGGTTAAAGCACTTCAAGTCCTTCGGTGGGGCGATGTCGATCCCTCTTGAAGAGGGTTTCACCGTGGTGACCGGTCCCAACGGATCCGGCAAAAGCAACATTCTTGATGGTGTGTTGTTTTGCTTGGGGCTGGCCAACAGTCGCGGAATGCGGGCCGATCGACTGCCAGATCTTGTTAACAGCGGTGTTCTAAAAGCTGGAAAAGCGGCCGAAACCTCGGTCAGCGTGAGGTTCGACCTCAAGGATTGGACGCCCGACAGAGCAGAGGAGGGGCTCGAGGCACCAGCAGAAGGCCCCTGGATTCAACATGGGCAAAAAGAATGGACCGTGACCCGCAAGCTGCGGGTGATGCCAGGCGGTTCCTACAGCTCGAGTTATTCCGCTGATGGGGTGGCCTGCAACCTCCAGCAGCTCCAGACCCAATTGCGCCGTTTGCGCATCGATCCTGAGGGAAGCAACGTCGTCATGCAAGGCGATGTCACCCGCATCGTGTCGATGAGCAATCGCGATCGCCGCGGGCTCATTGATGAACTGGCCGGTGTCGCTCTCTTCGACACACGCATCGAACAAACCCGGCGCAAACTCGACGATGTGCAGGAGCGGCAAGACCGCTGCAGGATCATTGAGCAAGAGCTGCTGGCGAGCCGCCAGCGTTTGGAAAAAGACTGCGCCAAAGCCCGTCAATATCAAGATCTGCGGGAACGCTTGAAACTCGGCCGCCAGCAGGAAATGGTGCTGGCCTTTGAAGCCGCCGAACAAGCCCTTAAAGACCTCAGCACGCGCCAACAGGCCCTCGAAGCCCAAGAACAACGGGATGGCGTTGCCATCGCGAGTGGTCGAGAGGCCCTCAGCAAAGCCAGCGCCGAGCTGCAAGTCCTTCAAGACCAGGTCAAGGCCCTTGGAGAAGACCAGCTCCTAGCGGTACAAGCCGAACTCGCCGGACTCGACACCAGCAGTCGCGAACTGGATCGTCAGGCCTCACAACATCAAGAGGAAGGACAGCGCCTACAAGGACTGCGCCATGACCTGACGGTCCGACGGCAGGAGTGGCAGCACCAATCCAGATCACAAGAGAAGGATCCCCATCAAGACGCCTTAGTCGCTGCCGAAGACACCTGTCGCGCTTCTGAATCTGCCGTTGAGGTGTCTCGCCGCAGATTGGCCGATGTTGCAGGCCGTTCTGGGGCTTGGTTGGACGAGCAAAAACGACGCAGTGCGCGGCGACAAGAGCTGCAAAGCAGCGTGAATCCCAAACTCGAAGAACAACAACAACTGCAAGAACGGTTGCGTCAGGAGTCGGAACGGCTGCAAGAACTGCATCAAGAGCAACAGCAAGACGGCGTTGATGAACAGGATGTTCAGCAACAGCTCACCAGCCTGGAAGACAGCTGGCAAAAGCTGATCCATGGGCTGTCTGAAGGCAAGCAGGCCCTCCAGCAAACCGTCGATTCCCTCGCCATCCAACAACGGACCCGTAGTCGGTTGGAGCAGGAACAAACCCGCCTGGAACGGGAAATTGCCCGCCTGGAAAGCCGTCGTGATGCCCTTCAAGAAAGCCGTGGCACCGGCGCATTACGCCTTCTGTTGGAGGCCGGACTCGATGGCATCCACGGACCGGTAGCGCAACTCGGTGAAGTGCAAGATCAACACCGCCTTGCCTTGGAAGTGGCTGCAGGCGCCCGCCTCAGCCAAGTCGTCGTGGACGACGACCGCATCGCAGCAAGGGCGATTGAGCTGCTCAAAAGCCGTCGCGCCGGACGGCTCACCTTTTTGCCCCTCAACAAAATTCGTGCCCCAGGCGGCGGCAGTGGAAGCACCGCGGCAGCCTTCGCCCGCGGGGCCCGTCCAGGCGGCGATATGGGCAGCGGATTAGTCGGCCGTGCCGTCGAACTGGTGCGGTTTGAGCCCGTTTACGACCAGGTGTTTGCTTACGTGTTTGGCGACACGCTGGTGTTTGCTGATCTCGCCACCGCCCGGCAACAACTCGGGCGATCGAGGGCCGTAACCCTGGATGGAGAGCTCCTCGAGAAAAGCGGTGCGATGACGGGCGGAAGCGTGTCGCAACGCAGCGGAGGCCTGAGTTTTGGACGTAGCCAGGATCAAGATGAAGCCGAACCCCACCGCCGCAGGCTTCTGGAGATCGGGGAATCCCTGGCAGCCTGTCGGCGCGAAGAGTCCAAATTGACGCAGCTGCTCGAGCAGCAGAAACCACAGCTGCGGGAGATGGAACAACGCCAAGCCGGCCTGATCGCTGAGCGCAACGCGGCGCAGCGAAACCATGGTCCATTGCTTGAGCGCAACCGCCAAAGGGCGGAACGGTTGTTGCGTCTTCAAAACGAGCAGACCACGCAACGGCAACGGCTGGAGGTGATCGATGCAGCACTCAAACCACTGCAAGCGGAACTCGCACAACTGAATGAAGCAGAACGCAACAGCGGCGATCACGACGATGCCGCGGCCTGGCAACAGCTCCAACATGACCTCGAGGCGGCCGATCGGCGCCTGGAAGCCGCTCGACAAGAGCGTGATGTGCTGCTCAACGCGAAGCGTGAACGGCAGCTCGCGCTCGAGCGCCTGGGGGACCAAGAACAGGCCATCGCCGCAGAAGAGACTCGGCTTCAGGAGGCTGTTCAAGCCCTGGCCAAATCCCATGGAGCGTGGCGAGATCAACAGTCGGAACTTCAAAACAAACGGACATCATTAGAGGCCCAGCAACAGGATCTCCAAGAGCGCTTCGGAACCCAACGACGCGCCCGCGATGCCGCGGAAGCGGAAGTGGCCCGTCAACGCCAAGCCCTCCAGCAGGCCGAATGGAACCTTGAGCGGTTGAAGGAAGATCGCGAAGGCTTGATCGAGGAGCAACGCAGTGGCGCAATTCGACTCAAAGAAATGGCAGAAGCACTGCCGGATCCACGTCCAGAGATCCCTGAATCGATGCGACTGGAGGGGCTAGAGATCCTCCAGGGTGAACTCCAAGCGATTCAGCGCCGCATGGAAGCGCTGGAGCCCGTGAACATGCTGGCCCTTGAGGAGCTGCAAGCCCTGGAACAACGCCTTGGTGAACTCAACGAACGGCTATACGTCCTGGATAGTGAACGCGAAGAGCTGCTGCTTCGTATCGAAACCGTCGCCACGCTGCGCCAAGACGCCTTTATGGAGGCCTTCACCGCAGTCGATGGACATTTCCGTGAAATCTTTGCTTCGCTGTCCGAAGGCGATGGGCATCTGCAGTTGGAAAACGGCGATGAACCGCTGGAGGGAGGCCTCACGCTTGTGGCCCATCCGAAAGGAAAAACAGTGCGTCGCTTGGCGTCGATGTCAGGTGGAGAGAAGTCGCTCACAGCCCTCAGCTTTTTGTTTGCTCTGCAGCGCTTCCGTCCGTCGCCCTTTTATGCCCTCGATGAAGTGGATAGCTTTCTTGACGGCGTGAATGTGGAGCGATTAGCCGCCTTGATCGCCCGACAAGCCAAAGATGCCCAGTTCATGGTGGTGAGTCACAGGCGTCCGATGATCGGCGCTTCGGAGCGCACGATTGGCGTTACCCAAGCGCGCGGAGCCCACACCCAGGTTATTGGACTTCCCGATGCAGCCTGAACGGCCACAACGGATCCACTGCGCCACAATGGATCGAATTGTGCATGGCCGAGGGACCGTTTGACCCCGACCCCTTCAGCTAATGACCCCCTAACGGGTGTTCCCAGTGACCGCCTCTGGCTGCGTTCAGAGCTCATGGGCACCCAGGTGATCACCCGTGACACCGGCCGTCGTCTCGGCGTGGTGGGTGAGGTGATTGTTGACATCGACCGACGCGAGGTGGTGGCGGTCGGTCTGCGAGATAACCCCCTCACTCGCTTTTTACCGGGCCTGCCGCGCTGGATGCCCCTCGACCGCATCCGTCAGGTGGGGGATGTGATCTTGGTGGACTCCGCTGATTCCCTCAACGAAACCTTCAATCCCGAGCGCTACAGCCGTGTGATCAACTGCCAGGTGATCACCGAATCAGGCGAGCAACTTGGTCGCGTGCTGGGATTTGCCTTCGACATTGAAACTGGAGAACTATCCACCCTGGTGATGGGCGCCCTTGGCGTTCCGCTGCTGGGTGAGGGCGTCCTAAGCACATGGGAGATGCCTGTTGAAGAGATCGTGAGCAGCGGCCCCGATCGAATCATTGTTTATGAGGGAGCTGAAGACAAACTCAAACAACTCAATAGCGGGGTGCTCGAGAAGTTAGGGGTGGGCGGCCCCAGCTGGGAAGAACAGGAGCGAGAGCGCTATCGGGTGAATCTTGTGCCCGTAGAGAACCAACTCAGCTCTGGACAACCCGTTGAACAAAAGCAACGGCAGTTGCAAGCGTCCGAAACGCAACGCTTTGAAGCTGAGGAAGAAATGGAATATGTGGAGCTCGAAGATCAACGTCGCGATTCGCAGGTCCAACGCCGCTATCTCGAAGAACAACCAACTGATTCCTTCGAACCCACCCGAAACAACAATTCGCGTTATCCGGAACAATCCCGTTCCGACGCAGCCCCCTTCGGACAGACCGGGTTCGATCAACCTCGTTATGAAGAGCCTCCTTTCAAAGAGACTCGTTTTGAAGAGCCCCGCTTTGAAGAGGCGCGAAGCCAAGATCAACGCTTCGATGAGCAACGCTTCGATGGGCAGCGCTTCGATGAGCAGCCTTGGCAAGAGGAGCGTCCCGAGGAATCAAGCCTGAACGTCGAACCTGCCCCTCGACGAGCGATGCCTGCTTCACGGCGGCCTGTGCAAAAAATCAGCGAGCCCCTCGATGTCGAACCGATCCAAGACGATCTCGACGATCCCTGGTAAGCGCGATTCAATTCGTTCATTGCCAAACCAGACCAGGGGTGACGTCAACACAATCGAGAGAGCCTTCACTCCCAGTGAATCAGCGGCTGCGGGCCCTGCCAACCAAAACTGGTCGAACCAATTCGCGGCCTTCGCGCTGGGGAGGGCTGATCTATCGCAGTGCCGTTTTATTGCTTTTGGCCCTGATCACTCACGCTGTAGGCAAACCAACAGCCGTTGAGCGCTGTATCGACGACAGGCTGCAGCAGGTGCTCGACAGCCATCAGCTCAAACGATCTCAACTCACGGCGTCGGTACGGGTTAGTGAAGTCACCAAAGCCACCAATTTCTGCAATGGCGGCAACGGACGGCTCAATTGGACCCGGTAACCATCAAACCGCTTTGAAATCCAAGGAGGCGCTGTTCACGCAATGACGCTGACCCGTTGGTGCAGGGCCATCGGAGAACACATGTCCGAGATGACTGTCACAACGGGAGCAGGTGATCTCCGTCCGGACCATGCCGTGGGTGACGTCCTGTTTTGTAGTGATTGCTTCTGGAGAGATGCCATCCCAAAAGCTGGGCCAGCCTGTGCCCGAATCAAACTTGGTTGTTGAACTGAACAACGGTGTTCCGCAACAAACGCAGTGATAAACACCAGCCGCTTTGTTGTCCCAATACTTACCCGTGAAGGCCCGTTCAGTTCCCCCACAGCGCGCTACCTGATATTGCTCAGGTGATAACGATTGCTTCCACTCGTCGGTGCTGCGGTTGATCCGATCAAGGCTGGGCATGACGAGGGCAATTGCAGGTTGGTCACCCTAGGCAGAGGGAAGCGTGCGGGGGAGCAGATCGCGCACTTCGGCGGCCAATGCCATCACGGCACCGGGCTCACCCCGCAGGGCCTGGAGGTCCTCGCGTTGCCCCTCCAAACGCTCTGGAGAGGACAACCATTCGATCGCTTCCGTGGCGATTTGTTGGGGTGTGATTTCACCAATCCGCTCAGGCACCACGGACCGACCCGCCGTGATGTTGGGCCAAGCCACAAAACCGTTGTTGCGCAGTCTCCAAAACGTCAACAACGCACCGAGCAAGCGACGCAAACCGGGGATCCGCGCCAATAACCCAAAACCGCCATCCCATGCCCGCATCATGTCCAGGTGCTGGGTGGGCACCATCACGATCATGGGAACCGCCAACGCACCGAGTTCAGCGGTGTTCGCCCCCACGGTGGTCAGGGCCAAATCGCACTGGCTCAGAGGGCCATGGGCCGGATGCTGCTGAATCAATTGGATTCGTGTTCCGGCCTTCGTGACCAGCGCATCGTTGTCCACAGCCACGACCGCTGATCGATAGAGACGGGCAAGCGGGTTGGTCGGGCCCGCAAACCGCAGGAGTTCTTCAACACTGGTGGTGGGAGCCAAAGGCAGTAAAAAACGACACTGCGGACGCTCTCGGGCGATGTGATCGGCGGTTTCCAGGAAAAACGGCATCCCGACGCTCAATTTGGCGGCCTTCGACCCCGGCAATAACGCCACCCACTCACCGTCCGGTAGCGGAGCCTCTCGACGCGCAAACGATGAGAGGTCGGCCATTAAATCGCCGACAACCCGACATCGGGCCTGATAACGGACCGGCAACTGACGGCGTACCGCCTCTGACATCGCAGCGATGCTGTCGTTCCACTGCGGCCAACGCGCCACCCACTCTGCATAGGTGATGTGGCGGTACCCGAGACGGGCAGACAAGAGCACCGTCCAAAACTGATCTCCCCCCAGAAACACGACGATTCCTTTCTGAGGCCACAGCCCAAAGCGCCGGGGTCGCAGCAGGAGTGACCAAAACGATCGAGCCGGAATGATCCGATCAAACAGCTGCCAGGGTTGAGCAGCCCGATGCTCCTGGCCCGTGGCATTTGGACATGGCACCAAGACCAATTGAAGGCTTGCGGGCGAGCTGTGGTCTCGCGGTCGCAACGGCTGAAGGATGTGGAGCCGTTCCGCCAGAGGTCGAACCCAGGTGCTCAACTCCCCTGGGCCATTCGAAACCAGGACGATCGCCAGTCCTGGGTCAGCGTTGCGGAGGCTTGCCAAAAGATTGAAATGCGGATGGCGAGACTTGAACTCGCAAGGCCTAAGCCACACGCCCCTCAAACGTGCGTGTCTACCAATTCCACCACATCCGCGTGGTCGATTCAGTCGCTCGGACTTCATCGATGAGTGATCATACCGGCCGGGGTGAATAAGGCTGGCGTTTAGGGCTCCTGATCAGTTGCCGCTGATACGATCCGGCTTGAGGCCTAATGACACTGCGGGATGCCCATCGGCAAAGTGCTGATCGCCAACCGCGGCGAGATCGCTCTTCGAATTTTGCGGAGCTGCAGAGAGCTCGGCATCGCCACCATTGCTGTGTACAGCTCTGTCGACAAAGACGCCTTGCACGTTCAGCTGGCTGATGAAGCCGTTTGCGTCGGCGAAGCGCAAAGCAACAAGAGCTATCTCAACGTTCCCAACATCCTTGCCGCCGCCACCTCTCGCGGTGCCGATGCCATCCACCCTGGCTACGGCTTCTTGGCAGAAAACGACAAATTCGCCGAAATGTGCAATGAGCATGGGCTGATTTTTGTCGGACCATCACCCCATGCGATCCGGTCGATGGGGGATAAGTCGACCGCAAAAATCACCATGCAATCGGTGGGTGTTCCCACCGTTCCAGGCAGTGAAGGATTGCTGTCCAATCCGCAAGAAGCCGCCCAGCTGGCTGCTGAGATGGGGTACCCCGTGATGATCAAAGCCACCGCTGGTGGTGGTGGCCGAGGCATGCGTCTCGTGCCGGGGCCCGATCAGCTTGAAAGCTTGTACAAAGCAGCCCAGGGGGAAGCGGAAGCGGCCTTTGGCAATCCCGGGCTCTACATGGAGAAATTCATCGACCGCCCTCGCCACGTGGAAGTGCAGGTGCTTGCGGATCGTCACGGCACCGTTGTTCACCTGGGCGAGCGGGACTGCTCCATCCAACGGCGCCACCAAAAACTGCTGGAAGAAGCGCCAAGCCCTGCCCTTGATCCCGAGCTCCGGCGAAAGATGGGTGAAGCGGCAATCGCCGCAGCCCGCAGCATCAATTACGAAGGTGCCGGCACCGTTGAGTTTCTCCTCGACCGCAGCGGCGGTTTCTATTTCATGGAGATGAACACGCGGATTCAGGTCGAGCATCCCGTCACGGAGATGGTCACAGGCATCGACCTCATCGCTGAACAGCTACGCATCGCTGGAGGCGAGCCGATCAGCATGCGCCAAGACGAGATCCAAATGAATGGCCACGCCATCGAATGCAGGATTAATGCAGAAGATGCCCGCCATAATTTCCGCCCAGCACCGGGACGGATCACCGGATGGCTGCCCCCCGGCGGGCCTGGGGTGCGTGTCGACAGCCACGTGTACACCGGTTACGACATTCCCCCCTTCTACGACTCGTTAATTGGGAAGGTGATTGTTTGGGGCAAAGACCGGCAACACGCCATGACCCGGATGAAACGGGCACTGAATGAATGTGCCATCACGGGGATTCCCACCACTGTTGAATTCCACCTGGAGATGCTCGACCGTCCCGAATTCATCAACGGCGACATTCACACCAAATTTGTGGAGCAGGAAATGCTGCCCTAAAGCAGCTCAGGAGTTGACGACTGCTTGACCCTCAGGCAACCGCCTGGGCACTGCGCAGCAGGATTTGCGAGAGAACACCCTGTTGCCCCACCAGCAGCTCCCGAAACAAGCTGATCAATCCCACCCAGATCACCGGGGTGACATCGACACCGCCGATCGGAGCAACAACTTTGCGCGTCAGGGCCAACACGGGCTCCGTGGGCCAGGCAATCAGAGGCCATGCCCCTTTTGTCATATCAACCTGTGGATACCAGGTGAGAACGATGCGAAGCAAAAATGCAACAGTCCAAGCAGCCAGGAGGAGACCCAGCGAAACATGGACAAACGGCAAGGCCTGAAGCAGCAGCGGCGTCACAAACCTCAAAGCAATCGAGCCACCATCGTAGAAACAGGACTTTCATCATTAGGATCGCGCTGGCCACGATGCTGACGACAACACCCCGATGACCTCCTCCCTCTCCAATTTTCTAAGCAGCCTCGTGTGGGGAGCTGTGATTATTGTTGTGCCCGCCACCATTGCTTTGATCCTGGTGAGTCAAACCGACCGCCTCGATCGCAAGCTCTGATCAACAACTGGCATCACTCGTAAGCTAGGGCTGAAGCGGGAGCGCACCTTTGGTTAATGCCAGTCTTAATTGGGCCAGCATTGTCGGAATTGTGCTGGCCGTCGGCGGTGCGTTGCTCTATTTCCTGCGCACGTTCAAGCCTGCGCTTGCAAGGGATTACGACGTTTTTTTTGCCGCCATTGGACTCCTCTGCGGAGGAATTCTGTTCTTTCAAGGCTGGCGCCTTGACCCAATTCTTCAATTTGGCCAATTCCTCCTGGCCAGTACCACCGTCTTTTTCGCCTACGAAAGTGTGCGGCTAAGGGGCGTCGCGACGGAACAAGCGCGCCGCTCCGCTTATTTCGACGACGAACCTGCCCCAGAACGTGAAGAGTCTGGTGCCGGAGGCCTTCGTGGCGGTTGGGACGACGACTACGACCGCTTTGACGAACCACAGCCGGTCCAACGTCGTTTCGGTGGACGCAATGCCGGCATGGATAACCGTCCAGAAGAAGATTTTTATCGCCCACGACGCACCAGCCGAGCCGCGATTCCTGAGGAGGCCGCGAGTCGTCGAGGGCGAGGGCGCGATCAAGACACCCAGGACTGGGATCAACCCGACGAACGCTCCCGTCGCATGGCACGATTCCGTGCCGGTGAAGCCAAAGATGAGCAGCGGCCCGGTTTCGGTGAACGGCGCTCTGATCGTGAGGATCAACGCCGTGGCAGCAGACCCACAGGTCGACAAGATCGCCCGACGGGAACTACCGTACGTCCCGAGGCCGAGGAAGCCGCCTTCAGCACCAGTCGGAGTGGGAGAAATACAGCATCAGCAACTGCACCCCAAACCAAAAGCCCCTTCCTTAATTCAGCCCGCGAGAGAGGGGGAGAGGCCACAAGCCGCCCCATCAGTAGCCGGCCCCGATCCAATACCCCTTCCGTAACGGCACCGACAAGCCAGTCCCAATCGAATCCTGAGACCGGGCGGCCAGCACCACGCAGCTCTCGTCCTCGTGAGAACAGCCCTCGTGACAACAGCCCTCGCAGTAACAGCCCTCGGGCCCGGGACAACAGTTCCCGCTTTGACGACTGAACCGTCTCCTCTCACCGCTGCTGACACTCCTGATCGGCCTGAGCCTGGCTGGCTGTGGCGGTCGAGTGGAACGCGCTAGCGGAGGATTACTGGCCACAAGCCAACAGGATCCCGCCCTGAGTGGCAACGGGAAATGGCTCGCTGTGATCAGCGACATGCGGGGGCGTCAAACAGTGCAAATGCGCAATGTGATCAATGGATCGATTCAGGCATTGCCACAGCTCAAACGTCATCAACCCCACAGCTCTCCATCGCTGAGCTGGAATGGTCGATACATCGCCCTGATCACCCAACATGGACGGCGGCGGATGGCCGTCATCGCCGACCGCCTCAATGGACGATTGCACCCCATCCAGCTCCCTGGCGGACGGGATCCGATTCAAGTGAGCCTGGCACCTGACGCCCAAACCCTTGCTCTACAAGTGACTGATCAAGGCCTCTGGCGCGTGGAGATTTTTGACCTGAGTGATGTGTTGGAAATCGACCGCCCAGCCGGCCAAGCCTTGAGCACTCCACCGCTGACGCCAGCCCCATGAGAATGGTCAGCCTGAGCTTGGGGGTACTCCTGTTCTTAGCCGGATGCAGTAGCGATCGTCCGCGACCCAGACCCGAGCTCAATGGGTTACTCCGCCAATCAGTCAGCAGCCGGAGGGACCCATCCCTCGGTCAGATCTGGCTCGCGAGCCTTGGCAAGCGGGGCGGTCGAGAGCGGATTGAACTGATCGACCTCAGAAATCGCCGACCGGTGCCACTACCAGGCCTCAATCGAGCGGATGCCCAACCCATCAGCCTGAGCGTGAGCGGCGATGGTGCGCGCATTGCTGTGGTGCAGCAACGGGATGACCGCACCGAGCTCTTTCTCTACCGCCGCAATGCAGCAGCCCTGCAACGCATCCCACTCGATCCGCCTGGCGTTCCTCGGTCGGTCAGTCTTGATGGCTCAGGGAGGCTGCTTGCCGTACAGGTGAGCCGAAACGGACGCTGGGATGTTGATCTCATCCGTTTGCCGTGATTAAGGCAGCAGGCCTGCCCAAGACAAAAACGTGTCGCCACTCAACAGTTCGACCAGCACCACCGCCACAAACCCAATCATGGCGAAACGCCCGTTCACCCTTTCGGCATAACTGCTCCAGCCAAAGGCTGGAGCGTCGGTTGTAGTGGCGGTGGCAGATCGGGGCTGCTTTTGGCTGGCGTCAGCAGCGCTGGTGGTCTCAGAAGTCATCGGGTCGATTAGACGCGGCCGAATTCATAGCCTGCCGCAGGCAACAGACGCCATCCTCCCTTTCCATCCAGCTCGAGCACCGTGTCGTGAAATTCAGTCAGGGTGGGGCGGTGTCCAACACTGATGAACGACATCTCACGCCGACAGAGCAACTCGTAAAGATGGCGCTCCGTTGCCACATCCAACGCGCTGGTGGCTTCATCGAGAACCACCATCTGCGGAGCATTCAGCAACAGTCGAGCAAAGGCAAGCCGTTGTTGCTCGCCTAAGGACAACAGCCTTGGCCAGTCTTGCTTCACATCCAGATCGGGATAACGGTTGAGCAAATCAGGCAGACAGGCCTCACCCAACACAGCCCGGAATTGGTCATCGGCAAACCGATCAGACTCCAAGGGGTACGCCAGTTGCTCGCGCAAGGAGCCCAAAAGCATGTAGGGCTTTTGGGGAATAAACAGCAAGTCTCCCGTTGCCGGGCGTTGAATTTCGCCATCGCCTTGCACCGGCCAAAGACCACTCACCAGGCGTAAAAACGAGGTTTTGCCGCAACCAGAAGGGCCCACAACGAGCAATCGCTGACGGGGCTCGAGGCTGAGGTTGAGATCTTTGATCAAAACCCGATCACTAAAGGGCGGAACCAGGTCCACACCCTTCAACAGCAAACGGTTTGATTCGGTGGTTTGCGTTGTCGGAGAAACATTTGGTGAGTCGTCGCGCTGAGCGCTGATCTCATCAACGCGGCCCTGGAAGCCCTCAAGGCGAGAAATACTGGCGGAAAATGCCGCTAATCGATCAATGTTATTGACGATATAACTCACCGAAAACAACACCTGGGAGAACGCAATACTTGCTTGCCCAAAAACTCCAAAATCGACTTCTTTAGCGAAATAAATTGGTGCAATAACCAACCAGGGAAGAAAGCGGGAGAAGTAGTCGTAGGAACGCTGAATCACACTGATCAGGGCCTCCCAAACAATCAAACGGTTGTAGTTCTGAATGGCACCATCCAACCTGCGATTCGCCTCTTTACCTTCTTGACCTTCTCCACCGTAAAAGGCAATCGATTCGGCGTTATCTCTGATATGAACAAGCCCATAACGGAAGTCGGCTTCGAGCTTCAGTTGTTGATAATTCAACGCCACAAGCTTGCGACTTGCAAAAATAATTAATCCAGTTCCAACTACTGAGTAGACCAACAACATCAACGCTAAACGGCCGTTTATTGTCCAAAGAACAATGATAAAACTTAGGAAGGTCAGCAGAGCAGAAATTACCTCGACCAATACGCTTAAACTTGTGATCGTAAAACTTCTCGTATCGTCAGAAATTCGCTGATCCGGATTATCAATATCGGAAGCATTCTCATCATTAGGATTTAGAACATAATAGGCACGATTTGACAAATAGCGGCCCAATAAGCGTGAACTCAGCCATCGGCGCCACATCAATCCCACCTTGGGAATTAAGTAACTTTGCAAAGCCCGAATTGGCAATGCCACTACAAGGCAGAATGCATAAATTGCAACAATTTTCCAGAAGCTACTCTCGTCATATCCGACCAGAGCATTTTCAATATTTCGAGCAATGAAACTAATACCCACATTGATCCCGTTAATCACAAGGATCAACAGAGCAATCACACCCAGCAGCAACCAAGGCAACCAGCGCCCCTGACGAAGCTTGCTGCGAAAGGCCACAAAACAACCACCGCCCACCAGGGTGAGGCCACTCACCAACGGACCGATCCAACCCGACCAGATCGCATCGACACGCTCAGGGATCCCCGGCAAGAAGCGTTCCTGCAAGTTGGGGATCAGCGCTCCACTGATCTGTACCGCTGCAGTAAGCAGCAACAGGGTGACACCAACAACAACAATCAGCAGCGCAACCACGAGCAGCAGAAACTGCCAAGAGCGACTCTCCTCAACGGGGAGAAAATATGGCTGTGCGAGGCGCTGCAGCCGGCCGAGCTGCTGACCAAAGCCCTGTAACGGACGCCTTGAAGGTGTTGTCATACCTCCATTCTGTCGTTGGTGCCCTTAACCAGGGGGCCAAGCCAGGGGACGACCACCAATGACATGCACATGGAGGTGGAACACCGTTTGTCCAGCGCCAGCTCCACTGTTAATCACGGTGCGCCAATCGTCCAAGCCCTCTTGCTTGGCCACGCGAGCTGCCACCAATAACAAGTGCCCCAGCAGAGCCTGATCACCGTCTCCCGCCGATCGCAAACTTTCAATCGGCTGGCGCGGAATCACCAACACATGGGTTGGTGCCTGGGGGGCAACATCGCGAAAAGCCAGGCATAACGCATCGCTATACACCTCATCGCAGGGGATTTCACCGCGAAGAATTTTTCCAAAAATCGTGTCGTCCGCCATGGCAAGCAACAGGGAGGTGACGAGGGATGAAACGGCAGAGGTGGTGTGACAGGCCGGGCATGAGTCCCGTATTACACAAACTCTTTGCAGATGCTGGCACGGTGTCTAAGCGCTTCGCTCCACGGCCTCGAGGCCAAACCCGTCACCGTGGAGGTGGATCTAGCGCCAGGCCTCCCAGGAATTCAGCTGGTGGGTCTACCCGACAAAGCCATTCAGGAATCCCGCGAACGGGTGCGCTCAGCCCTAAGGAACAGTGGCTTCCGCGGTCCATTGGTGCGGGTGGTGATCAACCTTGCGCCAGCCCACCGACGCAAGGAAGGGCCAGCCTTTGATCTCCCCATCGCGCTGGGGCTGCTGGTGGCCAGCGGCCAACTTGATCGCCCCAAGCTCGACGGCCTGTGGTGCGCTGGTGAATTGGGACTGGACGGCAGCCTGCGGCCCTGTCGTGGGGTGATCGCCCTCGCTGATTTGGCCATGCAACAGGGGGCACGGGCCCTCGTCGTGCCCCCTGCCAATGCGACTGAGGCTGCGCTCATTCCGAACCTCAACATTTGGACAGCCCACAACCTGAAGGAGTTGGTGCAACAGCTCAAAGGGGAATGCCCGTTTGTGCGCATTGGACACCACCCATCGCCTCAAAAGGCCACCCCTGCCGCTATCCCCCTGGAGCTCGTGGGCCTCGGCATGGAGGGCATGGAAAGGGCCGCCCATGCTCTCGCGCTGGCGGCAGCCGGGGGGCATCACCTGTTGATGGTTGGGCCACCGGGATGCGGCAAAACACATTTGGCTCGCCAATTACCGGTGTTGCTTCCACCCCTCAACACAGCGGAGTCGCTCACCATCTCCCGAATTCACTCCGTGGCAGGGGAGTTCGATATCTGTGAGCAGTTGCTCCATCAGCGACCCTTTCGCTCTCCACACCACAGCTGCTCGGGGGTTGCGCTCCTTGGCGGAGGCCATACCCCCAAACCTGGAGAGATCAGCCTTGCCCACAGCGGCGTTCTGTTTCTCGATGAATTAGTAGAGTTTCCGCGCCCGGTGCTCGACCTGCTTCGCCAACCCCTCGAGGACGGCAAAGTGCGCCTCAGCCGAATGCGGGAGACCACGGTCTTTCCAGCGGCGGAGACCTTAGTGGCCGCGACGAATCCTTGCCCATGTGGCTGGCATGGTGACCACGAACAGGCCTGTCGTTGTACTTGCTCCCAACGACAGCGCTACTGGCAACGGCTCTCAGGCCCTCTCCTTGATCGGATTGATCTGCAGTTGCGATTAGAGCGTCGATCATCAAGGCAAATTCGGACTTGCCTGGACGCCAGCCAACGTCCCAAAACACACTCTCCATGGCTGGAGCCCTCGCGGGTGAATGCGGCTCGTCAACGAATGCAGACTCGAAATCCCAGTGGTTGCAACAATCGCTCGCTCACGGCAGCGGATCTACACCGCCACGGCCAATTCAAGGCTGATGGGCTCACGCTGTGGGAGCGGGTTATCGAACAGCGCAGGCTCACCACCCGGAGCAGCCTGCAATTACTCAGGGTGGCCCGCACCATCGCCGACCTGAACGGCCACGACATGGTGCAGACCGAAGCGATCGCCGACGCGAGTGGTTACCGCTGCACTGATCTCATGGGAGATCACTCCGCTGGGGCTGAATCCCGATAGATGTAGAGGTGACCGAGGGTTTTCGTTCCATACGCCCGGCGCATCAGCGACCAACCGGGCTGGAGCTTCAGTTGAACAAAACCGCTCGCGACTCCACCGGCCTGGGCCACCAGATAGACCGGTGCAGAGGGATTACGGGTGGGGGCTGCCAATAGCTCTATATCGCTACCGGTCTTGACCACGGTGAGGCGATAACGGGTGCCCAAATCATCGCCACCAATACGCAAGGAATATCCATTGCCGTCGATGTAGCGGTTACAAATCCCTGTGAAATCAAAGCTTGAAAGCAAAGGATCCACAGCGGCAGGCATGCCACCACTCACGGCGAAGCAAGGGCGCTTGTTGGTGCGCTGCTCATAAATATTCAGCTGAGACCTCTCGCCCTTGCCGATCGGAGCCGACACCAAAATGAAGTTGGCCTGCTCCACGGGAACAGCCGTGAAAAGGGATCCCTGGGCCATCACCGGCACAGTCCCTAACAGCGCGACGGCGAGTCCAGCAGCGGTAGGCAAAAAGCGAGGGATCACGGCCGAAAGCTGAGTTAAAGGGATCGTAAAAGTGATGGCGGCTTCAAGCCCGCCCCATCAGGCCGGTTTGTTCAACCGAATCGCAACAACAAGTGTTCCAACCGTGGCGGGGGCGGCCACCGCCAAAATCCAACTGGTGGTCGACACACCAAGATCAGGCTCTCCATAGGCAAGCTCAAACACGCATCCAGTGCTGGCAATGCCCAAGACGCATGCCAGGGCTAGAAAAAGTCCGGCCAAAGGTTTCATCGGCATGGCTCAGGACACTCTTTGGACATGCTTGGACTGAAAACCATTCTCCTTCAATTCCTTCTGAAGCCCGGCTTGATCAGTCACCCGATCCACAAACAACACACCATTGAGATGGTCCATCTCATGCTGAATACAACGGGCCATTAATCCGTCGGCTTTCATTTTTCGTGGCCGTCCCATCTCATCGCGATAACTCAATTCGATGGCAGTGGGACGCACCACATCGAGATAGACCCCAGGAATACTCAGGCAGCCCTCCTCGTAGGTGTCCAAGCCAGCACTCGCCGCTGTGATCTCTGGATTAATCAACACCAACGGTGGTGTTGCTGGATTCTCCAAGTCGAGATCAATCACCAAAAGCTGCTGATACACAGCAACTTGAGGAGCGGCCAATCCGATGCCCTTGGCGGTGTACATGCTGCGCAGCATGTCCCGAGCCAGTTCGCGGACTTGATCATTGACCTTGCCAATCCGCTGGGCGGGCTGACGCAGAGCGTCAGCGCCAAGGGTATGAATCTCTAACGGAGGGGTTTCCAGCGCCGTCTTCGGCACCAACATCGTGTCCCTGGCCTTGTCAGCCGCTCGTGCCAACTGCGCAAAGCTTCCCGCCAAGACCACTCTTGCATTGATTCAGCATGTTAATCGGGATAATTCAGACGCCATGGGACGCACGCCACTCTCCGCACAAACCGCCATTGGCCGGCTCCCAGGGCTGAAGGAACCGAGGCTCGTCCAAGGACCAGACGACAGTCTCTGGCTGATCTGGCTTGAACAACGTCCTGCGGAACAGGGGCGAACGACCGCAATCATGCGCCGCTTTGGCGAGCCGGATAGCCCTGAAATCGAGCTGACACCAGCACCGATCAACCTGCGCAGCCGTGTGCACGACTACGGCGGAGGGGTCCTGGCCACAGCCACAGACGATCAGCATCTGCATCTGGTTTGGATCGATGCCGGATGTCTATGGCAACAACGATTCAGCTGGACAAAAGCAGACACGCGCCAACGTCTCCCAGAAGCTGAAGCCCCAGCGCAACGGCTGACATGTCCAGGGCCCTGGGAGCTGGCGGATGGCCTGCTGAATCTTCAGCGAAACCAATGGATCGGCATCCGCGAACAAAACGGGAAGGACGCACTTGTCAGCGTCGACCTTCAGCGCACCGATCAAGAACCAGAGCTGCTCCATCAACCAGCGGATTTTGCCGGATATGCCGCACTGAATCCGAACGGTGATCGTCTGGCCTGGGTTGAGTGGGTGCAGCCATCAATGCCTTGGGACAGCAGCAGCCTGTGGTGCGCTGAACTAACGCCAACAGGACAACTCATCAACCCAATCCAGCGTGCCGGAGGGGATGGCGTTTCTGTCTTTCAGCCCCAATGGCTTCCGGATGGCCGGCTCCTGGTGGCGGAGGACAGCAGTGGCTGGTGGAACCTCATGCTTGAGGATCCAGCCACTACATCGTGGGAACGGCCTTGGCCGATGGCAGCGGAAACCGCCATGCCCCAATGGATTTATGGCATGAGTACCACCGCTTGGGATGGAGAACGACTCCTGGCGGCGACCTGCGCAGATGGCACCTGGTCGTTGCAACGCCTGGGACTCGACGGAACGGTGGTGAAGCTGGAGCAACCCTTTGATGATCTGGCGGGTCTACAGGCCTGTCATGGCAGGGCTGTTGCCGTCGCAAGCAACAGCAGCAGCGTGGCCGGGCTTTTCGAGCTCGACCTTCGACCCAGGACGATGGCCTGGAGCCATTCGCCGGCCATACCACCGCCGCTGCCTGCTGAGGAGATCAGCGTGGCTCAACCTCTCTGGTTCAAAGGACACCAGCAGCAACGCACCCATGCCTGGTATTACCCGCCCATGGGCGGAGGGGATGGACCCGCACCCCTTCTGGTGAAAAGCCACAGCGGTCCGACAGCCATGGCCCGCCGCGGCCTCAGCCTGGCCATTCAGTACTGGACCTCCCGCGGCTGGGGTGTCGTGGATGTGAATTACGGCGGGTCCACCGGTTTCGGACGTGCTTACAGGGAACGCCTGAACCAAGGCTGGGGCGTCGTTGATGTGGTCGACTGCGCAGCCGCTGCACAAGCATTGATTGCCTCGGGGCACGCCCATCCCGATCAAGTGGCAATCGAAGGGGGCAGCGCCGGGGGATTCACCACGCTGGCAGCACTGTGCTTCACGGATGTGTTCCGAGCTGGTGCCTGCCGCTATGCCGTTTGCGATCTCACCGCCATGGCGACAGACACCCATCGCTTTGAAGCGCGGTACCTCGACGGACTCGTGGGTGCCTGGCCTGCGCAACGCTCCATCTACAACGACCGTTCTCCTCTGCAACATGCAGATCGCATTCGTTGCCCAGTGCTGTTTTTCCAAGGCTTAAAAGACAAGGTGGTGCCGGCGGAGCAAACCGAGCGGATGGCCACCGCTTTGCGCAACAACGGAATCACAGTGGACGTGCGCCTCTTTGACGATGAAGGCCATGGCTTCCGCAACCAAGCGACTCAAATCACAGTGCTCGAGGAAACCGAGGCATTCTTCAGGCTCAACTTGGGACTAGGGCAAGCAGAATAAAAATAAATTGATGCAAAATACCCACAAAAGTCTTACTTAGCGGCGAAATATTTTACGTACAATTTTATTTAGAGTGTCGCTGGCGGGGCCATTGCGTCCGCAAGCAGAGCAAGTCTTCAATCACGGCGGCTCTGTCTAAGGAAATACGGCTGTACCGCTCCGCGAAAGCGCCGATGACCAACTCGCGCCACCCGCGCCGCTGGCTCAAAAATGTTCACAGTGAACAACTTTGCGCCGCTTAGCCCCCTATTGAGTATCACTAGATACCGAATTCTTGTGCGATCCCGACTCGGGCGCCTGGGCATCGCGGCCCTTTGCGTTCCTGCATTGCAACTCCTGGGCACTGCCCTGCTCCCCGCCCATGCGGCCACCGGCAGTGCTGCTTCTGACAACAGCTTGATCCTGATCAGCTCCGCCATGGTGCTGCTGATGACTCCAGGACTGGCCTTCTTCTATGGAGGCTTCGTCCAAGGACGCAATGTGCTCAACACGATGGGGATGAGCATCGTGATGATGGGGATCGCCACCCTCACCTGGGCCGGCGTTGGCTTCAGTTTGGCCTTTGGCGACGGCGGCAGCTGGAATGCCGTCATCGGCAACCCCTTTGACCATGCCTTGCTGGAGAACCTGTCCGGCACCTGGGATGGCCTCACCATTCCTGGCCTGTCATTCGCCCTCTTCCAGGGCATGTTTGCGATCATCACTCCCGCCTTAATTTCTGGGGCGTTAGTGGAGCGGCTCAGCTTTCGCTTCTGGTGCCTATTCACGCCGCTCTGGCTGCTTGTGGTGTATGCCCCTCTGGCCCACATGGTTTGGGGAGGGGGTTTCCTTGGCAAAGATTTGGACTTCGCCGGTGGCACTGTGGTGCACATCAGCTCTGGCGTGTCTGCCCTCGTCTTGGCTGGACTGGTGGGACGCCGTCAGGGTTGGCCGCAGTCGGGCAGACCTCCCCACGACGTCACCCAAATCATTTTGGGTACTGGCCTCCTCTGGTTTGGCTGGTTTGGCTTTAACGGTGGAAGTCAGCTATCGGTTGCTGGCGCTGAATTGCCCTTCACCACGACCCATCTTTCAGCTGCTGCAGGTCTGGTGACATGGGCCCTTGTGGAAACCTGGCGCGATAACAAACCCACTGCTGTCGGAATGGCAACCGGTGCTGTCGCAGGCCTTGTGGGCGTTACCCCCGCTGCGGGCTTCGTAACACCAGGCGCAGGCATGGCGATCGGCGCCATCACCGCAGTTGTTTGCTATGCCTCCGTTCGAATCAAAGTACGGCTGCGCTTTGACGATTCCCTCGACACATTTGCCGTCCACGGAGTGGGTGGCACGATCGGAGCGCTCCTCACTGGTGTCTTTGCCAACGCAGCTCTGATCGAAAACCATCCCGCTGGTGCTGTGCTTGCCGAGCAGGGGCGTATCGCGCTGATGCTTGGGCAACTTCAAGCTGTGCTCGTGGCCTATGGCCTGGCTGCAGGGGGAACCCTGGCAATTGCCATGGCCTTACGTCAATGCGGTGTCGCCTTCAGGGTCCCCGCCGAAGCGGAGCAAATGGGTGTAGACGTGAACGAACATGGGGAGGAGGCCTATGCAGAGCGCACGGGCTCACCAATCCTGCACTGAATCCAGCACGAAGACCCATTCCCCCTAAATCGGGAGTACAGCGTCAGCTGTGCTCCCGCAGGAAAGACACCGTGGAGGCGAGCTCCTCGGCGAAACAGTCGATTTCTTCCATGGTGCTGGTGAAACTGAGGCTGGCCCGAGCTGAAGCCGTCACCCCATACAGGCGATGCAACGGCTGACAACAGTGATGTCCACTGCGAATACAAATACCTGAGGCATCGATCAAGGCCGCGATGTCGTTGGCATGCACACCGTCCACAAGGAAGGTGGCGAGGGCGCCGCGACCAGGCTGTTGCTCAGGAGTTGGCCCCAGGATCCGCAGCCCATCAATAGCTTGCAAGCGCGAAAAAAGATGCTGGGTGAGCAGAGCTTCCCAAGCTTGAATCGCCTCCAAGCCAATCTCCTGCAAGTAGCGAAGGCCTGCCCCCATTCCCACGGCTTCGCCGATGGCGGGAGTGCCGGCTTCAAATTTGTGGGGCAACACAGCCCAGGTGCTGTGATCCAAGAACACGTCTTGGATCATTTCGCCACCGCCGAGGAATGGAGGCATCTCCTCTAACAACGACTCACGGGCCCAAAGGAAACCCATTCCGGTCGGACCACAAAGCTTGTGCGACGAGCCGACCAGGAAGTCGGCTTCGAGGGCCACCACATCAATGCTCTGATGCGCCAGGCTTTGACAAGCATCCACGAGCACCAACGCACCAACGGCATGGGCTGCAGGGATCACAGAATCCAGAGGATTGCAGCATCCCAAGGTGTTGCTGATATGCACCAAGCTCACCAGCCGGGTGCGATCCGACAACTTGGCTTGGAAATCCTCTAAATCAAAGCGTCCATCTTCGGTCAGCCCGACATGGCGGAGGACACAACCGGTGCGCTGCGCCAGAAGCTGCCAAGGCACCAAATTGCTGTGATGCTCCATCACCGTCAGCAACACCTCATCGCCTTCGCGGAGGGTGGAATCACCCCAGCTGCGCGCCACAAGATTGATCGCTTCACTGGCGTTTCGCGTGAAGACAATCTCGCGGGGGCTATGGGCACCAACAAAGGCAGCTGCTGTGGTTCGAGCCGCTTCAAACGCCTCGGTGGCCCGGGCGCTGAGCTGATGGGCACCACGATGCACATTGGCGTTATCGCAGCTGTAGTAACGCTGCATCGCATCGATCACCTGCTGCGGCTTTTGACTGGTCGCGGCGTGGTCGAGATAGATCAGTGGCCGACCATCTGGGGTGGCTTGCGCGAGTATTGGAAAATCAGCACGAAATCGTGACGCAAGATTTACTGAATCCACACCAGATCGTGCCGGGGAAGGCTTGAGCGTGGTCATGAGGCCAGTCCCTCAAGCACGCGTTCCAGCGGTCGCCAGGCGGTCGCATGAGTCGGGAGCAGGTCGACCACTTCTTGGCATGCACCGCGCAACAGCAGCACCGCAGCATCGGAGGCTCCGATCCCACGACTCCGCAAATAAAAGAGCTCGTCTTCCTGCAGCTGGGACACCGTGGCGCCGTGGGCACAACGAACATCATCCGCCACGATTTCCAACTCAGGCTTGGTGTCGACGCGGGCCCGATCCGAAAGCAACAAATTCCGACTCAATTGCGCTGCATTGGTGCGCTGCGCCTTGCGCGGCACGTTGATCGCACCATTGAAAATTGTGTGAGAGCGCCCTGCCGCCAGGCATTTTTGGAGCTGATCCAATTCACCATCGGGCCCTTCGAAACACATCGACGTATGCACAGCAAGCTGCTGGTCAGCATCGGCAACGGCCAGACCCTTCATCGTCGTAGAGGCTTGTCCATCCACCTGCACCACCCGCGGCTCGATTCGTCCCAACGACCAACCCTGCACAACAGATGTGAGGCTGTAAGAACTGCGGGGCTCTTGCTCAACGGCCAGTTGAGCAAACAACGACGCCACACCATCGGCACAAGCCAAAACGCCGTGATTCAACTGCGCTTCTTGGCCGAGATGCACCTCCAAAAGATGACTATGGGCCGCTTCACCGCGTCCTGAAAACACTTGTAGGAGCTCGAGCTGTGCTTTTTCTTCCACCACCAGCAACACCCGTGTGGCGATGAGGCCAGAGGCGGCCGCCACAACAAGTTCCAGCGGAGGAACCGTGCCGCGAACCCGAAGTGCCAACAGCTGATGAGCGGACGCATGGTTGAACTCGATCAACCAATCGTCGGACCATCCACAACGATCGAGACTGTGGCCAAGGGCAAGCTCCAGCTCCTTTGGCTCAAGGGGCGTGAGACCCTCCGGTAAGGTCACACCCTCCAGCGGGTCATTGACTCCATCAAGCACCAAGCGCACAACGCCATCCATACGAGGCGGTGCATCTGAGGCTGTGGCCACGCTGCTGATTGGCATCCGAGCCACAGCTTCCAGTCGGCTCAGGTTGGTAAGGCGCCAGGCTTCATCTTTCCGCGTCGGCAAGCCCAGACGACTAAGCGCGTCCTGACCCCGTTGCTGAACCGGTGCCAGCACATGTTCGCTGGTGGACACAGCCATGGTTAGGCCACTCCCTGGGCTGCGAGCTCTTTATCCACCCAGTCGTAACCGGTTTGCTCTAGCTCCAGTGCCAACTCTCGGCCTCCAGTCCGAAGGATGCGACCCGATGCCATCACATGGACATAGTCCGGGGTGATTTCATCAAGCAAGCGTTGGTAGTGGGTAATTAACAACGTGGCGTTGTCTGCATTGGCCAACTGATTCACACCACCAGCAACGATGCGAAGAGCGTCGATATCCAACCCGGAATCGGTTTCATCGAGAATGGCCACAACTGGCTCGAGCAAAGCCATCTGAAGGATCTCGTTGCGCTTTTTCTCGCCACCAGAAAAGCCTTCATTGACGCTGCGCTCTAAGAAAGCGGGATCCATCTGAACCACCTTCAAGCGTTCTTGCACGTGGTCTTCAAAATCAAACGTGTCCAACTCCTCGAGGTTTCGCTTCAGGCGACGCGCATTGGTGGCAACCCGCAGGAACTCCAAGTTGCTCACACCAGGGATTTCAACCGGATATTGAAAACCGAGGAACACACCAAGACGAGCCCGCTCCTCGGCCTCCAGCTCAAACAAATTCTCGCCGCGGTAGAGAACAGTTCCGGAGGTCACGCGGTAGGCGGGATGACCGGCGAGAACCTTAGAAAGCGTGCTTTTCCCACTGCCATTGCGACCCATCACGGCATGGATCTCGCCAGACCGCACCTGAAGATTCACACCCTTCAAGATCGGCTGATCCTCTACGGACGCATGTAGATCAGTGATGTCGAGGAGAAGCTCGGCGTCGGGGCGAATCACTTAAAGAAAACGAGGAAAAAAAGTGCAGTAAATCAAGGAGCGGGGATCAACCCACAGACCCCTCAAGCTTGAGAGCCAGCAACTTATCGGCTTCAGCGGCAAATTCCATGGGCAGCTGGTTGAACACGTCCCGACAGAAGCCAGACACCATCATCGACACCGCCTCCTCAAAACCAATGCCTCGGCTTTGAAGATAAAAGAGCTGATCTTCTGAAATCCGACAAGTGCTGGCCTCATGTTCGATCGCGGCTTGGGGCTGTTGCGAGCGGATGTAGGGATAGGTATTCGCTGCTGCCTGATCGCCGATCAGCATTGAGTCGCACTGGCTGTAGTTACGGGCACCCTTTGCCTTTGGACCCATCTGAACGAGTCCGCGATAGCTGTTGCTGGAACGGCCAGCACTGATGCCCTTGCTCACAATCGTTGAGCGCGTGCGAGGCCCTAAATGAATCATTTTGGTTCCCGTATCCGCTTGCTGACAGTTATTGGTGAGTGCAACGGAATAAAACTCTCCGACAGAGTCAGCCCCTTGCAACACGCAGCTGGGATATTTCCAAGTAATGGCTGAACCGGTTTCCACTTGAGTCCAACTAATTCGACTGCGAGCACCACGGCATTGGCCACGCTTGGTGACGAAGTTGTAGATACCACCGACGCCGTTCTCATCTCCGGCGTACCAATTTTGAACAGTGGAATATTTGATGGATGCGTCGTCTAAAACAACAAGTTCCACGACTGCAGCATGCAGCTGATTCGTATCGAACATTGGAGCGGTGCACCCCTCGAGGTAGCTCACAGAGGCGCCTTCTTCCGCCACGATCAAGGTGCGTTCGAATTGGCCGGTATCGCCAGAATTGATTCGGAAATACGTCGACAGCTCCATGGGGCATTCCACGCCCTTCGGAATAAACACAAATGAGCCATCACTAAACACAGCTGAATTCAGTGCCGCAAAGTAATTGTCGTTACTGGAAACCACTGAACCGAGATATCGCTCAATCAACTCAGGGTGATCTTTGACCGCCTCTGTAAACGAACAGAACACCACTCCGTGCTCCGCAAGTTTTTCCCGATACGTGGTGGCAATGGAAACACTGTCGAATACCGCATCAACAGCCACGTTGCTGAGGCGTTTCTGCTCACTCAGAGGAATCCCTAATTTTTCGAAGGTTTCAAGAAGCTTGGGATCAACTTCATCAAGACTTGCTTTTTTCGCCTGCTGCTTTGGAGCTGCGTAATAAATAATATTTTGATAATCGATTGCTTCATAGCCCAAAGCAGCCCAGTCGGGCTCCTTCAAGGTGAGCCAGTGGCGAAAGGCTTTTAGCCGGAAATTAAGCAAAAACTCAGGCTCATCCTTTTTAGATGAAATAAGCCGCACGACCTCTTCACTAAGACCCTTCTCGATCTTGTCGGTCTCGATATCAGTGACAAAGCCGTATTTGTACGGCTGACTAACAAGGTCTCGTGTGGAGGTGCTGGTCATTCAGGTCAGCCTGCGGTGGCTTGGATCGTTTCTGTGGTGATGGTCTGGGTTTTCTGAGGACATGCGAAAGGATTGTCTTCCGTCAGAAACAACATGCAGTGGCATTCCTTACGCTCTCGCATGGGGACGCAAGGACAATTCCAAAAAGCTTGGGACACTTCAGCTTGCTTGTCTTCGTAATGACGACATGGGCAAAGGGCACCACCTAGATCTTCCTTGTGGCGAGCCAGTCCCTTCAAGACCACCGACGTGACACTTGGCTCAGAACAGAAATACGTTCCAGTGCGCTTGGCGTAGGTCTCTGCGAATTTGCGAATGATTTCAAGACTTTCAGCTGTCGGCTCTGTAGCGGCGTCGGGCATGGAGAGATCAGCGAATTACGAAACCCCAAGGTTTCCTTATGAGCAGCCTAAGTCAGAAGGCGGCACATTGTCGGGCACACCATTGTTACTGCCAATGGGATCAATCCACTGTCATGGTGTGGGGGACTGCGGCTCCTCATGAGCACATCGGCCCAGCCCAGCACCCGCGAAGCCGTGCTCTCCCTGCTCCTTGAGCGCGGCGAGATGGATGCTTGCGACCTCGCAGAAACGCAGCACATTTCAGTGCAAGCGATGCGCCGTCATCTCCGTGCCCTGGCCGAGGATGGACTCGTTGCTTCCAATACAAGTTCCAGCGGGCCAGGACGGCCCAGCAATCGCTGGTTTCTCACCGAAGTCGGACGCGAAACATTTCCCGATGGAAGCGGGGGGTTTGCCTTGGAGTTGCTCGATTCACTGCGGTCCAGCCTTCCAGAAGACGCCTTCCAGCAGCTCCTGCAACGTCAGGCGGAAGGGAAAGCGCAGCAGTACCGCCTTCAACTCGGCGACGCTCCTCTTCAAGACCGACTCCACCAACTCGCGCGCCTACGACGCGACGAGGGATACGTAACGGTCTGCAGCCTCGATGACGACGGCCACAGTTGGAACCTTCAAGAGGCGCATTGCTCAGTTCAGCGCATCGCTGAGGAATTCCCGACCATCTGCGACCAAGAACTTCTACTCATCCGCCGGACCGTTCCCGACTGCCTGGTGGAACGAGTGCATTGGCGACTCGAAGGCGGACACACCTGCGGATTTCGGATTACGCCGATCGAGACCCCATGAATATTGATGCCGACACGATCGCTCGCATCGATGCCACGTTGCTTCCTCAGCTCGATCGCCACCATCTCCGATTGCTGGCCCATTGCCTCTCAAGCTTCCGCGACATGTCTTCTGACGTCGATGGAGCGCTACCGGACGCGGCCCAACGACGGCAGTGGTGCGAGCAACAACCAGTTGTGGCCGATGATCCCCAATTTTTACGCATACTTCTCGATCAGCTAAACAACGCAGCGCAGCAGCTCGAGGACGTGGCCAAGCACTGCCGCAAAGTCCCCCTAGAGCTCAGCCTCGATGACCTCATCGCCGCGGCAGAGCGTCGCTGCCGCTCCTAGCCAGCACCAACCAACTGCCATCATCAGCGCAGATGAGTTGCGACGATGACCCTCGAGATCCCAGACGCCCTCAGTTTTTTCCGCCTGAGCTGCGGTCGTTGGATGTCTCAGCGCAGCCAACACCACTTGCTCCACCGTCGCGCTGAAGCCGGGGCGTCCTTCATCGTTGTGGAAGAGCTGCTCAAAGGCGATGAGCGCCTTGCCGAAATCGCCAAATGCAATGACCAAGACGTCAGCCGAATCATTGGAGGTTGTTGGGTTCGCTGGAGCGGTTCCATGGCCTGGGACCGTGCCGGAGAGTCCCATGAAGACCAAACCATGTTTGGACTGATCCCGAGTGATGACGCTGGGCGCCATGGCTTGCTGTTGCGCGATCGGGGCTATGCCGAGAAAGCCCCAGTCGCTGGCCAATTCCGCATGGATGACGACAACGGCTTGATCCTCACGACCGACTACGAAATGATGAGTTCCTTGGAACGCTTTTGGTTCGCGGGGCCCAACCTTCGACTGCGGACAAGCACCGTTCAAGGACTCTCCAATAACGCCTCCTTTTGCATGGAGACCCGCCAGTTGGACGACGCATCGTCGAAAACCGCAGCATCTGGGGCTGCCGCGACCCAACTCGCACCGTTTGGCTGGTAAGTATTAGTACTTAGGCGAACTATTACGGGATGTGATCGCTGCAACAACGGCAGTCAAGGGAACCGGCGCCCCCCTTACGATCGCCAACAGTGGACGTTGAAGCTCTAGTGGCCATTCCTCTTCTGGAGTATGCACCGATCACCCAGAACTCTTTGAGGACTGGTGTTCCGAACATTCGAGTTGGTTCCGACGAAGGATCCCGGGCTTATTCCTTTGCCATTGCGGACGACCGGGACAACCTGGACACGGTGATTGAAAGCGCCTACCGCCAGATTTATTTCCACGCCTTTAAATCGGATCGCGACTCCAACCTCGAATCTCAGCTCAAGGATGGGCAAATCACGGTTCGTGATTTCATTCGTGGCTTGCTGCTTTCGGACACCTTTAAACGCAGCTTTTATGGGTTCAACAGCAATTACAAAGTGGTCCGTCACCTGACGGAACGCATCCTTGGCCGCAAGGTCAATGGGAAGGGAGAAGAACTGTCTTGGTCGATCGTGATTGCCACCAAAGGCCTCATGGGATTGGTGGATGTGTTGCTTGACAGCCCTGAGTATTTAGACGCCTTCGGATATGACACAGTTCCTTTCCAGCGCAACCGAGTTCTGCCAGGACGATCACTTGGCGATACCCCCTTCAACATCACCAGCCCTCGTTACGACGAGTACTACCGAGGCATCCTCGGCTTCCCACAAATCGTGTTCATGGGCGGCCCCGGCAAAGCGCTGCCAGCGCGGGCAAAAATCAAACGCGGTGGATCCCCAAGCGATTACCTCGACTGGATCAAAGACATGCCCATGCCCAGCACCCGTGGGAACGTCAGCAACACGGAAATGGATTACTTGTCAAAAGTTCCCTACCGCAGCATTGGCCGCTGAAGACCGGTACACATCCAAAATCACAGCAGGGCTTCGGCTCTGCCTTTTTTATGGCTCTGACTGTGATCCCCAAGAATTGGAGTCAGCATCCACTGACCAGTGAAGGTGCCGAGGGTCAGAACTGAAATTTTGGGCTCAAAATGATCCCGAACTAAACCTGGAGCTTTGGACGTGTCCCCTACTATTTCATCACTGGCACGTCTAACCCTCCGTCAACTCCGTCAAATCGCCAGTGACTTAGGGGTACCGCTCTACAGCCGCAAGAGCAAGGAGAACCTCGTTGACGAGGTAGCGGTTCGCCAAGAAAAACGCGGTGGAGATCTTAAAGCGATCGAAGCTGAGCTGAATGCTCCCACCATTTCCACCACAGAAACACGTGTGGTGTTTTTACCTCGCGATCCCCAATGGGCCTATGTGTTCTGGGAGATCTCCGATAGAGACCGCGAGCATGCACAAAAGGAAGGAGCGAATCGCTTGTGTCTGCGCTTAGCCGACGTCACTGGCATGCAAGACGGTAGTGCTCACCCCCATACCCTTCAGGAAGTTCCCGTCGATAGCCACAGCACCGAGTGGTACTTACCTGTTCCGCTTTGCGACCGCGACTACCGGGTTGAATTGGGATATCGCATCTCGAACAGTTGGATGTCTTTGGCTTTTTCCTCCGTTGCCCGAGTCCCTGCTCTTCATCCAAGCGAGCAAATTCTTGATCAATTTGTGCCGTTCAGCCTGGACGCATCGCCTGCTCCCGCCCCATCTGCCACTGCTCCCACACCACTGGCACCGGCACCGGCGAACGAAACCAGCGACAGCGGCCTTCACGAGCGTTTGTACCAAAGCGCCACTGTTCATTTCCGTCGTCGTCGAGTGGGCTCTGAGGAATTCCAAGAGGCGTTCCACGATTCCTCTGCTTCCAGTCGTTCTGGACTCAACGATTCCGGTATTGGCCTATGGGCGAGCGGCCGCAACGAGTCAGGCCTCGGCGGTGTTGCTTCACGCCAACGCTCGTTCTGGCTGGTGGCTGATGCCGAGCTGATCGTTTATGGAGCCACTGATCCCTCTGCACGCCTCACCATTGGTGGTGAAGAAGTGCCCCTTTCAGCAGACGGTACATTCCGTATTCAAGTTCCATTCCGGGATGGAGAGCAGCTCTATCCAATCGAAGCCACAGCGGCTGATGGCGAACAGAAGCGCAACATCACCCTCAACTTTGAGCGTCAAACCCCTGACGACAACAGCAACCCTGCAAGCGAAGCACGAGCTGAATGGTTCTGAACAACCCCTCTGAACAAAAATCTCTTTCTGGGTTGCGTTGGTTTGTTGCCCTGACCCCCCTCGCTGGAGCGGTAGTGTTTCCAATCCTTGTTCCCATTGTGATGACACGCGTCGGGATTGGAGCGGGCGTTGGCGTAGCGCTAGCTTTGAGCTCCTTATGGTTCATCGCCATGCTGAAAACATCTGAGATGCCCCATTAGGCAGACATTGCACGGTGAGAGGGGAACACTTTAATCGGTGTGATCTCCATAAATAAATCGAAGGCTTATACCACCCTTTCCTGGACGAAAAATGCAGGGCAGAATGTTTGACTCTACGCAAAACATGTAGCTCTGAGATCTAAATGAAGGTTTTTACTGTCTTCCCTGAAGAAACTTTTGAAAAGTTGAGACGCAATTTATATAATAGTTTTGATACACATTTCAATCAATTATTTTGCTGATGCCACCGCTCGGCTCGAAAGATATTTCTTTGCAGTGCCAGTGCTTACCGAGCAGATCATCGCGTTGATCAGATGTCACCTTGGCGATACCGGCAGCATGATAGGGAGTATACTAACCAAAGCAAATTTGATCCTCAAGGATATACAAATGGACTCTAATGTAGTCAAAACCTCTTGAGAGATAGTGAGCAATATTTATGGCTTTTTCGAAAATTTTGGGTTTTGGAAAATTATTTTTATATTCTTCAAACTTGGATATCGAGTAAACCAATTTTTCGAAGTTGACGTAATAAGCTTTTTACCTTCTTACTCCATCGCTCATGCGCGTGCAATACTGAATGATGATCTTATTATTTTGCTCGATTCACGTATACAGTGGAACTTAAAATCAATCTTTTCATGGATCTCAAACATATCATCACGCGAGAGATAAGCAAATCCACTTTTTTCGAGTTGATACAGATTGGTTAGTTTACCCATATCGATACAGAACATTAGTGCCTCAATCTCTTAGCAGCATGAGAGCGTAACTTATTTTTATTAAACCTCAAGGAACTTGCATAAAGGGAACAAACAGTTAGCCTCATGGCTATACATAATATCTTGCCTTAATCCAGTGCAAGCCAACAATCCTTGAAAATGCCCATCTCCAGAAAAGACCCAAGACTACAGATCGGAAGACTTTTCACGATCTTATTTTTCGCGAGCGGATCTGCCCTTATGGTCGTATTCTCTGTAAAGCTAATCTCCAACTCACTAGAGTTAGCATTTACAGATTTTTCGCTACTCGTAGCAGGAACTTTATTCGTATGGATTAGCTTCAAATTTAATTTTAACAAACTTATTTACTCCACAGGAGGCGAACATCGCATAAATCTCATTTTTTTCAAGATAGGAATATTAATAAGCAGTCTAATAATAACATTAAAAGTATGTGCCGGTAGTACCAGCTCTTACAGAAGAAGTCTCCAGGAAGGCGGCATCATTGAGTGGACTTCTTTTTTATTGTTGTTACTAACAGCCTACATTCTTTTGTATTGCGCCACATCAATACGCCCTACATCATTGAAAATTATCTTTTACTTTCTTTCTGCCAGCTGTTTCGTCGTCGCAATGGAAGAAATGAGCTGGGGACAGATGATTTTTAATTGGCAAACGCCAGCTGAAATATCTTTAATCAATGCTCAAGGCGAGACTAATTTACATAACATTGGCTTTATTGACACACATTCAGATTTTGCATTTGGAATGATTCTTGCAGTGGTGATTTCAATATCTTTCTTGGGAGACAAATTCTCTAGGTCCGCGGGGAAAAATTTTGCGGTCAATCTCGTAGCGCAAATAGCTCCATCCAAAATGCTTTTAATATATTTCATTCCCGCATGTATTTTCAGCCTTTGCCTATATTACGATTTACACGAATTTACTAGGGGATTTACTTTTAGAGGAGAAGAGGAAATAGTGGAAATGCTTGCAGCAATCGGTCTCCTGGGATATTCAACTGCCATGGCATCTAGATTCTCAAATAGCACTTAATAAGGACTTACAGGAAGGCTTGTGAGGTAGTTATATTCCAGGACTGTCAGCGACCTTGTCGCACCAGTCAGGTCCCAGCTCTGCTGCCAAATTAGCAGGACTATTCCTAAGCACCGGGAATGACTCAGAAACGAGTACCTTTGGGCGTACAGACGCCTTGCAGTCAGTCCTACCCGCCGATGCGAACGCTTTCAGACTTTCTGTAACCCTCTATTCAAATTAATGGTCATAGGTCCTCGGTGCCACAAATACCAACCCATCCTTCGTGTTCAGACCCAGGCACTGCATCGTCTTACTGTGATGCCTCAGCACCTTCACGACCTGCTGACTTAATGGCACCACACTTGTCTTGCCTGTCTTAGCTCCTGACCACAATCTTTTATGTGTTGCGGTGCTATCACGCCTCAAGGTCTTACTGATCAGCAGCTCAGCAACCTTTGCTGCTGTCAAGAACAAAAAAGAAGTTAAGACAAAACTTTCCAAGCAAGACTTCGACTTTCTCTATGACCACAAGAAAGGTGTGCTCTACTTCAACGAGAATGGAGCAGACAAAGGATTTGGCGATGGTGGCATCATTGCCATTCTCAAAGGTGCTCCTGATCTAACAATCAACAACCTTGATTTCACCTGAACTAAAGCACAGAAAAATAGCTCCATGAAACTCCATTTCTCGCCAGCCCTGCTGCTGCTACTGCTCTCCATTGCCAGTCCTGCAATTGCAGCCACTGCATATGTGCCTTGGCCTAACCAAGACGCATTGAAAACGCTGCAAAAGGAAGCCTTTCTCTGCTCACTGAACAACAGCACAGATCCCTGCGACCGCACACGCAAACGTGCTGACGAGCTTATGGATCACCCCCGTCTCCCGGTCATTTGCAAAGACGTTCTTTGGAGCCTTTTCGGAGAAGCACGTGTTGCAGCCACAAACAACTTCAGACGACGCGATGCCATTGATCAGCCCGCACGCAGACTGATACGAGTGTGCAGCGAGCTCGTCAAACCATCCAAAGAGCCAGCTCCAGCACGCACATAATCGATCATCCACGATCCACAATTGCATAATCTTCAACACTCATGGCTTGTCTGATGGAGAACTCTTGAAGAAGTCCTCTTGAACAAAAGAGTGTCTTCGATCTCGTCGAAGTTAAGGAGTTGTGGTCGAAGGCTTGAGTATGAAAAGCAGTTGCTTCGAGGTGGTCATCATCTCCCCCATGCTGAGCTCATTCTCCTGTCCAGCAATGCTGGACACAATTAAACAAACCGACTGCAAGAGATCCTAAACGTCACAGCTGTTGGACAACTGCACGATGGCGTTGGAAAGATTGCCGCTAAGTCACGCCTCCGTGCCCGTCTGCTTCAACATTCAACACAGTATTGGCAGGCTTAGCAGCCTCGCTGAACGCATGCTTAAAGGGAATGGCCCGCTTTCAATAATGAGACGATGCCCGCAGAGCTGAGCCGGCATCTAAACAACCCAACTGGAACATCAGAAGCGATCGGGACATAACTCGATGAAATTTCCCAATCACTAGGGTAGCGGCGTTAACTGGTCGGCTCGACCTCGTACAACGGCAATCCTGTGTTTACGTTCCCTGTAACGCCATAACTGTTGAGATGACCAGCTCGACCCCTGCGGAACCGACCCAACGTCAGGTTCGTCTCGACAAATCATTCACCGATCAAAAACCCGGCACCTCTGGCCTGCGCAAAAGTAGCAAGCAGTTTGAGGAGCCGAACTACCTCGAAAGCTTCGTAGAGGCGGCATTGCGCACTCTGTCGGGCACAGATGGCGGCACCTTGGTGGTTGGCGGCGACGGACGTTATGGCAACGTTCGTGCCATAGATGTGATCCTGCGCATGGCGGCCGCCCATGGGCTGAGCAAGGTAATCGTCACAACCGGCGGCATCCTCTCCACCCCAGCGGCATCCCATCTGATCCGCAGCAAAAATGCCATCGGAGGCATCATCCTCTCCGCAAGTCACAATCCCGGCGGCCCCGATGGTGACTTTGGCGTAAAGGTCAACGGTGCCAACGGTGGACCCACCCCGGCGTCTTATACAGACGCTGTTTTTGAGTGCACCAAAACCCTCAGCCACTATTCCATCGTTGACTCGACGCCGGTTTCGCTGGATAGGCCCGGGCAGCACTCCATCGGTGCCATGTCGGTGGAGGTCATCGACGGCGTAGATGACTTTGTGGCCCTGATGCAGCATTTATTCAATTTTGATGAAATCAAGGCGTTGCTTCGCAACGACTTCCCACTCGCCTTCGATGCCATGCATGCGGTGACTGGTCCCTATGCCACACGCCTCCTGGAAGGTCTTTTAGGCGCACCTGTCGGCAGTGTCCGCAACGGCATTCCACTGGAAGACTTTGGCAACGGCCATCCCGATCCCAACCTCACCTACGCCCACGACCTAGCCGAGCTGCTTCTCCAAGGAGATGGTTTTCGTTTTGGCGCTGCCTGTGACGGCGATGGTGATCGCAACATGATTCTGGGGCATCACTGTTTTGTAAATCCCAGTGACAGCCTTGCGGTTCTCACAGCCAATGCCACCTTGGCTCCAGCCTATGCCAAGGGATTGGCGGGGGTAGCCCGCTCGATGCCCACGAGCGCTGCTGTGGATATGGTGGCCAAGGAGTTGGGCATCAACTGCTATGAAACGCCAACCGGTTGGAAGTTCTTCGGGAATCTGCTCGACGCTGGAAAGATAACCCTCTGCGGAGAGGAAAGCTTTGGCACTGGCAGCGACCACGTCCGCGAAAAAGATGGGCTTTGGGCCGTCTTGTTCTGGCTTCAAATCCTGGCCAAACGACATTGCAGCGTCGCAGAGATTATGGCGGATCATTGGAAACGCTTTGGGCGGCACTACTACTCACGTCATGACTACGAAGCAGTGGACAGCATGGCTGCCCATGGGCTCTATGACCGGCTCGAAGGAATGCTGCCAAGCCTGAAGGGGCAATCCTTCGCTGGAGGAACCATTAGGGATGCGGACAACTTCAGTTACACCGATCCCATCGATAACTCGGTCACTCAAGGCCAAGGCCTAAGGCTTCTTTTGGAAGACGGCAGCCGCGTTGTGATTCGCCTCTCAGGCACCGGCACCAAAGGGGCGACGATCCGGGTATATCTCGAGAGCTATGTACCCAACAGCGGTGACCTAAACCAAGATCCTCAAATAGCCCTTGGCGAGATGATTCGTGCAATCAATGATCTTGCTGAAATCGAACATCGCACTGGGATGAAGCAGCCCACAGTTATCACTTAATAGATCTGTAGTGAGTCAAAATCTTTTCTCCTTTCACGGAGAACAACAGCGGCGGCGGCTTGCACCACTGGCTGATCGCATGCGGCCACGAACTCTGGAGGAATTCGAGGGACAGCAAGGGATCTTGGCAGAAGGTCGTCTCCTCCAACGCGCAATCAAAGCAGACAGAGTTGGCAATCTGATCTTGCATGGTCCACCTGGAGTTGGCAAAACAACCCTGGCCAGGATTGTGGCTAACCACACCCGTGCTCATTTCAGCAATTTGAATGCAGTGCTCGCGGGGGTAAAGGATTTACGCACCGAAGTGGACGCAGCACAACAGCGGCTTGAGCGGCACGGGCTCCGCACAATTTTGTTTATAGATGAGGTGCATCGGTTCAACAGCGCACAACAGGACGCCCTTCTGCCTTGGGTGGAAAACGGAACCGTCACCCTTATTGGAGCCACAACAGAAAACCCTTTCTTCGAAGTGAACAAGGCCCTCGTCAGCCGTTCGCGCCTCTTTCGGCTTTTGCCCTTAGCACGCAAAGACCTCCATCAGCTTCTTCAACGAGCACTCACAGACCAAGAACGGGGTTACGGCGATCGCTCAGTGGTGCTGGACACGGATGCCGCGGACCATCTCGTTGATGTTGCCGGGGGAGACGCCCGCAGCCTGCTCAACGCCCTCGAACTAGCGGTGGAAAGCTCTGAACCAGCAACGAACGGCACCATCTCAATCGATCTGAGCACTGCCGAGGAGTCGATTCAACAGCGCGCTGTTCTCTACGACAAACAGGGTGATGCCCACTACGACACCATCAGTGCCTTCATCAAGTCGCTGCGGGGATCTGATGCCGATGCAGCGTTGTTTTGGCTCGCACGCATGGTGGAAGCCGGTGAGAACCCCCGCTTCATTTTTCGGCGCATGCTCATCGCCGCTGGCGAAGACATCGGCTTAGCTGATCCCCAAGCCATGGTGGTGGTGGAGGCCTGCGCCGCGGCCTTTGAAAGGGTCGGACTCCCAGAAGGGCTCTACCCCCTCGCCCAAGCCGCTCTTTACTTAGCAGGGACGGAGAAGAGCAACAGCATTTTGGGCTTCTTCGATGCCCTTAAGAGCGTCCGTGACGCCAACCGACAAGACGTTCCACTCCACTTACGCGATGCAAATCGAGATGGCGACGCCTTCGGAGATGGCGTGGGTTACCGCTATCCGCATGCCTATGCAGACCATTGGGTCGAGCAGCAGTATTTGCCCAGGGCACTGCAAGGCGAGGTGTTTTGGCAGCCGGGGACTCTGGGCTGGGAAGGACAACGGCGTGAACGGATGGGTGCCCGCCGTGCAGCCCAGCTCGCCGCCGCCGCAGAGCTTGAAGCTGATCAACCACTTCTGCTCAGCAGTGGACCCGACAGTCCAGGCCTCGAGCGCTGGATTCAGCGTCAACTCGGACAAGAAGGGGAACGGCTACATCAACTCCGCGAACGTCTTTGGGGAGGCGTTTCTTGGCAGCGCCATGACCGCATTTTAATCCTGGGGGCCCGGTCATTGATCTGGGCTCTTGACCCGCTACGTGCCGTTCCTGAGGGCGGAGTCACCATTCTTTGCAGTAGTCGCGACGATCGCCATCGCATCGAAGCCCAAATCCAACTGCTTGACCACGAACTTCGCCCCCAGCTCCTCAGCGGAGGACTCGAAGAGTTGCAGGAGAGCCAGGCATTTGAATGGATAGGCGGTCGCCTCAGCACCAGAGATCTCCAACTGATGGATTGGTCCGTGTTAGGAGAAGGGCTACGAACCTATTGTCACCCCAAAACGCAACTACGACTTCTTCTGACACAAGCAGAAGCCGGTCCCGCGACAGCATTACACGCCAGCAATCCAAAAGAAATTGGCATCAAGAGACTGATGCAACAAGAACAGAATTGGATGGATGCCCAAAGGTTCCCTCAGCAAGTATTAGAAACGCAAGGTTGGTGTATTACACGAGAGAGTTGGTTGGAAATACTTACGCTGCAAGGAGGAAATGTCCTTGCTGAACGATGGTTATCTGAATCCTCGGACTACAGGCAAGCAATGGGTCCAATAGATACGGCCACACTCACCGCCCTACGACAACAACTCGAATGCTTAAAAGTAGATGGTCTACGACTCCCAATGAGACACCACTTATTACTGGGGCAGCAAAAGGAATAAATGACAAATATGCAATTAATACGAATAAATTAATTCTAGAGGATTGACAACTGCAATACAATTCAATAATTAAAACTATTTAGAATTTGCACAAATACAAGCTGGCAGAAATACATACCATGAGAGCAGCGAGTTACACTGCTCATGTCCATTACACATGCTGGGAGCGCAAATACCGCTCCGAATGTAGTTTTTACCAAAAGAATCGGAAAAACTAAATTCAACAGGCAACGATGCCATAATTCCGACACTTGAAATCTTGCCATCCGCCGAATCTGCAAGTATTGCAGAGCGTAGCGCCGCAATTGCTGTGCTCTTTTTACCCCATCTCGGGGAGTAATAAGCAGTCTGACCTTTCAAGAATTCAATCCCACTATCTGAATTCAAATAACGGGAAACACTTACAATATCCACCGAATACTTTCTATTTATTCCCATTCTGATTTCATCAATCTTCCAGCCTGATTTTTGCAAATCAACCGTTAACGAGTGACCATCAATCTTTCCTGTTTCGAGGAAAATATTAAAATTCTCACACCTCCTAGCCAAAGCAGGATTAAAAGCTTTCGAACGAATACAGAGATCGGCCAACACTTGTCCATTCGCAGCCGGGGGCGACAAAATAAAACCTGTAGACAAGCAAATAAAAGCTAGCTTGAATATTTTAGGTAAATGCAAAATATCTAAGAACTCAGATACCACAACAGGAGAAATCCCTTTCTTTAAAACTGATGAAACTATCTTAACCCCATAAACTCCAACATCCAGTTCCAGCTCCACTAATTGGAACGTTTCATCTTCTTTCAACCCTTACAATTTTACAGAAGCAACTATTTATCCTCATGCCCCTTCAAGTCGGAGATCCAGCTCCAGATTTCACACTTCCCAATCAAGACGGTGAATCTGTCCAGCTCTCCTCGCTCAAGGGACAACGGGTCATCCTTTATTTCTACCCAAAAGACGACACTCCAGGCTGCACGAAAGAAGCCTGCAATTTCAGAGACCGCTGGGAACGCTTCGAAGACCACAACATCAAAGTGTTTGGCATCAGCAAAGACAACGCTGCCTCCCATACCAAGTTCATCAGCAAACACTCTCTCCCGTTCACACTCTTAACGGACGAAGAACCTTGCGCTGTGGCCAGTCTCTACGACAGCTACGGCCTCAAAAAATTTATGGGTCGTGAATACATGGGGATGATGCGCCACACCGTTGTGATCGATGCGGAAGGACGCATCGAGCGTCTTTACTTAAAGGTGAAGGCAGCAACAATGGCCGACACTCTGCTGAGTGACTTAGGGCTCGACTAAATCGATGCGTCTAGGAGATCGAATAATCCCCGCAGCTGTAACTCCGGATCCAGTTGCAGTTGTGGGGACGAATGTCGAAGTTCGATTGCGAGGAGCTCCGCATCGCCTCCGCACAGCCAGAGCAGACCTCCGCAGGCCCTCTGCGCATCCTGAACAGCGCTGACCATCGCCTGAAGGACGCCACGACGCATCGCCGACATGGTGTCTTTTGGAAATTGTTCCTTCCCAGGGGCAGCAAAAACCGTTTCAGGCAAAGCCTCTGTCCCTTGCGTCATCGCTGAAAGCTGAAGCCTGTAGCCAGGGATGAGCTGACCACCAACAAACTCTCCATCTGGCGACAACACCGTGAGGCTCAACACCGTGCCGGCATCCACCAGCAGCAGTCCGGACCTGAGGTCCAACGACAATGTCGAACTGCGAGTCCATCCAGCCCACGCACCAATCGCCCGATCCACCCCCAGCCAAGGGGGGCAACCAGCCAGTGGAACATCCCCGAGCATGATCCGCCGTTGGTCAGCTGACATCAACTGCGCTGGGACGGCTCCCACTGCCGCCCATCCCCCCAGTCCCCCCTCAAGACGAGCCACATCCGGCAAAGCATGGTCGAAGTGCAGACCAAAAGCATTCCGTTCTCCCCAGTGCCATCGGCTATTGCCGATCAACAACACCCGTGTGACCTGTTGGGGTGTCAACGTCAGATGCCTTCTCCCAAGAGTCCTTCCACCTCCTCCTGAGGCAAGTGAATGCCGCATTCCTGCTTTAAGCCACTAAAACGCGTATCTCGGCCGTTGAGATCTCCAGCATCGGGACCACTGGAATGCCAATCCCCCACGGTGGAATAGCCCTGATCGAACAAAGGATGCTGGGGCAAATCGTTGTCATTCATGTAATAGAAAATATCCTTTTTGGTCCAGTCCAGGACCGGTCTTAGCGAGAGCCTGTCTCGAATTGGATCAAGCCAAGTCATCGAGCGGCGGTGATCCGTCTGGCCGCGCCTAACCCCACTGGCCCAACACTGGATGTCCAACTGGGCCAACGATTCTTCCAACGGATCCACTTTGCGAATCCGGTGATAAAGCTCCAGATCAGCCACCGTGCCCGACTCCCAGAGGCGGCCATGCAGTGCTTCCATTCGTGCTGGAGACATCACACTTTGTGCCACAACGAGTCGGATATCGAACAACTCCATGAGCTGTTCAACGTAGGTGTAGGTCTCTGCAGGGAGATAACCGGTATCGACCCAAATCACCGGGACCGCATTGCCTCCCGGCAACTGGCTCAACATGTGCAACAGCACCGATGACTGGATTCCAAAGCTTGTGGTGAGCGCAAACTGCTCACCAAACTGTTGATGCGCCCAGGCCAAGCGTTCCTGAGGAGCAAGACCTTCCAAAACCGAGCGGTTCTGCTGCTGCAATTCAGACCGCAGATCGGCCTGCTGGGCTGCCGCCGACGTGCGCACCATTCCGTCAGGACCCTCCGTCATGCGGCCATCCTCCCCTGTCGCCGGTTCCGACACTTTGCCTATCGTTAGCGAAAGCTTGACTTGACCATGACATCACCAACGTCTTCGGCAAATGCCGTGGTGATTGTCGGCGGCGGATTTGCTGGATGGTTTGCGGCTCTCGCCATCCAAAAACGTTTACCTCATTGCCATGTGGTGCTCATAGAACCTCGAGGGGAGTTTTTGTTTCAACCCTTGCTCTATGAACTTCTCAGCCATGAGTTGCAGGAGTGGGAAGTAGCGCCTCAATACAACCAACTAGTAAGCCACAACGGAATTTGTTGGTTGCAGGACGAGGTGGTAAGCATCGATCGCTCCAATCACACCTTGCAAACACGTTCCGGGGATCGCATCCCCTGGAAGCAATTGGTGATTGCTACGGGATCACAACCCAACGATTTCGGAATTCCTGGGGTGAAAGAACACAGCCATGGATTCCGCAACCTCAGCGATGTTCGATACCTCCGTAATCGCATTCAGGATTTAGTGCACCAGAGACAGCCCAACGCGTCACTCGCCATTGTTGGCGCAGGCCCGACCGGTGTTGAACTGTCTTGCAAGCTGGCCGACCTACTGAACGGCAACGCCAGAATTCATCTGATTGAGAAGGGGGACAGCATTCTTCCCAACAGCTCCGCATTTAATCGAGAACGCGCCAGTGCTGCCCTTGAGAGGAAAGACGTCTGCCTCCACATGAATAAGGATGTGGCTCGGGTTGAGGCCGATCGGGTGGTGTTCTCTGAAGAGGAGGATATTCAGCACCAGGGTTTGATCTGGACTGCAGGCAGTCAGGCCAATGTGCCTTCCCTCCAGCCACTCCCCCGATTGCATCGAGGCCACCTAGCCGTCAACGCTGATCTGCGGCTCCAAGACAGCCCTGATGTGTTCGCCATTGGTGATCTTGCGATCGACGCCGATCACCCGGTCCCAGCGAATGCCCAGGTGGCGATGCAGCAGGGAGAAGCCGTCGGTACAGCCATTGCTGCACTGCAAGCTGGCGAAGCGCCGCCGACCTTTGAATTCAATGATCAAGGCGAAATGCTCAGCCTCGGCATCGGAGACGCCACCCTGACTGGGCTCGGAATCACCCTCGCAGGACCTCTCGCCTTTCAACTTCGTCGAGCGGCCTATCTCACACGTATGCCTGGCCTATCGGTGGGTGTTCGTTCCGCCGGTGCCTGGTTGCTGAACCGTTGAAACAAGCGCATCTCGGTGGCCGCACCAAAGGCCTGCGTCGCAGCCAAGAGCGTCAGCTCGATCGCCTCAGTCAACGCCGCCATCCAGAGGACGGCCTTGAGCTGCTCACCCTGGAGCGCCTGAGTGAGCTTGTGTTGGAACTCAAGACTCCACTGCATTTGATCATTGATGGTCGTGGCCTGTGCCGACTCCTGTGGCTCGGCCCCCTCTCGGGCAACGACTCCCCGCTGAACCACCTCCCCCAGGCGCCCCGTCGCCAAAGCGGCGGTTGGCGACTGGTGAGTTGCCCGTTTTGCAGAGATGGTTTGAATTCAGATCCGGCCGATGCCGTCGTGGCTCTGGACATCGCGCCTCGGCAATGGTTGCGCTTTGCCCCAAAACCCGGCGCCGATGGGATCCGAACGGCCGAACTGCTCTATCCCGATTCCAAGGAATCGGATGGCTGGTGCCACCAAGAGACGGGAGACCTGCGGGAGCTCTGCGAACGCGAGTTGGAGTACGAACTCTCCCAACCCATCGCCGTGGCCGCCGAGGGCATGGAACGCGTGCTCTTACTCACGCTGATCGGCCACGATTCATCCGAAAGCGAACGTGAATTGGCCGAACTGGAAGGGCTCGTTCGCAGTGCAGGAGGTCAACCTGTCGCTGTGATGAGCCAAAAAAGCGGCAGCACAAATCCCCAAACCCTTTGGGGGAAAGGGAAACTCCAAGAGGCCGCCCTAGAGGTGCGTCGAAACGGCGCTTCGCTGGTGATCACGGATCGTGAACTCACCCCAGTTCAAGCACGCAACATTGAACGCTTTGTGAACTGCCCGGTTTCAGACCGCAGCGAGCTCATCCTCGACATTTTTGCCCAGAGGGCAGGCAGTGCTGCAGGACGCCTGCAGGTGGAACTAGCCCAATTGCGCTACCGACTCCCCCGGCTCCTAGGCCGAGGCCAAAGCATGTCGCGCCAAGGGGGAGGCATTGGCACCCGAGGGCCTGGTGAAACCCAGCTGGAAAAAGACCGTCGAGCGATTAGTCGAAGAATCGAACGACTTCTGAGGGAGCAACAACAACTACAAGCCCATCGCAGCCGTCTCCGTGATCAACGGCGTGGCCTGCCACGGGTTGCATTGGTTGGGTACACCAATGCAGGCAAGTCGAGTCTGCTCAATGCCCTGTGCGGACAACGGGAAAGTGATCGCGTGTTAGCTGAAAACAAATTGTTCGCCACCCTCGACCCCACAACCCGCAAGCTCGACCTGCCTCGTCCTGGGGAACGGCCCCAACGCATGTTGCTCACCGACACGGTGGGGTTCATTCGCGACCTCCCCAAACCTTTGGTGGAAGCGTTTCGCGCCACCCTCGAAGAAGCCCTGGATGCCGATCTATTGCTGATCGTTGTTGATCTTGCTGATCCTGACTGGATTGGTCAGCTCAGCACAGTGCATCGCTTGCTTGATTCCTTGGGGAGTACTGCCCTGCGTCGCGTGGTGGCCAATCAGATCGACCGCTGCGACCTCGAAGCGATTCACTCCATTCGCGACCAGGAACCCGATGCACTGTTTCTCTCCGCTGTTCGGGGTGATGGTCTGCAGGGCCTTCAAGACTGGCTGCGCGAACAATTTTTTGATGCCGATGCAGAATCCACAACGACGACGACCAGCGATCTGGCGCCATGACCGAGTTGATCAGCGCGCTTCAGACACCGCACGCTTTGATCACGTTGTCGGTGCTCGGACTCGCTGTGGTTCTGTTCATCACTGGAGCTTTAGCCCCAGAGTTAACAGGATTGCTGAGCCTGGGGCTGTTACTGGCATGTGGAGTCCTCAGCCCGCAAGAAGCCCTGGTTGGCTTTGGTAGTCCGGCCCTCATCACCCTGCTTGGACTGTTCCCTGTATCAGCCGCCCTGTTCAAGAGTGGAGCACTGGATCGATTGCGAGGCTTAATTGCCTCAGAGCGGATCCGATCCCCAAGGCGGCTGGTCGCGCTCATGGCCTTTGTGATTGCACCAGTTTCAGGGGTGGTCCCCAACACACCCGTTGTGGCATCCCTGCTTCCGGTAGTTGAGAACTGGTGCCATCGCCGTGGAATTTCACCATCAAGAGTTCTGCTTCCCTTGTCGTTTTCCACCGTGCTGGGGGGAACGCTCACGCTGTTGGGCAGCTCAGTGAATCTTCTGGTGAGCGACATCAGCCAGCAACTGGGCTATGGGTCGTTTGAGTTGTTCACCTTCACGCTGATCAGCCTGCCCGTTTGGCTTGTCGGTGCGCTCTATTTAGTGTTGGCACCCCGTGCCCTGCTTCCAGACCGCGGCAATGATATCGATAATTTAAGCCCCCAACGAAGCGGGTATTGCACCGAGGTCACCATCCCGTCCGCCTCAGAATTGGTCGGTCAATCACTGTTGAACAGTCGGCTCCAACGCCGGTTTGATGTCGACGTCATTGAAATCCAACGGGGGGGGGAACGGCTCCTTCCCCCCTTGGCTGATCGTCGATTGGAAGCAGGCGATCACCTGGTGTTGCGAGTCACGCGAGACGACTTACTGCGTCTTCAACAAGACCACACAGTGCAACTGACAACCCAAGGGAAAAACGCTGGCACCAGCCTGAATTCCAGCCAGGTCAGTGGCCAGAAAACGGTGGAGGTGTTGCTACCCGCAGGGTCTACCCTTGCCGGAGCCAGCCTGCGGGAACTGCGGTTCAGGCAACGGCATAACGCCACGGTGTTAGCTCTACGCCGCGGCCAAGAAACCGTTCAAGAACGGCTGGGGCAAGTGGTGCTCCGAGAAGGCGATGTGTTGCTTTTACAGGCTCCGTTCGATTCAATTCGCGGCCTTCAAGCGAGCAATGACCTATTGGTGCTCGACCGACTGGAAGACGACCTCCCCACGGTTGGTCGCAAACCAGTAGCCATAGGCATCGCCATCCTCATGCTGGTGCTGCCCACCATCACCCCCATCCCACTTGTCGCGGCCGTGCTGCTCGCCATGGTGGCGGTGGTGGCCACGGGATGCTTACGCCTTGGAGAACTGCAACGTTCGATCCGCCTTGATGTGATTTTACTGCTTGGATCCCTCACCAGCTTCAGTGTGGCGCTGCAAACCACAGGTCTCGCCGATGCCCTGGCCGCTGGAGTCCAACAGTGGATTGATGGCTGGCCCATTTATTACGCCCTCGTGGTGATCTTCCTTGGGACCACTCTTCTCACCCAAGTCATGAGCAACGCCGCCTCGGTCGCCCTCTTGGCCCCAGTGGCCGTGCAACTGGCTCCAGCCCTCGGGCTCTCCCCTTTCGCCCTGTTAATCACCGTGTTGTTTGGGGCAAGCCAATCATTCCTTACCCCCGTGGGATATCAAACCAACCTGATGGTGTTCGGCCCAGGCAGGTATCGGTTCCTCGATGTGACTCGCTATGGCTTAGGACTCACATTGATCATGACCGCATTGATCCCTGCTCTGATCCTTTGGCAATACGGCTGATCCTGACTAACACTGGTCGCACTGAGGCATAGCCCTTGCCCATCCGAAAGGCCATTGAGAGAAGCCAGCGGTGGCGCCTACGCCTCACCGTGCCGCAGTTCACCGTCGTGACTGGTTTGCTGGTGGTGTTTCTCGGAACACTGCTACTGGCAACACCGCTGTGTTCCACCAGCCGCGTTGGACTTTGGGAAGCGCTGTTCACAGCGACATCGGCCATCACAGTCACGGGACTCTCCATCATTGATATCGGTGTGGATCTCACCGCCTTTGGCCAGGTGGTTTTGGCTCTGATGATCCTGACGGGGGGGCTTGGCTTAATGGCAATCACCACCTTCCTTCAAGGATTTGTGATGCATGGCACTGCCCTACGCCGCCGATTGGACCGTGGCCAAACCCTCGACGAATTTGGTGTAGGAGGAGTCGGAAGCACCTTTCGCGCCATCATCCTCACCGCCCTTGTGGTGATTTTGTTGGGGGCGTTGGTGCTCTACAACTACGGATTCGACGACATTCCCAATCGTGGGGAGAGATTGTGGGCGGCGGTGTTCCATAGCATCTCTGCCTACAACAATGCTGGATTTGGGCTTTGGTCAGACAGCCTGGAGCGTTACAACGCCAATCCGGTGGTGAATGGAGTGGTCATGGTGCTCATCATCACGGGAGGACTGGGCTGGAGAGTGACCAGTGACCTTGCAACCCAAGGATTTCGCCGAGGCCGCGGCCGCCGACGTCTCAGCCTTCATTCACGACTTGTATTACGCACCTCGTTTCTTCTGATTGGTTTTGGGACCCTGGGCCTCGCCATGACCGAGTGGCTGAACAAGGGCGGGGTATTTATTGAAATGACATGGTCGGAGCGCTCGATGACGGCCCTCTTTGAATCCGTCACGGCCCGCACGGCTGGCTTCACCACCGTTCCGCTGTCTTTGGAGAACATCACTGAATCCGGTTTGTTGCTGTTGATGACCTTGATGTTCATTGGCGCCAGTCCTGGCGGAACAGGCGGTGGCATCAAAACCACAACGGTGGCAGCACTGATGGCAGCCACCCGCTCCACCCTTCGGGGACGGGAAGCCGTGGTGATTCGCAACCGTGAGATTGCAGACAAAGTGGTGCTACGCGCGGTTGGTATCACTGTTGCGTCGCTTCTGTTTGTGCTGGCGATGGCCCTGTTGATCAGTGTTAGCAGCAACCTCAATGGCGAAGACTCATTCACATTTTTGGAGATGTTATTCACTTGCGTATCGGCTTTCGCGACAGTGGGACTCGATCTAGGGGTCACTGCAGAACTCAGTCGATTCGGACAAGCCGTGCTTCTGCTGGGCATGTTTGTGGGTCGTCTCGGCATCCTTTTGCTGCTTAGCGCAATCTGGGAAGCCGCGACTCGAGAGCAAATCCACGTCCAACGTCAGAATCGGGTTGGTTACCCCCGCGAAGACCTGTATGTCTGAGTGCAACTCAAGCGCCTCTAAGCCATGAAGGAGTGGTGGCATTGGAGCCCGTTACAAGGCAGCGATCGCCTCGGCTTCGCCATTATTGGAGTGGGACGTTTTGGCATCGCGGTTTGCCGAGAATTGCTCCAGAGCGGGGCGGATGTCCTGGCCGTGGATCGGTCCGCACGAGCCATTGAGGAACTGCGACAAGTGGAGCCCAGTGTCGAAGCCCGAGTGGTCGATTGCACCGACGAAGAATCCCTTCGGGAGGCTGGGGTGCTTGAGATGGGAACAGTTGTTGTGGCCATTAGCGAACCCATTGAAGCCAGCATCACCGCAACGTTGATCGCCAAGGACAGTGAAGGGAGTCGGGTCAAGCAAGTGATCGCACGGGCCACAAGTGACCTGCACGAAAAAATGCTGAAACGGGTCGGTGCCGATCGGGTGATCTTTCCCTCAAGGATGCAAGGAGAGCGACTGGGACTGGAACTCGTGCGCCCCAACCTGATGGAGAGACTCGCCCTAGACGAGCAGCACTGCATCGAAGAAATCAAAGTTCCGGAAGTGTTCGTTGGGCGATCCCTGCGGGAGCTCAACCTGCGTAAGAACTTCCGCGTCAACGTTCTCGCCGCCGGTCACCCGAGCAGCCTGACTGTGAATCCGCCGGCATCCCATGTGCTCGAACTCGGGCATTTACTCGTCGTGATGGGCCTTATTGATGACCTTCAGCGCCTTCCAAAGATGTAAGCCATGCGATGTCTCGGCCTAATGAGCGGCACCAGTGCCGATGGGGTAGATGCCGTTCTGGCCGACTTTCGAGGTTCGCCAACCCACCCGCAATGGGAGCTGATTCGGCATGTGCACAGTCCATACCCCGAGGGCCTACGGCAGAGGGTGGTTAGGGCTGGACAAGGGGAAACAGGCTGTGCGGACCAGTGGCTTCATTTAGCCGAAGAGATTACGGAAGCCCAAGCTAAGGCAGCACGATCATGTGATCCCAGTGGAGAAGCCGTCTTAGTTGGATGCCATGGCCAAACCGTCTGGCACCGCCCCCCAACGTCCCGTAAGCGGGGTGCCAGCTGGCAACTTCTGCAAGCTCCCCTCCTCGCTCAACTACTGGAGTGTCCCGTGGTGCACGACTTTCGTGCGGCAGATCTTGCTCTCGGCGGTCAAGGCGCACCTCTAGTCCCAAAGGCCGATGCAGCACTTTTAGGCGGCACAAAGGGCTGGCGCGCCCTGCTGAATTTGGGCGGTATTGCGAATCTCACGTTGATCCCTCCCTGCTGTGGCCCCGAACGCGATGCGCCCGTACAGGGCTGGGATTGCGGTCCCGCCAACAGCCTGATCGATCTAGCCGTTCAACAATTCAGCAACGGAACAATGCACTTTGACCGTGACGGAACCATGGCAAAAGCCGGCCAAAGTAATGAAACAAGCATTTTTGGTTGGCTGCAGGAGCGGTACTTCCAATCCCCCCCACCCAAATCAACAGGCCGTGAGTTGTTTGGACACTTCAACTTGCAGCAGCGCCTCAACAACTTGGGCCAGGGTTGTTCTAATCACGATGCTGTCGCCACATTGACCAGCTTCAGTGCCGCAGTGGTGGCACAAGACCTGGAGCAGCTGATGCAGCGCGATCAGATTCGTCCTTTGGAGTTAATCGTGGCTGGAGGGGGGCGCCACAACCCAGTGCTGATGGATCAACTGCAACGGCGCTGCCGCGGCCTCCAATTGAGCAGCAGCCAAGAGATTGGGCTTCCAGTGGAAGCACGGGAGGCTTTGGTGTTTGCTCTGCTGGCCTGGTGGCATCAACGCAACTATCCCGCTAACGCACCATCGATCACCGGAGCAAGGAGAGAAGCGATTCTCGGAGTTGTAGTAAAGCCTGGCTAGCCCCGGGCTTCAGGATTCAACGCAACATTCTGAACAGGACAGCGCTCTAACCGGGCCGATACAACCGCAATCGCCTAGGCGCTCCCCTCAGTCGCCGAGGTTGCTGGGACTCCAGAGCGGAACGCAAGCGTTCCTCCCGACTAAGAGGCTTTTCAGCAGGGGGCTCACCGTGCTCGTGGCGCTGAACCCCCTGTTGGATCAACACACGCGCCATGTTGCTAACTGTCCGCGACTCCGACTCAGCAAGGGAGGTCAAACGGGCACACAAATCCTCCGGAAGGACCACCTGGATCCGAGGCGATTTGGGCTTCCCGCTGGCTGACGTCTGTCGAGTGGGCACAACTGGAGCGTCAGAACGACTTTAAGTTACTTGTAAGTGTACAGAGGTGGGCAAGGGTAGTATCCATGATTATGTTGAGGGCACTGGTCCTCCTCGGAGTGCTCCGCGCATGACCCAGTCCACGCCAAAATCAAAGCCCACACAGCAATCCCGGCGCAGCACCGCACCTCGGCGCAGTCGGACACTCAGTCCTCGACGCAGTCCAGAGAACAGCGACGTGCTCGTGTCGGCCGTAGTAAGCACTTATTTGCTTACTCACCTTCACCACGTCTTACAGCGAGCGGAGTACACCGCCGTTCAGGAGGGTCGTGGCTCTCAAGCCGCCAACTACGCCCAGCTAAGGAAAGTGCTCTGCATGGATGCACGCAGCATGGAAGATGCCTCGGCCCTCGGGCAAAGTGATGAAGGCTTTGAACAAGCTGCCTGACGAATCAAGCAGATCTGAATAGCTTTTCAGGAGTGGTCAGCTCCGCGATGAGTTCAAACGCCGCAGCTCTTTACGCCCAAATCAGCAGCAACCCAGAACAAACGCAAGCCCTGTTTCGCCAGGCCTTACAAAATCCCAGCGGGGCGATGGAGTCGATTTGCGGCCTTGGAGAGCAACTCGGGCTGCCCGTAACCCCCGAGGATGTGCGACAACATCTGGCCAGCCTTGACGACGACGACAGTAATCGATGGTTGGTGAAAGCCCGAGGAGGTCTTTAAGAGTGACGTTGATCACCTAAAGGTGAAATCGCTATCAGTAAATACGCTCTCTGTGACGAGGCTGACCACCCCAACCGTGACACCTCATCACGTCGGTGTTGGGCTGGTGGCGGGTAGCCACCGCCACCAGCCCAACTGAAGAACAGCAAGTAACTGACGCTGGCCAGACCCGCTGCCACGACCAGAGCTACGAACTGCTCGAGTTTCAGCACTTTGTCGAAGCCATGGAAACGTTCCCAGTTTGCCGACAGGGATGATGGATGCATCACGCTCCGGACCGTTGCTGAGACTCGAGCAAGTCAGCAAGATTTATCCCACAGGCGAAGTGCTGCGCAATGTGACCTGGGAGGTAAAGCCTGGCGATCGCATCGGCCTCGTTGGTGTGAACGGAGCCGGCAAATCCACGCAAATGCGGCTCATCGCTGGCTTTGAAGAACCCAGCAGCGGACAAGTGGTTCGCCAAGGCTCTCCCCGCATCGCCTATCTCCAACAGGAATTCGATGTCGACCTCGAGAGGAGTGTCCGCGAAGAGCTCTTTCAGGCCTTTGGTGAGGCGGCGACGGTTCTGAATCGCCAGCGGGAAGTGGAAGAGGAGATGGGGTCTGAAAAAGCAGCCGCCGATCCAGCCCATCTCGATGAGCTCATCCATGAGCTCGGACGGCTCCAAAGCCGCTTTGAGGGCCTACACGGCTACGAACTGGATGCTCGCATTGACAAATTGCTGCCGACCATTGGCTTTAGCTCTTCTGGTGCCGAGCGTCCAGTGAAGGACTACTCAGGAGGCTGGCAGATGCGCATTGCCCTGGGAAAAATTCTTTTGCAAGACCCGGACTTACTGCTCCTGGATGAACCCACCAACCATCTCGATGTGGAGACTATCCAATGGCTCGAGGGATACCTACTGGATCAAAACGCTGCCCTAGTGGTGATCAGCCATGACAGGACTTTTTTGGACCGGGTCTGCAACCAAATCGTGTCAACGGAGCGCGGCATCTCCCGCTCTTATCTCGGCAACTACACCGCCCACCTCGAGCTCAAACAACTGGAGCAGCAGTCGACCCAAGCGGCCTTTGAACGCCAGCAGAAAGAAATCGCCAGCCAACAGGCTTACATCGATCGCTTCCGTGCCAGCGCCACCCGAAGCACTCAGGCCAAAAGCCGTGAGAAACAACTCGACAAAGTTGAGCTCGTTGAGGCCCCTGTGGAAAGCGTTTCCGGGCCGAGCTTTCGCTTCCCAACAGCCCCACGATCTGGGGCACAAGTTGCCGTTTTCGAGAATCTCACCCACAGCTATGGCGACAAAATTCTGTTCTTGGAAGCAGAACTAGAAGTCGAACGTGGCGACCGCGTTGCATTCGTTGGTCCAAATGGCGCGGGCAAGTCGACACTGCTGCGCCTTGTGATGGGAGCAGAAAGCCCCGATGAAGGGAGCGCCAAACTCGGCGAACACAACGTTGTAGCGGGCTACTTCGAGCAAAACCAAGCGGAAGCGCTCGACCTCAACAAAACAGTGATCGACACGATGTATGAGGCAGTTCCCGACTGGACTCAAACCCAGGTGCGCTCCTTGCTCGGTAGCTTCTGCTTAAGCAAGGACAGCGTTTTCAAGGATGTCGGCAAACTCAGCGGTGGAGAGAAAGCACGTTTGGCCTTGGCGTTAATGCTGCTGAGCCCCTGCAATCTGCTGGTGCTGGATGAACCAACCAATCACCTCGACATCCCCGCCAAACAGATGCTGGAAGATGCACTAATGGCCTACGAAGGTGCTGCACTTCTGGTATCCCACGACCGCTATTTCATCTCCCGAGTCGCCAACAAAATCGTTGAACTGCGTGATGGAGAGCTCGTTCTTTATCGAGGCGACTACAACTACTACCTCGAGAAAAAAGAAGAGGAAAGAGCTGATGCCCGGGAAAAAGAATTGCTTGCTCAACGAGAAGCCAAGAAAAAAGCCAATCAAGACAAACAAAAAGCCCGTACTGCTCGAAAGAAAAAGTAGTACTGAACCTCGGTCTCACCCCCACTTGGGGAAAAGTTCACAGACCCTTAGGCAGGAAGACTTATTTCTGTTTACCGAATCAAATGATGTGCATAAGCTGACAAAACTAAACCGTAGACGCGATGGCAATGGCTCTAGGTCCTCTCTCCTCCACCCCCGGCATTGCCTCATCGATGATGGCATCACAGCCCCACGACCAAACCTGGGACGCTGTCGAAACCTATTTTGAATGCATCACAACATGCTCCCTGGATGACGGCGAGTGCATCACGCGCTGTGTTGAGCAATTACGCGATTCCGACGAGGACTGATCTCGATCGCGTCAGCTAGCCGCTTCCAAGTCTGCCCCATCAGCTCCGATCAAAAGACGACAAATCGACGGGCTTGAGTCGAACAACCTTTTGATCGTTGGCCCGGCGAATTTTAAGCGTCAAGGTTTCACCCACACCACGCCGCTCAATCGCACTCACAACTGCGGCTGGTCCATCAACGGCTTGTCCATCAACTGCAGTGATGACATCGTCCACTTGCAGCCCTGCCTGGTCAGCTGGACCCATCTTTTGAATCGACCGAATCACGGCACCCCTTTGCGCAGGTCCGCCCGGACGATCTGCTGGGACCCGCGACAATCCAATACCAATCACAGGGTGGCGTGCCTTTCCCGTGGCCACCAATTCCGAGGCGATGGCTTTCGCTCGATTGATCGGGATCGCAAAACCCAAACCTGCTCCAGGCCCGGAACGAACCAGGGTGTTAATACCAATCACCTCGCCATCGGCATTCAGCAGCGGTCCTCCAGAATTGCCGGGATTAATCGCCGCATCCGTTTGGATGAGATCGAGACGCTTTCCTGAGATCCCAAGCTGAGACACGTTTCGATTCAAATTGCTGATGATGCCGAGTGTCACCGTATTTTCCAATCCATAGGGATTGCCAACAGCAATCGCCCAATCCCCAACATTGAGACGATCGGAGTTTCCGAGGGCGGCCACCGGCCACAAACCTGCGCCCTCCAAGCGAACAACTGCCAAGTCAGTAAGGCTGTCTGTACCAATGACCCGTCCCTTCACACGCCGTCCATCCGACAAACCAACCGTGAGCTCTTCTGCCCCTTCAACGACATGAGCATTCGTCAGGAGCAGTCCCTGAGAATCAAACAACACTCCACTGCCTTGACCTCGCTGCACCCGTAGACGCGATGGAGCACCCCCAGGCACTTCAAAGAAGTTCCGAAACAACGGATTAAGCCGGATGCCCTCCGGAAACCCAGACAGGTTGGGGCTTTGGATCTTCTTAGACGTTTCCAGGGTGACAACGGCAGGTCCACTGCGTTTCACAGCTGATGCCACGAAGGATGTACGAGAAAAAACCTCACGGGCACTGACAGGAGGGTGTAAGACGAGCATTGGGAGCACCGACATCCCGCTTGCCCATGCACCTCCAACCAACGCAAACGTAACAAAAGAGCGCGTGCGATCTGACACCACGTACATCCCTGAATGACATTGCGCTGACGCTACGCATTTCGGCGAGTGGAAGCCAGGGAAGATGAAATTTGACCTGTGACTGAGTGCAACCCGTGCCCAATTCAGGCCAAGATGAGAGAGTCGGAACGATCTGGCTCAAAGATGCTCAGCGCTCTGTTTCCCCTGCTCTACGGGACAGTTTTGGTAGCCCTGCTTTGGCAAGCCTTCCGCGTAATGGGCAAGGGATTCCGTGCAGCTAGCGGCCCTATCAGCAAACCAAATGACCGCACTGGACGCCTAACAGTGCATCCCGAACTGCTCGACAGCGATGGTCGCATTACCAACGAAGACCTACTGACCGTGCGCTTTAGCGGCAACGATGACGGGGAAACCGAGACTCAAGGGCACGGCACTGAATAAGTTGGTAAACAGGAGTCGGTCAGGGGTCGTCCGAGTGGATCAAAGAACACGCATCGTCGCCGCGGTGATGAAGGGCATGAAATTGCCTCCCAGGTTCCGATTGCGACTGGTCAAAGAGGATCCGGTTCGCCTGGAATTGAGTGTCACGCCGGCTTACGGCAAAGACCCAATCATCGTGGGCATTGTTGAATCGCTCGACCTGGTGGCACGACGTGACCGGGAAGGTCGAATTCCGCGGGATCTACAGGGCACTTGGGACTGGACCGTGCGCCACGGCCAAGTCAGCACTGGTGGCTGGAATCCATATCTCAAAGAAGCCCTGCAAACCATGTTTGAGACCGGCCTTCCAGCGATTGTGTTCGAAGAACTCACTGGTGAGGAGTACCACCCAGTCGATGGCACCCGCCATGTGCGGTAAAGATCCGAGCCAATTAACCGTTGATTAGATGAACGGATTCGCACGTGTAAAGGCGTGCGAATGACAGCAGACCATGCCGAGGCCTAAAACAATTCAATCCTTCTCTCAAAATTCGATCATGGGCAATCTCTCCATGTCGATGGGTCCCCAGACGGCTTGACGGATTTTTCAATTGATCCGCTGCTTCCAACGATCTGCCAGCAGATCAAACCCGGAAGCACCTTGCTCCTTCAGGCACCTCCAGGAGCAGGTAAAACCACGCGCGTTCCTTTGGCCTTAATTGGTGCCCTGACACCCATGGGTGCCGAAATCACGCGATCAGGACGCGTGTTGATGGTTGAACCACGACGGTTAGCCACGCGAGCAGCGGCCACTCGACTGGCTGAATCACTGGCTGAGCCGCTAGGCCAACGGATTGGCTACGCCATGCGCGGCGAGCAGAAACGTTCTACCAAGACCCAGGTCGAAGTGATCACTGATGGGCTTTTTCTTCGGCGTCTTCAAGCGGATCCTTCGCTTGAGGGGGTGTCGTGCGTTCTCTTCGATGAATTCCATGAGCGCCGCAAAGATGCAGATCTCGCCCTTGCACTTTTGAGGGAAGCCATACCAGTGCTGCGACCAGACTTGGCCTTGGTGCTGATGTCAGCAACGCTGGATCTTTCGGATTTGCGCGACCGGCTTCCCCAAGCCGTTGTTTTAGAGAGTGCGGGGCGTTGTTATCCCGTCGAAACCCATCACCAAAGAGCGCGGGAGAACGAATCTCTCCCCCGTCAGGTCCTGCGTGCCCTTGAACACCATGCGCTGACGTTGCCGCAGGGCAGCGGAGCGTTGGTTTTCCTCCCAGGCCTGCGTGAGATCGAACGCTGCCGCACCCTGCTCAGCGAAGCCAATGCGCTTCAACGTTGGCGCATTGCCATCCTTCACGGACAACTCCCCCTCGAAAGCCAAAGCGCTGCCTTGCGGCGTTGCGGTCCGGAGCATGACGGCACCGTGATCTTGGCCAGTGGAATAGCCGAAAGCTCAATCACGATCGACGGCGTTCGGGTGGTGATCGATAGCGGACTCAGTCGACAGCTCCGCTACGACCCAAACACCGGCATGGAGGGCTTAGAAACTGTTCCCAGCAGCCTGGCAAGCGCCGAACAGCGTCGAGGCAGAGCTGGCCGTCAAAGCCCCGGGCAATGCGTCCGTCTGTGGTCGCTCGCCGAGCAACAACGCCGGCCTAATTTCAGCCCACCTGAGCTCCTTCTGGCAGATCCCCAACCCATTTTGATGGAGCTCGCCCAATGGGGAGCGGGTCTGGGCAAGGACCTGCCCTGGCTCGATGCCCCTCCACAAGCAGCGATGCAGGAAGGGCTTTCAGACCTCCAAGCCTTCGGTCTGCTGCAGCCCAATGGGCAGCTCAGCTTTCGCGGGCGACAACTTTCCACATTGGGGGTTCACCCGCGCCTTGGGCTGTTGATGCTGGAGGCCCGAGGACGCGGCTGTTCCCAACTCGGTTGCGACATAGCGGCGCTCCTGAGCGAGCGAGATCCCCTCGCCGGTCGCGACGCAGGCTGCGATCTCGAAGCACGACTCAGCGTTATTGGCCAACACCGGTCCCTTCGTGAACGCAGTCGGCAACTCCACCAGCAACTCGATCGGCTCGGTCCAGCGACACCGGAACACAACCGTCGCCCGAATGCGGCTGAACTGGTGTTACGTGCTTTTCCACAATGGTTGGCCCAAGAACGGCCTGGCCAAGAGGGGCGCTACCTCTTACGCCAGGGACGCGGGGCCGTCCTTTCGCCCCAAGACCCACTGCGGGGAAGTCCTGCCCTCGCTGTGGCTCGAGTGGATACGGGAGGGCGCGACACCTTGATTCAGCTCGCGATTCCCCTCGATCCCTCCCTGCTTGAAACCATCGGGCAGCGTGAGGGCACCTGGATCGACAGTGTGAGCTGGGATACGTCTCGACAACAAGTCAAAGCAGAACGATTGCTCAAACTTGGAGACCTTGTCTTGCGCCGGACACCCCAGAGCGCACCAAGCCCTGAACAATGCCAATTATTGCTGTTGAAGGCTTTACAAGAAGCAGGCAGTCTCGAAGCGCTGCCATGGACTGCGTTCAATCAACAGCTGAGACAACGGCTCAGCTGGATGCACCGCCATTACGGCCAGCCCTGGCCAGCACGAGACACAGATACCCTGCTTCATGACACCGCTTGGCTCGCAGCGTCCCTGCTGGGCTGCCAAAGTTGGCGCGATGTTTCTTCAGGGATGTTGGACGAAGCCTTGTGGGGAGACCTGAGCTGGCCTGAGCGACAACGTCTCGATCAGCTTTTACCGCAACGCATTGCGATTCCCTCCGGACGGCAAGCCATGTTGCGTTACGACGATGAGGAGGTTGTTCTCCCCGTGAAATTGCAAGAGATGTTTGGCGGAAAGCAAGGCCCTCATGTGCTGGGAGGGGAGGTGCCCGTCACCCTCGAATTGCTCTCTCCTGCAGGGCGACCACTGCAACGAACGAGGGATCTAGAAGGGTTTTGGAAGGGCAGCTATGCCGATGTACGCCGAGAGATGCGTGGCCGCTACCCGAAACATCCATGGCCCGACGATCCAATCCAGGCAGCTCCGACGGCATTCACGAAACGAAAACAACAGCAGCAACAGGACCAAGGGAACAGATCCCGTTTTTCGTAGCCGTCACGACTGGCAACAAAACTCCATGGTTTGTTACATTGAACCCATTCAACCGGTTTAACCCCATGTCCGACAACGCACGCTTTGGTTTCGTCAACTTCGCTGAGACCTGGAATGGCCGTCTCGCCATGCTCGGCTTCGTCATCGGCCTCGGTACCGAGCTGCTGACCGGCCAAGGCATCCTGACCCAAATCGGCCTTAGCTGATCGACCTGACCGACCTCGGTCTTCAAAAGCCCTCCAGTTCGCTAGGGGGCTTTTTTTATGGACATTCGCTGTTCACGTCTATTGGTTCACATCTATTGGTCCACATCGAATGGTTCACGTCTAACGGTTCACGTCTAATGGTTCAAAGTGGACGCAATGACAGCGGCTGTTTTGGCTTCCTTTTACGTCAAAAACCGACGCGATGGCTCCCGGTTGCTCAGCAGCGCATTAGTGATTTTCACCATTGCCATCACACAGCACCAAACAACCTGGGGGGTTGTGGTGGCATCAATCAGCGGTTTGGTTTGCCTGTACTGGGGTTTCGCTTACAGCAAACTTGACCTTGAGCGCTGATCGGATCCCGACCTATTCAGTCGGAGAACTCAATATCGCGATCGGCAGCTTGCTGGAACGAGGCTTCGCACCACGTTTTCTGCTGGAGGCCACCGTGTCTCGTCCGCAAGTCAAGAAGGGGCATCTCTGGCTCACCCTCACCGATGGAACGGCAAGTGTTTCAGGGGTGGTTTGGGCATCAAGACTGTCGCAATTGAGCTATCGCCCCACCGACGGGGATGGCGTCACTGTTGTGGGCAAGCTGAATTTCTGGGCAGCGCGGGCCAGCATCACCGTCCAGGCCCTCGATATCCGTCCCAGCCTGAGCACCGTTCTTCGACAATTTGAACAGGTGCGTCAGCGCCTGGAAGAGCAAGGAGTGATCAACCCCGGGCGGCAACGTTCCCTCCCAACACAACCCACCACACTGGCCCTGCTAACGAGTGTTCCGAGCTCCGCACTCGCCGACATGCTGCGAACCGGTCGCGAACGGTGGCCGATGACCCGCCTATTGGTGATTCCAATTCCCGTCCAGGGCCCTGTCGCCGATCAAATCATCAAGGTGTTGAACCGTCTCGCCGAACGATGTGATGCCCTGGCGGTGGACGGCGTGGTGCTGGCACGTGGTGGTGGCAGCCGCGAGGACCTCGCTGTGTTTGATGACGAAGGTCTATGCCGTTGCTTAGCCCAGTTTCCGCGTCCAGTTGTGACCGGCATCGGCCACGAAGATGACCTCACCATCGCTGATTTAGTCGCTGACCATCGCGCGGCAACTCCTACAGCTGCGATGGTGGCCTGTCTGCCGGATCGTGATAGCGCCGAACGCAGCCTCCAAAACCGTCGTCAACGCATGAAGGACCTCGTCGGCTGGCGCATCACACGAGATCGTCAACGCTTAAACGATCGACGGACTCTTCTCGCCCAGCAATCGCCATTGAAGCGATTGCGGCAATTACAGGATGACTTGCATCAAAAACGCGACTTGCTGCGTGCACTCTCTCCCAGTCGCTGGCTTCAACGGGGGCTGGCTTTGCTGTCCAACGATGCGGGAGAAGCGATCAGTGCCGTGACGTCGATCAAAGTAGGAGATCGCATCATGGTTCAGATGAACGATGGAGAGCTCGAGACTGATGTCCAAATCATCCGGCCGGCTTCAAACCAATCCAAATCATGACAAGGGTTAAAACCAAAGCGTCCCAGATCAAAGCCTGGAAAAAAGACATCGCTGGCCTTACCTATGAGGAAGCAACGCAAACCTTAGACCTCATATTGGCGGAACTTCAAAGCGACTCCGTACCCATCGCAGACTTACAAGATCGGGTCTTGCATGGCGAAGTGGTGTTGGATCACTGCGAAGCACTACTTCGATCCGTTGAGCAATCTGTGTTGCAACTGGACCCCGACAGCCTCATCGAAACAAGCAGCTTGACTGACCCCAACAACCCCACTGAGTTGAACAATGCGTAAAACCCTTCCCTGGATTTATTTGATTCTCGCGATCCTTGGAGCCGTTCTACCTTGGCGCGCAAATTTAGAATTCATGGCGGAGAGCAGTGGCAGCTTCGACTTTCAGCGTTTTGTAGCGGACGCATCAGCCACAGCTGCCGCACGATCTTTAGGGGCTGATTTGTTGATCGGTGCCACAGCAGTCAGCCTGTGGATCAGCATCGAAGGACCAAAACAAAAAATTAAAGGCTGGTGGATCGCCATCGTGTTGAGTTTTGGAGTGGCCTTCGCTTGTGGCGCTCCCTTTTTCTTATTTCTGCGTGAAAGGCATCTTCAAGCTCAAGAATCAGAGTCGACGTCTTGAGCGGTGATATCGATCGTTAAGTCACTCGCCGGTATGGAAACACCAGTGAACGTTTCAGCTCCAGGCTGTGAGGTGTTGGGATTTCCACAAACACTGCACTGAAGATTGGAGCCAAGACCAACGGCACCGCATGCGGAGCAACTTTGCATTCGTGACTGCAATACCTTCCAGCCCACCCATACAAGACCAGCCAAAAGAACAGGAAGAACAAGCAAAACAACCAACAAACCACCAGCGAGATCAAGCAATACACGACCAGCTCCCGCGGGCAGAAGCAAAAGCAGCCCTATGACGATCAAAACGAAAAGAGGAGGTCTATTCAAATTGAGAACAGCCCCTACAAGCGACGATCAGCTTCGCAGAACGATTATGAAAAGTTCAAGCCATTGATCTGTTCGGATCTCCGGAGGAGACCTGTTTCATTCGTGAGGCAGCTAATTCAACGCTCCAACATTGGCCAAAATAAACAATGACACCCACCAACCACACCCACAATGTCAAGACCAGGACACCACCGATAACACCATAAGCCTGAAAACGATTCCCCAAAGAAACAAGACTTAGGCTTAAAACAGCGTTCAACAATGAAAGGCCTAATCCAATCAATATGGCGCCCGGAACAAGAGGCATGATGGGCACGCGACGACTAGGCAGAACTCTTTGCAAGAGAAATGCCATCAACGACAAAGCCGAGGCTGGGAGGAGAATCTGAGCAATCGACATGATTGGACTTTCTCGAACAAATAACATTAAAGAAGGAATATGATAGTCTAAATTACCAATAAATGCATCAGGCAGCCACCTAAATCCAACCAAAACTTGATCAATTAAAATTAGAACAGCGATGGATAAAATAATCGCAAATGCCTCTAATCGTGCACGAAAGAACTGATACACCTGCGTCGAAAGGGGGAAATCACTTGAGGGGGAAGGGAGGATTTCACTCCACAAGCGATCAGCACCACGCTGAAGAGTTAAGTATGCATTACTTGCCGTAATAACAAGTACAGCGACACCAAATAATCCGGCACCAAAACCCTGAGCCACTAAACCACGCAACGTGGAATCAACCAAATCAACAGCTGATGGAGGCAAAATCTGGGCAACAAATATAATCAACTTATCGAGACTATCGGTACGCCCAAGTACACGCGCTGCCACTGACAGCACAATTAATAGCAAAGGGAAAAATGATTGGAGCGTGAAGTACGCAAACGCAGCGCTGAGATCAACACAGGCCGCATCATTCCAACGTTGGGATGCACGCCAAAGACTAAGCACAAACCAGCGGAGTGCTTGTTGTTTCCGCACCACACCATTACAGAACCATCTAAACGCTACAGCAAAAGTGGCTGAACCCCAAGAAATAGGGCACAAAAAAACCACCTCCGTAGAGGTGGTTTCTTCGTAGAAATGATCAGACTGTTATGGTCTTCAAATCATTTTTTTTAGAGAATGTTTTACCTGGCATTGAGCTATTTTCTCAGGGGGCTACCCCCCAAATATCGTCGCCGCTGATGCGTTTCACAACCGAGTTCGGGATGGATCGAAGTGGTTCCACACCGCCATGAACACCAGGATAGTTACATTCTCAAAGGATGAACCCTGAGAACTGCATAAGATTACAACTTGCGTTGCGCGTCTGAATCAACAAAGAATTTGTCTTCAGGCAAGAACCAAAATGTTGGTCAAGCCCTCGGTCTATTAGTACTCCTCCGCTGCATCCATTACTGGACTTCCACGTAGAGCCTATCAACGGGTGTTCTTCCCGTGACCTTACTGGGTTACCCCATGGGAACACTCATCTTGAGGTGGGCTTCCCACTTAGATGCTTTCAGCGGTTATCCACTCCGCACATGGCTACCCAGCGTTTACCGTTGGCACGATAACTGGTACACCAGAGGTGCGTTCCTCCCGGTCCTCTCGTACTAGGGAGAAATCCTCTCAATGTTCCTACGCGTACACCGGATATGGACCGAACTGTCTCACGACGTTCTGAACCCAGCTCGCGTACCGCTTTAATGGGCGAACAGCCCAACCCTTGGGACCGACTTCAGCCCCAGGTTGCGATGAGCCGACATCGAGGTGCCAAACCTCCCCGTCGATGTGAACTCTTGGGGGAGATCAGCCTGTTATCCCTAGAGTAACTTTTATCCGTTGAGCGACGGCCCTTCCACTCAGAACCGTCGGATCACTAAAGCCGACTTTCGTCCCTGTTCGACTTGTAGGTCTCACAGTCAAGCTTCCTTCTGCTTTTGCACTCGTCAGCTGATTTCCAACCAGCCTGAGGAAACCTTTGCGCGCCTCCGTTACCTTTTAGGAGGCGACCGCCCCAGTCAAACTGCCCACCTGATACTGTCCGCTCCCCGGATAACGGGTGAACGTTAGAATCCTAGCTCTGAAAGAGTGGTATCTCACCATTGACTCCCTCGTACCCACGAGCACGAGATCAACATCTCCCACCTATCCTGCGCATTCAGAGCCCGGACACAATACCAAGCTACAGTAAAGCTTCATAGGGTCTTTCTGTCCAGGTGTACGTAGTCCGCATCTTCACAGACAATTCTATTTCGCCGAGCCTCTCTCCGAGACAGCGCCCTGATCGTTACGCCTTTCGTGCGGGTCGGAACTTACCCGACAAGGAATTTCGCTACCTTAGGACCGTTATAGTTACGGCCGCCGTTCACCGGGGCTTCAGTCGCCAGCTTCGCTTACGCTGACCGGCTTCCTTAACCTTCCGGCACTGGGCAGGCGTCAGCCCCCATACATCGTCTTGCGACTTAGCGGAGACCTGTGTTTTTGGTAAACAGTCGCCAGGGCCTCTTCACTGCGACCACATTGCTGTGGCACCCCTTCTCCCGAAGTTACGGGGCCATTTTGCCGAGTTCCTTAGAGAGAGTTACCTCGCGCACCTCGGTATTCTCTACCACCCCACCTGTGTCGGTTTCGGGTACTGGCAATCATGTCTTAACGGGTATAGAGCTTTTCTTGGAAGCATGACGTCACCAACTTCGCTGCCGTAGCAGCTCGTACTCACGCCTCAGCTCGGAACGTTTTCACCGCTCCTCAACGCCTCGAACGCTTGAACCAGTAACCAACATCTGGCTTGGCTAGCCTTCTCCGTCCCTCTTCCCAAAACATGACCGGTACAGGAATGTTGACCTGTTATCCATCGACTACGCCTTTCGGCCTCGCCTTAGGTCCAGACTAACCCTCCGCGGACGAGCCTGCCGGAGGAACCCTTAGGGTTTCGGTGCATGGGATTCTCACCCATGTTTTCGCTACTCAAGCCGACATTCTCACTTCTATGCAGTCCACATCCGCTCACGCTAATGCTTCGCCCCACATAGAACGCTCCCCTACCATAAAATCCGCAGCTTCGGTACAACACTTAGCCCCGTTCATTTTCGGTGCAGGATCGCTCGACCAGTGAGCTATTACGCACTCCTTTGAGGATGGCTGCTTCTAAGCAAACCTCCTGGTTGTCTATGCAACCCCACCTCCTTTATCACTTAGTGTTGATTTGGGGACCTTAGCTGGCGGTCTGGGCTGTTTCCCTCTCGACCATGGAGCTTATCCCCCACAGTCTGACTGCCTCGCTACACACAGGGTATTCAGAGTTCATCTCGATTTGGTACCGCTCTCGCAGCCCGCACCGAAATGGTGGCTTTACCCCCCTGCTGGAGCACGAGACGCTACGCCTCAACGTATTTCGGGGAGAACCAGCTAGCTCCGGGTTCGATTGGCATTTCACCCCTAACCACAGCTCATCCGCTGGCTTTTCAACGCCAGTCGGTTCGGACCTCCACTTGGTATCACCCAAGCTTCATCCTGGCCATGGTTAGATCACCCGGGTTCGGGTCTATAAACACTGACAAACGCCCTATTCAGACTCGCTTTCGCTATGGCTCCACCATTTCCGGTTTAACCCGCCAGTGCCTATAAGTCGCCGGCTCATTCTTCAACAGGCACACGGTCACCCTATAAGTAGGGCTCCCATTGCTTGTAGGCTCACGGTTTCATGTTCTATTTCACTCCCCTCCCGGGGTTCTTTTCACCTTTCCCTCGCGGTACTGTTTCGCTATCGGTCACACAGTAGTACTTAGCCTTACGAGGTGGTCCTCGCGGATTCACACGGAATTTCACGTGCTCCGTGCTACTCGGGATACAGCTAGTTCAGTTCAGTTTTCAGATACGGGGCTTTCACCCTCTGTGGCGTGCCATTCAAACACTTCTCCTAACATTCCTGATACACGTTGCTGTCCCACAACCCCGATGGTCGAAACCATCGGTTTAGGCTCTTCCCCGTTCGCTCGCCGCTACTTAGGGAGTCGTTTTTACTTTCCTTTCCTCCAGCTACTAAGATGTTTCAGTTCGCTGGGTTGGCTCGCGCCAGCCTATGTATTCAGCTGGCCGTATAAAAGGGTTGCCCCATTCGGAAATTCCCGGATCAAAGCGTGCTTCCAGCTCCCCGAGACTTATCGCAGGTAACCACGTCCTTCATCGCCTCTGTGTGCCAAGGTATCCGCCGTGAGCCCTTTGTAGCTTGACCAATTAACCTCTTAAACGCTTACTGTGGTTGAAACAGATTCTTCTGGTTTCACCAGCAACTTTCGCTGCTCATAAAAACAAAATCAAACTCTTTATCGCTCGACACGATAAAAAGAACATCTAAGAGTCTCGGCTCTTGCTTAAAAGAATTTTCATCATTCTAGATCTAAACTCTCTTTCGAGAATTTAGACTTAAAACAATGCATCTGTAAGATGCTTCGTTTTTCCAGACTTACTTATGCAGTTGTCAAGGTTCTACTAGAGATCAAATTAATCTTTCGATTAATCTGAGCCCAGCATCGTATCAACCAATTAAGTAATAATCACTTGTTCGGAATGACAGGAAGCTAGGGTCCTATCTAGTGGACACATCTAAATCACACGCCACCGAGTTCATCCTCCAAATTACAGGATAATGGAGATTGAGTTCTGTCAGTGGAGGTTAGGAGACTCGAACTCCTGACATCCTGCTTGCAAAGCAGGCGCTCTACCAACTGAGCTAAACCCCCAACACCGAATGGGCCATCCTGGACTTGAACCAGGGACCTCACCCTTATCAGGGGTGCGCTCTAACCACCTGAGCTAATGGCCCAGGGGACTCTTCCCTTGCGGGGTGTGACCTAGACAAAGTTTAGGAACTGAACATCTGTTCCAAATGCTTGATGATTGCTCACCAATATTTAGAAAATGTTGAGGTACCGATCGACCTAAGGTGACAGGATTTCGGCCTAAGAATGAAATACTCAGACATCAAAATCATTGTTTTGTCTCCCTGTTAGGAGGTGATCCATCCGCACCTTCCGGTACGGATACCTTGTTACGACTTCACCCCAGTCATCAGCCCCACCTTCGACGTCCTCCTCCACAAGGGTTGGAGTAACGGCTTCGGGCGTGGCCAACTTCCATGGTGTGACGGGCGGTGTGTACAAGGCCCGGGAACGTATTCACCGCAGTATGCTGACCTGCGATTACTAGCGATTCCTCCTTCACGTAGGCGAGTTGCAGCCTACGATCTGAACTGAGCCACGGTTTATGGGATTTGCTTGTCCTCGCGAACTTGCTGCCCTTTGTCCGTAGCATTGTAGTACGTGTGTAGCCCAGGATGTAAGGGGCATGATGACTTGACGTCATCCACACCTTCCTCCGGTTTATCACCGGCGGTCTCTCTAGAGTGCCCAACTAAATGCTGGCAACTAAAGACGTGGGTTGCGCTCGTTGCGGGACTTAACCCAACATCTCACGACACGAGCTGACGACAGCCATGCACCACCTGTCACTGCGCTCCCGAAGGCACTCTCTCGTTTCCAAGAGATTCGCAGGATGTCAAACCCTGGTAAGGTTCTTCGCGTTGCATCGAATTAAACCACATACTCCACCGCTTGTGCGGGCCCCCGTCAATTCCTTTGAGTTTCACACTTGCGTGCGTACTCCCCAGGCGGAACACTTAACGCGTTGGCTACGACACCGAGGGGGTCGATTCCCCCGACACCTAGTGTTCATCGTTTACGGCCAGGACTACAGGGGTATCTAATCCCTTTCGCTCCCCTGGCTTTCGTCCATGAGCGTCAGTGATGGCCCAGCAGAGCGCCTTCGCCACTGGTGTTCTTCCCGATATCTACGCATTTCACCGCTACACCGGGAATTCCCTCTGCCCCTACCACACTCAAGCCCATCAGTTTCCACTGCCATGATGGAGTTAAGCTCCACTTTTTAACAGCAGACTTGAAAGGCCGCCTGCGGACGCTTTACGCCCAATAATTCCGGATAACGCTTGCCACTCCCGTATTACCGCGGCTGCTGGCACGGAATTAGCCGTGGCTTATTCATCAAGTACCGTCAGATCTTCTTCCTTGATAAAAGAGGTTTACAGCCCAGAGGCCTTCATCCCTCACGCGGCGTTGCTCCGTCAGGCTTTCGCCCATTGCGGAAAATTCCCCACTGCTGCCTCCCGTAGGAGTCTGGGCCGTGTCTCAGTCCCAGTGTGGCTGATCATCCTCTCAGACCAGCTACTGATCGATGCCTTGGTGAGCCATTACCTACACCAACTAGCTAATCAGACGCGAGCTCATCCTCAGGCGAAATTCATTTCACCTCGCGGCATATGGGGTATTAGCAGCCGTTTCCAACTGTTATCCCCCTCCTGAGGGCAGATTCTCACGCGTTACTCACCCGTCCGCCACTAACCCGAAGGTTCGTTCGACTTGCATGTGTTAAGCACGCCGCCAGCGTTCATCCTGAGCCAGGATCAAACTCTCCGTTGTAGATCAAACCCTATTGGCTTTCACCTCAGATTGATTTGCTTCACCCACATCTCAGCACTGGCGTACTAAGTGCAGTTGTCGCCACCTCGTCTTCTGACAGATCAAGGGTTCTTAAGAGTGCACTTCTGATTTCTCATTGTGACTTTCCAGGATCTCAGATCCGGTCGTTGCTCCACATTGCGCACACCGACAACGCAAAGGCTCGTGAAAACCCTCTTGTTGTAAGCGCAATGCTTCATTGCAACTTAAAATTTTTGACGGGACCTCACACCCTTATCGCAATTTCATTTAATCCACAATTACATCTCGCGATGCAATCAAGTCTTAAACGCGATAAAAGCGTCAGTTCCTAAACTTTTCAATTGTCCAGGTGCGAACAACTCAACTATCTCCCTCTCGGAAGCAGCTGGCTGATCAACGCGGTCGTTTCCAACCGCCTTTGAAACTTACAACACCGTCGGATCGCTCCAGCGGCCTCGTAAGTCGACCTCAGAACATCTAAAAGCTTTCGCCTTCAGCGCTTCGGTCTTGCGCGCTCGCCTCTCGGCTCCCGCGCAAGACAAAAACATAACACCATCACCACCCCTTTCGCAACTCCTGAAACCAATCAGCCTTCAGAAAAGGCTTCAGCCCATGGCAAAAGCCTGTTGAGTTGAGGAACAGAGCCAGCGGCCAACATCGGGAAAGGAGCCTGAGAGAGGTCTTGACCAGGCTTCAACTGGGATGGATCCGCTCCTAGCCATCGAATCGGACAATCGAGCTCTTCCAAAACAAGCCATGCCGCCGCCAGATCCCAAATCCTTGGCGTCGCCTCCAATGCACCCAATGTTTGGCCCATCGCCACACTCACCAAATTGAGACTGGCCACCCCTAACAAACGAATCTTTCCGGGGAAGGGTTGGTCCGGTTTCCGTTGCAGAACGCGAATGGAGCGACTGCAAAGGGACACGCAAGCACTATTAGCCGACAGCCGTGTTTTAGCTGTCAGCGCCTCTCCATTGCGAAAAGCGCCGCGACCCTTAAGAGCGACGATGCGTTGTCCCAACGCTGGGACATCCAGAAAAACCTCGCTAGGACGACCATCGACAAATCGAGCAACGGAGATCGCCCAATAGGGGATGCCTGCCGCAAAATTGGTCGTGCCATCAAGGGGGTCCACCACCCAATAAGCACGTGAGTCTGGAACAAGCTTTGAGCCTTCTTCGCTCAAAACACCCTCACCGGGAGCGATCTTTGTCAATCCTTCTACAAACACCGCATCGCTCCAGCGATCACAGGCCGTGATCAAGGTTCCATCCGCCTTCAGATCGGAGGAGATATGTCCAAAATCCTGACGCTGTCGCTCTGAAACACGGTCGATCAACTGCTCGACAGCGCTCAGTTGATCAGCGGTGAGCACCGCTGTCACCACAACGTCCGTACTGAATCAGCGCGATCGCTTGGTGCGGTGGACATCGCCATCGCCGGACAAACTGACCTCACAGGAGTTGGCTCGATCGGAATCGACGTTTCAGTGTTGACAGGCTTAGTGGACGGCAACACAGGATTACTACAAGACGCCAATGTATCCAAACCAGTTCGACGAAGTAGCTGAGCAAGACTGGTGTTGTAATCGCGAATCGCACCGGCATAACGCAACTCGGCATTGGTGAGGTCTCGCTGGTTATTCACCACTTCCCTCTGGGTACTCACACCGGCCTGAACACGAAGCTGAGATAGGCGAAGAGATTCTCGAGCCGAAAGGACTTCACTCCCCGTGGTCTGAATGTTTTGGACAGCTGTTCGAAGCCCAAAAAAGCTCTGCTCCACCTCAAGGCGAATGAAATCGCGTGTTCGAGCAAAGCGATACGCACTCTCTTTAGCCGCTTGCTTGGAACGGCGATACTCAGCGCGAGCTCTCCCCCCATCAAACAAGCGCCAAGTTGCCGTTAATGCCGTGGAGTTCTGAACGCCCCACACGTAGTCATCCATATCAATGTCTCCTATCGACGTCTTCCCAGTCTGTCCTTCACTTCTGCTGGTGCTGCTTGTACTGATGAAGCTAAGAACCGGCTGAACAGCAGCAAGGGAGGCATTGGCTTCGCTGTTGTCGATTGATATATCCAACAGCAAACTATCTAGCTCTTCTCTGAAGTTGAACGCGGCAACGATGCTTTCTTGCAATGAGGGCTGCCAACTACCAAGAGGTCTTGCGGGTGTGGCGGCTGTTGGAGTGGTGTCTTGGGGTAGATCCAACTTCGCCGCCAAAAGTCGACGCGACGTGTTTTGATCACCCAGTTTTGAGGTCAGAATGTTGCGATCTCTGGCCAGCTGGGTTTCAGCTTCCAAAACCTCAAGCTTGGTATTCACACCAGCATTGAAGCGCGCACGGGCATCTCTCAAGCTCACCAAGGAAGCACGAACCGATGCTTGTCCAATCCGAACGCCCTCATCAGCTTCTTGGAGATTGAAGTAATCAGTGGATGTTTCCAACCGGAGATCTCGCAGAGCAATAACGAACGAATCTCGAGCCTGCTCGTACCGATCACGGGCAGCAGCGATCTGTGGCACACGCCTGGGATTAATAATGTTCCAGCTCACCTGAAGGCTCGCATTCACCCGCCATTCACGGCTATACCGTTCAGCACTGGTAAATCCTGGGACAAAATCAGGATTTTGAAAGGTATATGACTTGAAATATTCAGGGAGGCCACTCGCCGATAGGTCAACAGTGGGGTACCAGGACGCAATGGCTGCACGCAAGGACGACTTGGCTTGTTCGACTTGACTTGCCGCAGCCTTCAAGGTCGGGCTATTCACCTCAGCCAAAAGCAACGCATCCTCAAGGGTGAGAGGCCGAAGCTCATGAATGCTCACTTGCTGTTTTTGATCAGGAAGCGCAAGGCTTGGGGGAGCCGTTAAGAGCTGAAGAGTTGGTGTTAATTCAGTGGCCGCTGGAACAAACGCATCTTCTTTAGACGTTGGCCGCTGGCCCTTTAGCTGAGGTGCTAAGGGCAACGTTGACTGATCAATTAACGAAGATGTTAATTCTGCAGAAGAACTGGCTTGACCCAAAACCGGTGACGCTCCAGCTGCTAACACCCCCGCAATCAACAACAAACTTGCTGGAAACCGGTGCACAGCACATCCAAAACTTTTGCGGAGTTTAAAGAGTTTTGTCGTTCGAACTCAAGACCGAGGCCACGATGTCAGCCGCCCCATGCACAACTCGAATCGGAACAGGAAGCTGAGCCTGGACAGTCTCAAGCGTCATGTCGTCAAGGAACACGGGCTGGCCCTGACGCATCATCACGGAAGGAAGCAACAGCTCATCCCCCAAGTCTTGCCCCGTCAAGCCATCAAGAAGATCTTGCCCCGTTAGCAAGCCCGTCACGACTTGGTCTTGCCCCCAATAAGGGCTAGGCAAACCAAACAGCTGCAGGCTCACTCCCTCCACCGCATTCAGCCGCTGAGTGACCGGTTGCAAGGCGCTCTTCACGATGCTTCCCACCACCCAGCTGCAACGCCTGGGGCGACTCACGGCTTGGGGCAGTTCGTTCGAAGCCTCATCAAGGGCTTCTAGGAAGGCCCGAATGCTGCCAACGCCGTTCTCCTGCTGCGGTAAGTCTTCGTAATCTGCACGAGGCGGAAGGGGTAATCCCGCCATCAAATACCACTCATCCGACAACCAGGCAAAGCGTGATCCAAGCTCGCTCTGAAACTCGGCCTGGATCTGTTCCACCTGAGCAATTACCTTGCGAGCACACGGCTCGTCCACTGGGATCAACCCATCCTCCTCTGGGCGAAACCGGGTCAACCCCACAGGCACCACAGCCGCGGATAAAACCGCTGGCCAATCTCCCATTGCAAAGCGAGCCAGGTCGGAGAGGGTCCGATCTAAGGCGCCTCCATCATTAAGCCCGGGACAAACGACAACCTGGGCATGAATTTGCAAGTCATGTTGATCAAACCAAGCGAGTTGGTCCATCAACAACCCAGCGCGCTGATTTTCAAGCAACCGAGAACGCAACTCAGGCTCGGTGGCATGAACAGAAACGAAAAGCGGTGATAAGCGTTGTTCTTCAATACGCTGCCAATCAGCGTCTTTGAGGTTGGTCAGGGTTAAATAGGAGCCATACAGAAAACTAAGGCGAAAATCGTCGTCTTTTAGATAAAGACTGTCGCGATGCCCTGGGGGCTGCTGGTCGATAAAACAAAAGGGACAGTTGTTATTGCACTGCCGGAGTCCATCAAATAACGCTTCAGTGAAAGCCAATCCAAGACCGTCATCCGCGTCCTTTTCAAGATCCACACGGTGCAACTCACCTTTGGTGTCTCGTACTTCGAGGCTGAGTTCTTCCTCAACGCATAGATAACGAAAGTCGATCAAGTCCCTAGGACGAACTCCATTGATGCTGAGGAGTTGATCACCAGGTTCAAAACCCAGCTCCTCACCAATCGAGCCAGGTTCAACAGTTGCAACCACAGCTGGCTGTGGTTGCCGAGCCGAAGTCTTGGGATCTAGAGCAGCAACAGCGACTCCAGTGGATGGCTCATTCCACACAAGCCCGCATCAACTCCTTATCAGTTTGCGCTTTTAAGCGCCCACCAGACCAAAAGTCCTGCACCGAACACCAATCGGTAACCAACAAAAATCCAGGTGCTGTTGCGTTGAAGGAAACGCAACAGCCAGTCGATGGCTAACCAAGACACCACTGCAGCGGAAAGAATCCCCACAACGAGAGGCAAGGGACCAGCCCCTGAGCAAACTCTCAAAGCGCTTTTCAGCTCAACCAAACCGGCAATAGAAATGGCAGGTATGCCCAATAGGAAAGAGAAACGGGCTGCATCTGCCCGTTTCCAACCATCAAACAACGAGGCGGTGAGCGTGCTTCCAGAACGGGACACTCCTGGGATCACAGCCAATGCTTGGGCCAAGCCCACCACAAAGCCATCACGGCCCATTACGCCCTCAAGCTTTTTAATCCGCGGTCCGTAGCATTCGGCCAAGGCGAGAGACAGTGCCATCACTATCGAAACGATGGCAATGGACGGAACACTCCGCAGTGAGGAGCTGGCATAGCCCGCATGCCAAAAAAACTTGATGCCGAGGCCCACCACCAAGATGGGCAAGGTTCCAATCACCATGGCCACACCCAGACGGGCGTCGGGTTCTCGCCACTGTCCATGACGCACCGCACGGCTGATGCCCCTCAGCACCTGGGTGAGGTCTTGACGGAAATAGGCAACGACTGCCGCGACGCTCCCCAGCTGAATCGCTGCCGTAACAGACACTCCTGGGTCGTCCCAGCCAAGCAATGCGGGAACAACTCTTAGGTGAGCGGTACTACTAATCGGCAGGAACTCGGTTAGTCCTTGGACGATGCCGAGCACCAAAGCCTCAAGAAGACCCAAAGGAGCAGGCGTATCGATCATTCGAGCTCAAACATTGAGGCGACCCTATGTCGGGCACATGTATCGACAATGTCTTCTAAGGTTTCGTGACTTTGTAACGAGGAGCACTTGGTCGGCGGCACCTGGCAATCCACAGCCTCAGACCGTCTGTGGTTCGTTTCGGTGGCAAAGGTCGCCGCTGCCATGGTTGTGCTTCCTGTTTTCCTACAGGCTCCATGGGTTCGCGTTCATCCCTTCTCAGCAACCATATTTACTGCTGTTTTGGTGGCGATCGGCGTTGTTTTGAATCGCAGTGACAATCAACAAAAAGCCGATTTCGGTGCCTTGATCGTTGGTTTCAGCGGCAGTTGGCTGGCTGGATGTGTGTTTTGGGGTTGGCTGAGGGCCCATCCTGTTTTGCACTTACCAGTCGAGGCCTTTGCATTACCGATTGCGCTAACTGGCTTTGGGACACGATGGCGGCTTGCCTCCGCTTTTTATTTGTCGTCATTGGTAGGTACAGCCTTCACCGATTTGATGATGGCCGTGACCGGCGTCATGCGCTTCTGGCCAGGTGTCGTAACTGCTTCCCTCGATACAGCGCCGCAACTTCTCCATGAAGCAGGTCTTCATCTTCTGCACCCCCTACCGGTTACGGCACTCATGTTGGCCGCCGGTTCCATTATTTGGCTTGCAGAAACATTGTCGAAACGCGAGACACCATTTTTGAACAGCAGCGACACGCTGTCTATGTCGGCTGCGGTATTGATGACAACCCTGTGGGTTGATGGTCTTTTCCTACTAGCAGCCATCGTTCAACCAGGCCTCAGCGGATTGATCGAGTGAAACGAACTGCAAAACCTCTGGGTTTTGTCGAACTAGAACGGGAATTCGACTTGTATTCTTTGCGAACCGGCATTGCCGGCCGTCCCGTTCCGTCCCTTGATCGAGAGTAGTGATGAAGCGGCTTCTCAGCTGGCTGACCGGCGCCCTAGTAATGGCAGGCTTGTTTGCAAGCCTTGTGCTCCCATCCGCGCTCTATGCGGAAGAGGACTTGCTTGGGAAATATTCCGGGAGCGAAATCCGCAACGTTGTGGATGACAAGATCGCTGAAAGAGAAGGCAAGGTGGATCTCAACAACTCCTCCGTACGCCGATTTCAGCAGTTTCCTGGGATGTATCCAACGATGGCCGGCAAAATTGTCCTTGGCGGTCCTTACGACAATGTCGACGACGTCCTGGAGCTTGACCTAAGCGAGCGCCAAAAAGAATTGTTTGCCAAATACCGCGACAATTTCACTGTGACGCCTCCATCCATCGCCCTCAATGAAGGTGATGACAGGATTAACGATGGTCAGTACCGCTAAAACAACCTCTCGATACAAATTCCCAACACAGACCTGACTGTGATCGTATGAACCGCCGGGAACACCGGCGGTTTTTTTGCCTCCATGGCCCAGCCCCGTTCGCTTGATCCGATTCCTCCAGGTCCTTGGGATGTTGTGGTGATTGGTGCAGGGGCAGCAGGCTTAATGACCTGCCTCGACCTGCCGGCGGGTTTAAGCGTCTTGCTGCTTAACCGCAATACCGGACGTCGTTCATCCAGCCGCTGGGCTCAAGGTGGTATTGCGGCGGTGACGCGACCTGAAGACAACGCCAGCAGCCACGCTGAGGACACCATTCATGCGGGCGCTGGACTTTGCGATGGGGATGCCGTTCGCCTTCTGGTGGACGAAGCTCCCCATTGCGTCGAGCGCCTACAACGACTGGGGATGGCCTTTGACCGAGATGGCCCAAATCTCGCCACAACGCTTGAGGCTGCCCACAGCCATAAACGGGTCTTACACGTGCAAGACCAAACCGGACGAGCTCTCGTAGATGTACTCCGGGAACGCGTCGAAGAACGGGAAGGCTTGCTGCATCGCCGTGGTGTAAGGGTGACCAAGCTGACCGTGGAAGACGGATGCTGCAGTGGCGTCCAAGTGCTGGATGGTCGCCTGCTCTACACCGTGCAAGCCAGGGCCGTGGTGCTGGCCAGTGGAGGCGGTGGACATCTCTTCGCCAACACCACCAATCCAGCCCAGGCATGTGGTGAAGGAATTGCCTTGGCCTGGCAAGCCGGAGCAGCCGTGGAAGACCTGGAATTCGTTCAATTTCATCCCACCGCCTTACGACTAGACGACGCTCCCTGTTTCCTGATCACCGAAGCAGTCCGTGGAGAAGGGGGGGTGTTGTTGGATGACCGTGGTTGCAGCCCCGTAGCTCACTTGCCGCAAGGAGATCTTTCGCCCCGCGATCAAGTCAGTCGGGCCCTCGTGCAAGCGATGCAGCGGCAAGGGGTAGGACAAATCTGGCTTGACTTCAGTGCGATTCCCAGGGAACAGGCCGAAGCACGCTTCCCAACCATCCTTGACCGGTGCAGTGAATTTGGACTGAACCCTTTAGAACATCCGATCCCCGTGGCGCCAGCCGCGCACTACTGGATGGGTGGTATTGCCACCAATCTGCAAGCAGCGACCAACCTGCCAGGGCTCTTTGCGGTTGGCGAAGTGGCTTGCACTGGACTCCATGGCGCTAATCGCCTTGCCAGCAATTCCCTGATGGAATGTTTGGTATTTGCTCACCAACTGAAGTCGATCGAGCTCGGACCACAACAACAACAGGTGAAGCGATCCAAACCCAGCAGCTGTGACCTAGATCTCAGCAGTGACGGAAGCAGCAGTGGCGAAAGCAGCACAGGGCTGATGGCAAGGATTGAACAACTGCGGCAATTGTGCTGGCAAACTGCTGGCGTCGATCGCATCGTGAAGGGATTACAAGAGGCGCTCCAACAGGTTCAAGAGGACGAGAACTGGTTAGAACAACAACCGCTCTTGCGGCTGGTGAAGGATCTTGATCATGCAGAAACTCTGGAACTCGGGGACAGCAGCCGCAGGAATCTCAATCTGCTGCTGGACCTCCATCACCGCTTGCAGACCAGTCGGCTGATGCTGGAAGCAGGGTTATTCCGACGCGAGAGCCGAGGCGGTCATTTTCGGATTGATGCCCCAGTGGCACTGCCTCAATGGCAGTGCCACTCGCGCCAATGTGTGCAGCACGGAATCCGAACCAGGGCTGTACGGCGCTAATTCAGAACTCGCGATCTCCCTTGTAACCACTGAGATCGGCAAGTGTATCGAGCGATTTCACCCCAGAATCAATCTCTCCATTGATTTCCCAACTCGGGAACCCCTCCAAACCCTTGCTACGGCAAAGATCAGCTTGGTTGTTCTGGCCATCGGCGGCACACTCAACAACCTGCAACTGCTGACTGGCTTCCTTGCCAAACAACTCCTTTTGCTCATGGCAGTGGGGGCACCAATAGGCCGAATACATCACGGCACCACCAGCGGTGAGATGGTTCGCCAATGCGACCGTTGCAGGGGAGCTTGCCTCGGTGACTACTGGGGCGATGCCGGCCCCCGTTGCGGTTGATTCAGGCCGGTTTGGATCGACCACCGACGCCCAGATCAGTCCGCCTAGCAACACTGCAAGGGCTAACAGCACACCCCGGAAGATCAAGGTGCCTGGGTCGTCCCAACCGCCGCCCACCACTGACAGCACCAAGAGGATGAGGGACAACGCTGCGGAGAGAACACAGAAAAAGCAAAAAGCCTGAATTTTGAAGACCATCAGGCCCAACAAAACACCGCTGAACACCGTCATTCCTGTGGAGACGAAGAAGAGTCCCCACCACGTGCGACGCGACAACTCCGACTTGTTTTCCTGCAGCCCTGGCAACAAAGGCACCAAAGCCATCAACAGCACCGCGATGTAAGAGATCAGACCCACCAACGACAGCGGAATGCCGTCGGCGAGCGAACCCCAAGCACTATTGAGCACCTTGTCGCACCCGTCGGCACCCATGGGGCAAGTGAGATCGCCAAGGAAACCCCAGCGCTTCAGCGTGATCGACCCCGTATCAATGACGCCGATCGTGCCCAGCACTGCCATCGCAATGCGTGCCCACTTGGCTCCAGGGTCTTGACGACGACGACTGACAAGACGGGTGCTGCCCATCCATGACCTATCAAGTAGCCAAATTCTGTCAGCTGGAGATCCATTCGTCCTCTCCCTAGGCTGATGAAAGGCTTGACGGCGCAGAGATGACGAGCACGACGACTAAATCCGCCGCCAAAACCATGGCGAAGCCCTCTGAAAAGCCCTCTGAAAAGCCGACGGTTGCCTTCGCTCACTTGGGCTGCGAAAAGAACCGGGTCGACACGGAACACATGGTGGGACTCCTCGCTGATGCGGGCTATGGCGTCAGCACTGATGAGGCGGATGCTTCTGTTGTGGTGGTGAACACCTGCAGTTTCATTCAAGACGCCAGGGAGGAATCGGTTCGAACCCTCGTGGGCCTGGCCGAACAGGGCAAGGAGTTGATCATCGCGGGCTGCTTGGCGCAGCACTTTCAGGAAGAGCTGCTCGAGTCGATTCCAGAAGCAAAAGCGATCGTTGGCACCGGCGATTATCAGCACATCGTGGATGTGCTGCAGCGGGTGGAAGCGGGCGAACGGGTGAACCGCGTCAGCGCGGTGCCGAGTTTTGTGGGCGATGAACATCTGCCACGCCAACGCACCACAGATCAAGCGGTGGCCTTTTTAAAAGTGGCTGAAGGCTGCGATTACCGCTGCGCTTTTTGCATCATTCCAAAATTAAGAGGCAACCAGCGCAGCCGAACGATTGAATCGATCGTGGCCGAAGCCCACCAACTGGCAGAGCAAGGGGTTCAAGAGCTGATTCTGATTAGCCAAATCACAACCAACTACGGACTGGACATCTACGGCAAACCGAAATTGGCGGAGCTGTTGCGCGCCCTTGGCGAGGTGGAGATTCCCTGGATTCGAGTGCACTACGCCTACCCAACAGGACTCACACCTGCGGTTGTAGCCGCATACCGCGACGTGCCCAATGTGGTTCCGTATCTGGATTTACCTCTGCAACACAGCCACCCTGATGTGCTTCGGGCCATGAACCGCCCCTGGCAAGCAGATGTGAATGAACGGCTGCTCGATCAGATCCGAGAGCAACTGCCTGATGCCGTCTTACGGACCACCTTGATCGTGGGATTTCCAGGCGAAACCGAAGAGCACTTCCAACACTTGGCGCACTTCTTAGAAACGCAACGCTTTGATCATGTGGGGGTCTTCACGTTTTCACCGGAAGATGGAACCGCTGCCGCTGATCTACCGAATCGGGTTGATCCCGATGTGGCTCAAGCCCGAAAAGATGCTCTGATGGCTTTGCAACAACCCATTGCCGCCGAGCGCAACCAGTGCTGGGTAGGCAAAACGGTTGATGTGTTGATCGAACAGCACAACCCACAAACGGGCGAGATGATCGGCCGATGCTCCCGCTTTGCTCCAGAAGTGGATGGTGAAGTGCATGTTCGGCCTGGCGATGACGGACAACAGGCCGCACCAGGCAGTTTTGTTCCGGTGAAAATTACGGGTGCCGATATCTACGACCTGACCGGACACATCGTTGGTGCACGCGCCATGGTGGCTGAAGCCAGAGTGCAGGATTGAAGGTTCTCCAACTGCAGCCCGAGCAGCAACGCCGGCTGTTTTTAGTTGCCTCTGGCGTAAGCACGGCTGGATCGTTTGCAGGCATCACGGCCAAGGGCTGGATCCTGATGGATGGCAGCGCCGATCCATTTCTGCTCGCCCTGAATTTCGCGGCGCTATCCCTGCCAACGCTGTTAATTAGTGGCCCAGCGGGGGTCCGCACCGATCGTGTTGGCTGCGAACGGGTGCTGGTGCAGTCGCAATGGGCCCTTTTGGCCGCTGCTGGATTAGGAGCCTTAGCCATTCCCCTGTTTGAGGGGATGATTCAGGTGATCTTGCTGCTTAGCAGCACGCTGCTTGTTGGGATCGCAGGGGCCTATGAACTCACAGCTCGCAACAAATACTGTTCAATCCTGGTGGGGCCCAAGCAATTGGGGAGCTACCTCACAAGCTTTTCCGTGGTGTTCAACGTTGGGAAACTCGTGGGGCCACCGATCGGCGGCTGGCTGCTGGCGGCAACGGGACCCACATGGGCCTTAGGCATCGACGCAGCCAGTTATCTGCTGCCGATCGCCAGCGTGATGTTTTTTCTACGGCCAGACAGCACAAGGGAGATCCGCAGCACCAATGGGAAGAATGCTGGGTTAACGAGCGCTTGGCGCGAGTGCGGCTCAACCTTGCAAGGGGTGCTCACCCTCACCGCTGTGCTGTGTTTAGTGGGATTTTTCCATCCTGGACTGGCCCCGCTAATTGCTTTTGAAGTGCTGGGAGGGAAACCCACAGACCTTGGCCTATTCACGAGCGTGCTTGCGGCAGGGAGCATTGCCGGAGGGTTGGTGCTACAACGCAACAGCGCACAATTCAGCTATCGCCCTTTCCTCACCCTCGGAGGATTTGGGGTGATTACAGCTATTGCCCAATTGGGCATGTCTCGAAGTCTTGGTGTGGTGTTCAGCTTGGCCATGGCCTTTCTGATCGGTGCCGGCACCGCAGGACTTTTAAGCAGCTGCAACCTGATCACTCAAATCGGCTCAGACCAAGTGATGCGAGGGCGCATGGCAGGGCTCAGTCAGATTGCCTTTCTTGGGGGGGGAGGGCTCAGTGGCCTATTGGTGGCCGCCGTAGTCGTTGCCAGCAATCTTTCAACGGCCTTTGCCCTATGTGGAGGGATCAGCCTTGTCGTGGCGCTGCGTTGGATCGCGACCCGCGGCAAAGCAAAACTGGAGCCGATCAGATCAGCTTGATTCCCTTCAGAAGCTTGGTGAGAACAAAGGCAACAACGAGGCCAGTCCCGACAAGTCCGAGGTAGATACCAATGCCCATAAGCAAGCAAAGAAGCAACCACCATTAGATCAGAGATTCGGTAGCAAGCGGGCTAGGTGAGACAGGGTTTGTGAAATTGCGACGTATCGACTCCAAAACGTCGCCGATCAAGCGGGTGATTTTTGGTCAACACGACGGGGAATGCTGGGCATCCACAACGAACTGCTCATGGACTTGCACAACGATCCCCAGGGAGATTCGTGAACAACAGGAATCACATCCACACAAACAACCAAAGCTCCAAAAGCACACAGTGGTTATTGATCAGGCTTCATTCAATCTTGAACGTATGACGTTCCGGCCTTGAGGCAAACCTCAGCCTTCTGAAGTTCCCGCCCTAGATACAACGCATGATCCAGGCAACTGAGCGGGTGAGAGCCTTCCCCTTCCGTGAGCTGGATCCCAATCTGTTTCGCGGTGAACCCTCGATAAACAGCCGACGGTTGCCTTGGTCCATTACCACTCTTGCAACTCAGCACTTCGCCCGTTTCAGAATCATGGGCCAAACCCTTCTCATCGATGGTGTTGCCGTAGTGCTCCAACACCAGCTCCGCCGCAGCGTGATCCACTTTGATTAAAAAATAACCCTTGGGATCAAGAGCGATGAAACGCCGCGACAAGCGATCATCCAACTCCTGAAAAGCTTCGGATAGCGGCACTACATCGGGATGATTCACCATGGATTGAATGTACAAAGCCCTTGAATTTACAAAGCCAAGCTGGGGGACTCTGCCTTGAAGGGAAGCTCGGCGTTGATCGAATCGATCTCTTCCAGCATTAATCCATTCACCTTGGGCAACCAAGCCCGGATCAACCCATCCATCTGCGGTTCATACCAACGATGCAAACTGGCGTGCGGCTGAGCCACAAATCCACGGCGCCGCTTATGGCTACCTCCTGCACCGGGATCAAATAAATCGATTCCCTGCTGCAGAGCCCACTGAATTGGAGCGTAATAACAAACCTCGAAATGCAAACAGTCAATTTGTTCGTGCGCTCCCCAATAGCGGCCCCATAGGCAGGTGGCATCGCGCACGCAAAGCGACATCGCAACCGGGTCGCGAGGATCGCCGCGATGAGCCGAAAACAACACCACATTTTCGCGATATTGATCGGCTAATGAAGCAAAAAATCCCTGCTCCAGATACTTACTGCCCCATGGTCCCCACTGGGAACAATGGTGCTCATAAAACTGATACATAATCTGCAGTAGATCACCATCAAGCTGATCTCCTGTGAGGGCCGTAACATTGATTCCGACTTTAGCAACAGCCTTACGCTCTCGCTTGATATTGCGGCGCTGATTCGCATTAAAACCCTGAAGATAATCCTCAAAGGTTTGATCGTTGCCCCGGCTCCACAGACTTTGTTGATTCAGCCAAGCTGCGCAACCTGCTGCCTCAGCGAGAGGGCGCCAAGACGGATCAACATAAAGAAAATTACAACTTAGTATTCCATTTTTCTGACAAAATTCATCGATAGTTTGTATTAATAAAACCGTGAGCTGCGCTTCATCCTCTTCCGGAAGTACATGAAATCTGTAACCCGTAACCGGGCTCACAGGGCTCATCCCTAAGAGCTTTGGGTAATAACGCAAACCAAGATCTGCCGCCAATCGCGCGAAGGCCTGATCAAAAACAAATTCGCCGTAGCTATGGCCCTTCACAAATAACGGCGCCACTGCAATAGGCACCTCGTCGCGCCAAAGGGCTAAATGCAGCGGTTGCCAACCTTTATCGGGAATCGTGCTGCCCGAACTCTCCAGAGCCTCCAGCCAGTTCCATCGGTAGAACGGAATGGCTGTATCTCCCACCAACGCTATCCACTGAGACTCTGAAATCTCATCGATGGAGCGGTGCCAGCGAGCTGTGAGTGACGACATCGAAGTTCCGCCGCAGGCCAACTCGCCAGACCTTAACCAGAGACTTGCAACAGCCGGTTAGGCCAGCGGATCAGCGCTCATGGTGATCAAACCGCTGGTGAAGTCCATGTCGAAGTCATCGGCATTGGCATTCCTGACAACTGCTTTGACGTCGTCACCCTTGACGATCCGGACGTGCTTGCCACGCTGCTCGATCTCAGTTGAAGCACATCCACAGAATTCGATCGTTTCACCGGCCTCCATGTCCATGATCGTCATGTGCCCCTTACCACCATTGAGGGTGACGAACTTGTCTTTCCCTTCGCCGCCGTAAACCTTATAGCGACCCTCTTGAGCGCTGATGACGTCATCGCCGGCCAGGCCATAAACCGATCTTTTCTTTGGCGTACCGGTCAGTTCATCAGCACCTGAGGATCCCCGGAGGCTTTTGCGACGTCGTTTTCCAGCCATTTTTTAACAGGATTTTGCTTAGATTAGGGCCCTAATTTGGAGGGGCACTACCCCACTTGGGGGATTCAGAGCTCAACTGATCCAGCGCCAGCTCGCAGCCTTCGATAACGGAGCAACCACTCCCCCTCACCCAACAGTTCGGCTCCCTCAGCATGCCACGCATTAGGCGCCGTAAGGCTCTCTGGCAAAGCAGACAACCCTGTTGGCAGCCAAGTATTCGACCCACCCAGCACCCGTGGCACAAGGGTGAGCCGCAACCCATCAATGCAGTCGGCCGCCAACAGATCCGCCGCTAGCTGGGCACCACCGAGGAGCACCAGCCGATGGATTCCAGCGGCGCCAAGATCCGTGAGTTGCTCGGGCCAGGAGTCGGCAAGCGGAATCCAACGGTCGAATCCATCGTCCATGGGTGCAGGAGCGACAAGCCAACGGCAGAGCGGCTGCTGAAAGAACCTCCAAGACATTAAAAAATCAGGAGAGCGACTCACAATCACCGCGGCTGGGTGAGCCGGGCGTCCGGTAGCAAGCCGTTGGTTCACCAGAGTGCGGCTTCGAATTAAACAGGTGCACTGATGCGCCCTAAGAGTGCCGGCACCGATCAGACAAGCATCGGCCCAAGCCAGCGCTTGGTCGAGAGCAACTCGATCACCCTCACCCCCGAGATGCGCTGCCCCTCCTTCGGCTGGAGCCAATCGGCCATCAAGACTGATGGCCAAGACCAAGCGAACCTCCGGGCGGTCAGATGGCTGCAACGGCATCCATCACAGCAGGAAGCATCTCGAGCTGCGGCACTTCGGCATACACCTCTGCAGCGTTATTGGGGCTCTCTTGGAGACGCACCTTGTGCAGATGGGCTCCGATCGCCTTGATCGGAGTTGAGAGGCGATCGGCAATGTGCAGCGCAATGTTTTCTGCGGTGGGAACACACTCAGCAAAAAACTGCACGTCTTTGTTCAGAAACGTGTGATCGAAAGGCTCAACAACCAAATCATCGACGAGCCGTTGCAGGGCCGACAAGTCACAAACCATTCCGGTGCGCGGGTCGATCCCACCACGCACTGTGATGTCCACCAAGTAGTTGTGCCCATGGCCATGGGGCCGGGCGCACTTGCCATAGATCTGCTCGTTCTCTTCCTGACTCAACTCTGGTCGCGCCAAGCGATGGGCTGCCGCGAAATGGGTGCGGATGGTGAGAAATGCGTCCATGGGATCTCCGAGATAGTCGGCCCAGAGGCCCTGTTGTTCGTAAAGGCGTAATGCCGTGATCGGAAGGTGAGCGCGAAGGCGATGCCAAATCGTTCGCACCAGTGCCTCAGTGGTGGGGAGGCAACCCTCCGGACCTGACACATCAAATTCAGGCCAAACTTCATTCAAGAAGCGGAAGTCGAGCTGACCCGTGACCTCAGCGCGGATCGCATGCTTCACCTCAGAGAGGTTCAACACCATGCCATGGGCATCCAAGTCGCCCGCCATCGAAACGATCAGCTCATAGTTGTGACCATGACCTGGCGCGAAACTACAGGGACCAAAGCGCGCAGCATTGTCGTCTGCTGATAGCTCCGGCAACCAGTAACGATGGCTGGCACTGAAACAGGCCCGTCGCGTGATCACGCAAGAACGGCCCTGGCCATGCCGGGCAATCGACTTCATTTCAGTCATGTGACATTCCGGCCGGGGAGCATCCTAATGAGCTAACGGCAATTTCGAGCGATGGCAGCCCTCAATCTTTCCCTAAAACAACGCCTAAGCGGACGCAGCATCTACCTCATCGGAATGATGGGAAGCGGCAAAACCAGCACTGGACGCCCCCTAGCGAAACGTCTGGGTTACGGCTTTGTCGATGCCGATGCCGTCATCGAACAAGCTGCCGGCTGCACGATTCCAGCCATTTTTGAACGGGATGGAGAAGCAGGCTTTCGCGCCATCGAACGGCAAGTGCTCAACACCATCAGTCAGCGCCATTCATTAGTGGTGGCCACAGGCGGTGGGGTCGTGACCACGCCAGAAAACTGGGGACAACTGCACAGCGGCATCGTGGTTTGGCTTGATGTGGATCGGGGCCAACTACTCGCGCGCTTGCGGGACGACTCCACCCTGCGTCCGCTGTTGCAACAGCCAGACCCCGAAGCAGCGCTGGACACGCTCCTTCAGCAAAGACGGCCTCTTTACGGCGAAGCGGATCTCACGGTGGTGATCAACAACGAAACAGCGGAAGCCGTCGCCGACGGCATCTTGCAACTGCTTCCCGGACTCCTCAAAGATCCAACCCAAAAACGCGAGCGCTGATTTCAGAGCCTTGATATCAGAGCGTTGATGGTGGCTCCAGGCGCACCGCAAACCACTGAATCGAAACTCCCGGACTGAGCTCCAAATCACAGGCTGTATCCAGCAACCTCTGGGCAGCTGCCTCCACACTCGCTTGATCAGCCAAGTCGGCTGGCAACTGATCCATCGTCTGCAACCAGCCACTCAGCCATGCCAGGGTGTTTGCAACATCGAGCAGCTGTTCAGGCTTGCCGGGTTCCAACACCACATAGTCGTCACAAGCACGAATCAAAGGATCAGACATGGGCCGTGACTTGCTTGCGCTTCTGATCGGTTTCTCCATCCTGCTCGGTGGATCCCCCGCCTGGGCATCGCCTCTGGAGCAAAGGCTGGAACTGTGGCCCAACTGGACGTTGCCGGCCCCTCTCAGCCGCCCCTCCAGCCGTGACGACCTGATCTATCCGCAGTGGTTCCAGGGCCGATGGCAAGTGGAAAATATCGACCTCGACGCCCTCGACCAGCCCGCCATCACCCACGAGGCGCGCTTCATTTCCGACAGCCAAAACAGGCTTGTGGGCGATCGCGCCTTCAACGCCATTGCCATCGGTCGCGCCCTGCTCGGCGAACAGCTGCTGCGCGTCGAGAACGACCCCAAATCATCCAACCGGCAGATGGCACAGCTCAGTGGCGATCGACGCCTGGAAACCACGGTGACCGGCAGAAAACAGCAATCCCCCGATGCCAACACTTTCCTGGCCGACGAGCTGGTGTTGCAAATCCTCCATGCTCCAGGCCCCCCAAGGTTGAGTCAGGTGGAAACCCTCAGCCGCTATCAGCGCTGCGGTTCAGCGATCTGCGCCGAGCAGTGGCAGGGGATTTACTCCCCGCCAGGAGAAAGTTTGCGTGACACCATCAAAAGCAGCCACCACTACCAGCTGCGGTTCACACCTCTTCCAGCGTCCGCTCCATCAACTTGAGCTCCAGCTGGTCTCGCCACTGAAAGAGGGGCTGAAGTTTGGGGTGATCACTCAACCCAGGAACTCCTTTCCCAGCCAATGCTGCCCCCCCAGAGGAGGGGAAACACAACAACGACAGTTGTGCCGCCACAGATAAGTCGGCCATCGACATGGCATCTCCAACAAGCCAAGGTTTGTGTTGAACAGATGCTGACAACTGCTCAAGGCTGGTGAGCAAATCCGCACGGTCGTTCTGATTCACCAACTCGGTGACGCTGCCGACCCAGCCACCGGGGATGGCAGCCATCACGGTGCGGACCGGATCGGGGAGATCATCGGGGAGAAGTGCAACACGCAGCGATGCATCCATAGCGGCTGCCTGAATCAGGGCAGAACGTCCAGCCGCCGCCAGCGTTGTGTCCGCCCAATCCTCGATCAGGTGAACCTGAGCAGCCTCACGCAGATCCACAGGGAACAGTGGTGAACTGGGTTCTCGCTGCTCAAGGTGCCGGGCAATCGCAGAAGAATCGGCCAACACAACGTCTCCATCCACCAGGACGGGAACCTGTCGCTGACCAGACATTCGGAAGACAGCAACCTGGCCGATCCCAGGGGTGACATCAACGGTGCGATAGCTCAGCCCTTTGGCTTGAAGCACCATCCGAACCTTCAGGCAGAAAGCGGAATGGCGAAATTGATGCAGTTCCATCATCACCGAAGAGGCCATAAGCCCGGCAGAGTAGCTATCAGAAACCAGGGCTCGCCAGCACCATGCGGGAGTTTTTCCTCAATGTCACCCGTTATCCGCGTTATTTAGTCACCTTCACGCTCGGGGTGATGAACTCTGTGGCTGAACCTCTCGCCCAGCGACGCAGCAATCCGGTGACGGCGGTGGCGATGATCGGCGCCCTTATCAGCGGTTTCATCAGCCTCTCGTTGGTGCTACGTGCCATGGTGAATGGAGTACCAATGGCGTAATGGCTCAGGGGCGTCGGGTTGAGCGGGTCGCAGCCCTGATCCGCAAAGAAACCAGTGAACTGTTGATCAATGGCATCCGCGATGAACGGGTGCACAAGGGCATGGTGAGCATCACGTCGGTTGAAGTGGCTGGAGATCTTCAGCACTGCAAGATCTTCGTGAGCATTTTTGGAGAGCCAAACGACCAAAACGAAGTACTGGAAGGGCTCGAAGCAGCCAGCGGTTACTTAAGAGGTGAACTCGGGCGACGACTGCAAATGCGTCGAGCCCCCGAGGTGAAGTTTCAACTGGATCGCGGCCTCGAGAAGGGAACATCCGTGCTTGGGCTGCTCAACCAGCTCGAAGATCAACGCCAAGAACGCGGTGAAATCCCCCTGGGAAGCGATGAGCACCAGCCCGACTGATCGATTGCAGCGACAGGTCGCCGAGCTGATCGTAGTCCGAGCCAGTGGCCACCTCGCCGATCAACAACGTCGCTATCCCCGCTGGGAACTCAGCAACACAGATCTGCAACGTCTCCTCCAACAAGGCGTCGGGGGGGTGATCCTGTTGGGGGGAAGCGCTGTGGAATTGCAACAGCGCACTTTGATGTTGCGGCGATGGAGTGATCAACCGCTTTTGCTCTGTGCGGATGTGGAAGAGGGGGTTGGCCAACGCTTTGAAGGGGGCAGCTGGCTGGTCCCACCGCTAGCTCTCGGCCGGTTGTATCAACACGAGCCGAAGCGAGCCTTGGACTTCGCCGAGCGCTATGGCCGTTGCACCGGAGACCAGGCGCGCCGCTGCGGACTGAACTGGGTGCTCGGGCCCGTTTGCGACGTGAACAACAACCCCGCCAATCCGGTGATCAATGTGCGGGCTTGGGGAGAAGATGCCCCCACGGCCGGAGCACTTGCTGCTGCATTTCAACGCGGACTCAGCCGAACTGGGGTGTTGGGTTGTGCCAAGCACTTCCCAGGCCACGGAGACACGAGCAGCGACTCGCATCTCGACCTTCCCGTCCTTCCCCATAGCCCGGAGCGATTGGCGAATCTTGAACTCCCGCCGTTTCGGGAGGTGATTGCCGCCGGCGTCGACAGCGTGATGACAGCCCACCTCCTGCTCCCAGAGCTGGATCAAGCCCATCCCGCAACGCTTTCCAAAGCGGTGCTCACCAACCTGCTACGCGACGACTTGCACTTTGACGGTTTGGTGGTGACCGATGCCCTCGTCATGGAAGCCATCACCAAGCGCCATGGAGCTGCGGAGGCCGCAGTGCTGGCCTTTGAAGCCGGCGCCGATTTGCTTTTGATGCCCGCCGATGCCGATGCCGCGATCAGCGGTTTGTGTGAAGCCTTCAGCAGCGGACGGCTGCCCGAGCAGCGCTTAGCGACTTCACTGCAACGGCGGCGCCAAGCCCTTGAGCGGATCCAAAAGCCCCAAGCACCAGACCAGCCGCAAGACACCCCTCTCCCCTCAGAAGCAGAGCGCACCCTGGAACAGGAGCTCGTTGCTGCTTGCCTTCATCTCCAACCCAGCACCGGCATCAAAGCGAGCCAAGGCGTCAACTTAATCCGGGTGGATGGCCTCTTTCCTTGCCCTGTTCTCAGTGGCACAGCGCCGGCCCTTCGCCTACCCGAAGGTCAAGGATTCAAGAGCCTGGTTATCCACAGCCAAAGCATCTCCCCTTGGCAACACCAAACCGATGCCCCCCTGGCCCTGGATCGCCTTGGGGAGGGTCCGGTGCTTCTGCAACTCTTCATGCGGGGCAATCCCTTTCGCGGCTCACAAGACAGCATCGAGCCGTGGTCGGCAGCGGTGCAGCAGTTACAACGCCTCGATCGACTGGCTGGTCTTGTGATCTATGGAAGTCCCTACGCTTGGGAGCAACTGAAAACCGTGCTGAACCCCGACATACCTGCCGCCTACAGCCCAGGACAAATGCCTGAAGCACAACGACAGGTTTTAACGACTCTGCTGAACCGCTCACACACCACAACCAGTAACACTTACTTCACCGACTAAGCGCTTTAACCTCTGCCGATCCAACGGCCGCAACTGATGCTCAGCCTTTCCATGATCGTGCGCAACGAGGAAGCACGACTGGCGGCCTGCCTGGCCTCCGTGAAGGGGTTCGCCGATGAAATGGTGCTGGTGGACACCGGTTCCGTTGACGCCACCGTGGCCATCGCCGAACAAGCCGGGGCGCGCGTCGAACGGATGGAATGGCCTGGGGATTTTGCTCCTGCCCGCAACCACGCTCTCCAATACCTCAAGGGCGATTGGGTGCTGGTGCTCGATGCGGATGAACAACTTCGGCCGGAGGTGATCCCGTCTTTGAAAGCCTTGATGGCCCAGCCCGATGTGCTGGTGATCAACCTGCTCCGCTATGAAATCGGAGCAGCCATGGCTCCTTATTCCAGCGTCAGTCGGTTGTTTCGCCGTCATCCCAGCATTCAGTGGAGTCGCCCTTACCACTCGATGATCGATGAGAGCGTGCAGGCTCTCACCACAGCAGAGCCCCAGTGGCGCATCGCGGATTGCAGTGAACCCGCCATCCTTCATGACGGTTACAGGCCTGAACTTCTCGCTGGTTCCGACAAAGCCGACCGGCTGCGTGAGGCCATGGAGGACGACCTCAAAGAACACCCTGGCGACCCCTACGCATGCGCCAAGCTCGGGGGACTTTTGATCAGCGAAGGACGCGAGTCAGAGGCGATTCCGCTCTTGCGCCAAGGCCTTGAAGGCGCCACCGCCCAGAGCAGCGAACGTTATGAACTGCTCCTGCATCTCGGTTTAGCGCTATCCAAATCCAACCCAGATGAGGCCATGGCCTTCTATCGCCAAGCCCTGGACATACCACTGGACACCCGCATCACCCTTGGCGCTCGCCTCAACCTGGCCGCGCGATTGATGGAACACGACCAACTCGAAGAAGCGATCCAACTCACCCAAACCGCCACGCAACGGGCTCCGGAAGTGGCCTTGGGTTGGTACAACCTCGGCTTGATGCTCCGCAAGAAAGGCGACATCGCCGCGGCCCTCGATGCCTATGGCCGTTCCCTTGCCTTGGATCCCAACAACGCCGCCTGCCATCAAAACCATGCTGTGGCCAGGTTGCTCGGCGGTGATATCGAAGCCGCCCGCGACGGTTTTCGGAAGGCGATTGAACTCTTGGCGGCCCAAGGTCGCGCCGATGAGGCCCGCCAACTGCGCGACAAAATTCAAGGAATCGTGAAACTTGATGCGGAGCTGATGGTATGAGCCTCCGCGACTCAACCTCGCACCAGCCACTGCAACACCGCACTGTGGTAGTTACGCGTGCGGCCGAGCAGCAGGGAGAGGCCAGAAAACTCCTCGAGGCCAAGGGGGCCAACGTTCTTGACTTACCAGCACTGGTGATCGTTCCCCCAGACTACTGGGGCCCTCTGGACGATGCCTTAGCAGACCTCGACAATTTTCATTGGCTGGTGTTTTCCAGTGCCAATGGTGTCTTGGCCGTTGAACAACGACTGCAACGACAGCAGCGCAGCCTATGCCGGCTGCCCAAGGGCCTAAAAATTGCAGCCGTTGGACGGAAGACAGCACGGCTTCTCGAGGAGCTTGGAGCCCCTGCCGATTTCGTGCCTCCCAACTTTGTTGCTGAAAGTTTGATTGATCATTTCCCCGTATCCGGCTGGGGATTAACCATGCTTCTGCCCAGGGTTCAACATGGCGGCAGAACAGTGTTGGCCGATGCCTTCGGCGAAGCAGGGGTGCGCGTGGTGGAGGTTGCCGCCTACGACTCCCGCTGCCCAGAACACATGGCAGAACCAGCCGCCGCGGCCCTAGCCGATGGTGCGGTGGATGCCATCGCCTTCACCAGCGGTAAAACTGCATTGCATACCGCTCAGCTCATGGAGAAGCGCTTCGGGAGCGGATGGGAACAACATTTAAACGGTGTTGCCGTGGTGTCGATCGGGCCTCAAACCAGCCGCAGCTGCCATGAACACTTTGGCCGTGTGGATGCAGAAGCAGATCCCCACGACCTGGAGGGCCTAGTCAACGCCTGCACTCAAGTGATGCAGAGCAAATCCTGAGCTTTACCGTTCTCAGCTAACTGAACACAACCGTTCTGATCATCAATGGTCAGCACCGACCACCCCTCAGGCAGGACGAGGGGATGATCCGTAGAACAATGACCGCGAGGACCAACACAAATTTCACCAAGCTTCGTCCCGAAGGCAAACAGCGCCCGCGTTTGCGTACCCACAGTCAGGACACCCAACAAACGGGAGCCCCCAGAGGCAGGCTGATCAGCTCCAGGTGCAACCGGTAGGGGACTGAAAGGGTCAGTTCGTCCCAATCGCACCGCATCCTGCACCTGTTGAGTTGTCGGCAGTGGTTTTAAACCGATCACCGCAGACCCCAGTGGCGGTTTCATAAGCAGCGATGGAGCATCGCTCTGCTGAGACTGCGGGGCCAAGGGTGGGACACCACTTTTGGCAGAAGGGGGATTGGACGACTGGCCTCCACAAGAGGAGAGGCCAATGACCAGCACCAACCCGCCAATGCCCTGCATCAAGCCAGCCTTAGCCGTCGACTTCCACCAGATCACGGAAACGGTCAAGGTTCGCCTGAAGCTCCTTCGTCACAATCCCCCCCAAGATGCTTGGATCCATCAACGGTGCCAAGACCCTGGGTAGTTCGTAACTCACGCTGAGCTTCACAACGGTGCAGTCCGGCGTTTGGGGGTAAAAGCGCACCGCACCCTTGGTGGGCAACCCACCGACCGATGACCAATGCAGTTGTTGCTCTTCCACACGCTGAGTGATCCGCGCTTTCCAAGTGAATCGAAAACCCTGGGCAGCAAGGATCCAATCGGTGAGATCAGGATCATCGTCCTGGGTTTTTACCGATTCAATCCAACGCATCCACTTCGGCATGGCCTCAAGGTCGCTCCACACAGTCCAAACCTTGTCTGCAGAGGCCTGAACTTCCGTCGTTACCATGTTTTCTAGCCAGCGTCCCATCTAGGCCACCGCTGCGTTTGTCGCCAACTTGGCGGGCTGATCGAGGATGGCAGCAGCCGCTAAATGGCCACTCATCGTTGCTCCTTCCATGGAATCGATGTAGTCCTGTTTGGTGTAGCTGCCGGCCAAAAAGAAATTGCCGATAGGTGTGCGCTGATCAGGGCGATAGGGCTCCATTCCAGGTGCCTCGCGATACAGCGATTGGGCCAGTTTCACAACATTGCTCCAAGTGAGCTTGAGGTTGTGGGCTGAAGGGAAAAGAGCTCGCACCTGGCGATCTGTATGGGCAACGATGTCATCCACTGATTTGGGGATCCAAGGATCTCCCGGTGTGAGAACACACTGCAAAAGGGAGCCCTCACCCTCTTTGCGGTAATCCTCCGGACTGGCGAGTGCGAGATCAGCAAAACAGCTGAAATCTGCATCAGCCGTGTAAAGCAGGTTGTTTAAACCAGTGGGGTTGTTGAGATCTCGACGCTGGCTCTCATGCTCGTCGTTGAGTTCAGTTACCCAACCGTCGTAACGCAGCTGCACCGTGGCCACTGGCACGGCCTCAAGCTGGTATAGAGCATCGAATTGAGGGAATTTGCGCCAAGCCTCCGGCAACAGCCTCTGAATACCCGGAACATCACACGCGGCCAAATAAATATCGGCATCCACTCTGGTGTCGCCGTCCGGTGTTCCCAACAGAAGACCGGTCACAACTGGATTTTCACCATCCGAATACTGAACATCCTTCACCCGATGGCGTAGATGCAATTTGGCGCCACGAGCCTGGATGTAATCAAGGATTGGACCGGTCAGCCAGCGATGAGGTGACCCCTTGAGCAGGTTCAACTTCGATGCCTCAGTTTTTGAGGCAAACATCATGAAAATCGTGAGCATGCAGCGTGCCGAAATCGCTTCGCAATCGATGAATCCCAGCGCATACGCAATCGGATTCCACATGCGACGGATGCTCTCAGCACTGCCGCCATGCCCCACAAACCAATCCTGGAAGCTGACTGAATCCAAGGCGCGAATCGTACGCATCGCGCCCTCGTAATCCACCAACCCACGCACGATGGGACTGGTGCCAAGCGCTAAGGCGTTGCGCAGCTTGTCGATCCAACTGAGCTGTGGCGTTGTGAAAAACGCCTTCAATCCATTGAAGGGAGCACCAATCGGGAAGCGAAAATCAAGCTCACGCAAGTCACCCCCTTCGTTCACAAACAAGTGGGTGTGATCCTTCGGCAACAGATTTTCAAAGGCCCCCACCTTTTTCATTAAGGCGAAGAGATTGGCGTAGTTGAAAAAGAAGACGTGGAGCCCCATTTCGATGTGGTTGCCGTCCGGGTCTTCCCAACTGCCTACTTTGCCGCCCATAAACGGACGTGCTTCGTAGAGGTTCACCTCATGGCCCGCATCAACAAGATCAACTGCAGCGGTGAGGCCAGCGAGACCGGAACCGACAATCGCGACCCGCACCTTGAGACGTTCAACTCAGTCGACTCTATGTATCAACCTCCATAGACTGGGGCTCGAGTCCGCGGCAACCATGACCACAACAACCACCACGATGCCGACCCATACCGCCAAAGACGGCAAAGGGATTCTGATTACAGAACCGGCAATGCAACAGCTAGCAAAGCTTTGCGGAGATCAAGGAAGCAATCAGGTGCTGCGGGTAGGGGTGCGCTCAGGTGGCTGCAGCGGCATGAGCTACACGATGGATTTCGTGCCTGCCTCCGACGCCCTCGACGACGACGAGAGCTACGACTACGAAGCATCCGATGGCCAGGGATTCCGTGTGATCTGTGATCCCAAGAGCCTGCTGTACATCTACGGCATGCAGCTCGACTTCAGTACCGCGCTTATTGGCGGTGGCTTCAACTTCACCAATCCCAACGCCACGCAAACCTGCGGCTGTGGAAGTTCGTTTGCTGTTTGATTGCAACGACGAAGTCGCATGGGAATCTGAGTAGATACAACGCCTCTTCACCGTCGATGGAGTCCTCCGAGGACAACCTGTTCGATCAGGCCATGGCTCGCTACCAGGCGGGTGCCGCAGCATCTGAGGTGCTGCCTGACTTTCTCCAGATCACCGAGGCTTCACCAGGACAATCAGCAGGGTGGACCTGTTTGTCGTGGTTGCAACTGCTTTGCGACCAACCGGAAGATGCCTTGAGGTCTGCTCGGCTCGCCGTGAAATTCAATGCCCAAGATCCGCAAGCCAGAATCAATCTCAGCCTTGCGCTGCTTGAAACGAAATCGAAAGGAGTCCGCGACCACATTCAGGTGGTTCAACAGGTGATCGCCTATGCCCCCGAAGCAGCAGGCGACCTCAAGACGTCCATTGCCGATGGTTTGCAACGGAAACCGGGATGGAAAGCGCTCGAAAAAGTAAAAGCTTGGCTCGATTTCTAAATCAAGTATTCCTTTCCTATTGATCATTCTGTATCCCATCCTCTGCGGATCACACAGCGTTCTGATTTGATTCCAGCCTTGGCAGAATGGTTGGGATGCGGACGATCACCCGACTTCCTTCCGAGGCCAGCCGCCACGCAGCCAAGGAACGGGCCTATCAACGTCGCGATGAACGTTTGGCTAGGGCAGCCCAACGACTCAAAATGACAAGGGAAGCCAACGGCATTCCTGATCCTTCCACCTGGATGTGGTGAATGGGAAGCATTCTTCTACTCAGTAATGGCCACGGCGAAGACCTGTCCGGGTCGTTACTTGGCAGTGCGCTCCGTACCCTTGGCCATGAGGTCACCGCCCTTCCTTTAGCTGGCCTGGGACGGCCTTATTCCCAATCCAAGATCCACTTACTAGGCAGCAGCCATGAATTCAGCACTGGCGGGATCGGCTACACCAGCCTGCGGGGGCGTTTAACAGAACTCTTCCAAGGACAAATTTTTTATCTGCTGCGTCGTCTGCTCCGCCTCCTACGCCATGCCCATCGGTTCGATCTGATCGTGGTGGTGGGCGACGTTATTCCCGTGATTGCTGCGTGGCTCACCCGCCGTCCAGTGGCGACCTATCTCGTGGCTTACTCCAGTCATTACGAGGGCAAACTCCGACTGCCATGGCCCTGTGGGCCCATGCTGTCTGGAAGGCATTTTCTTGCCATTTTCAGCCGGGATCAACTCACTGCAGACGATCTGAGTGAACAGCTGGCACGACCGGTGCAGTTTCTCGGCAATCCTTTTATGGACCCGGTGTTAACTGCAACACAGCCGCTGGCCCATGTCCAAAAGCCGATGGCCCGTGCCCAACATCGGATTGGCCTTCTGCCCGGCAGCCGTCTCCCCGAGCTGGAGGCCAACCTGAAGTTGCTTCTCAAAATGAGTGCTCAACTCCCTGACAACATGGGGATCTCGCTCGAACTCGCCCTCGTCTCCAGCCTTGATGACAAGGGTTTAAAACGTTGTGCCAACGCTGTTGGCTGGCAGCTTCGGGAGGGTCGACTGCAGCGGCAGGGATCTCCTGAAGTTCAGGTCCATCGCGGAGCCTTTCAGGCGGTTTTGCAACACAGCGATCTGGTGATCAGCATGGCCGGCACGGCGGCAGAACAGGCCGTTGGCCTAGCCAAGCCAGTGTTGCAACTTCCAGGCCAGGGCCCTCAGTTCACCGCATCCTTTGCTGAAGCGCAGCGGCGGCTTCTAGGACCCACAGTGTTCTGCGCCCCTGGCAACAGCGGTAGCCGTGACAACCTCTCAGCCTCGGCGCAACTGGCCCTGCAATTGCTGAAGCGAGTCGATCACGACCGCGATTTCCAGCATCAGTGCCAGAACGAAGCGTTGCGCAGGTTGGGGAACAGCGGTGGGGGTCTGAGAATGGCTTCGGCCATTGGCGACCTTTGCCCATCAACAGCACCATGACGGCAGGAGCAGAACCCACCTGGAAACGTTGGCTTGATCGGCTGTTGATGCTGAATGTGCTGGTGGTCTTTCTAGGGGCAGGATTTTTTGTGACAGCTGTTTTAGCCCAAAGTCAAGGACAGTCAGCTCCGATGGATCTCTTTCAAAAGCTTTGGCAGCCCTTATTCACCCCAGCGATCAGCTTGTTAATCATGGCGGCTGTTTTAAGCGGAATCCTTAGCTGGTGGCAGCGGCGAGGGCTGAAGCCAGGGTCGGGTAGCGGAAACTAAATCCAAGTTGATCCAGCCGCTCAGAGGCCACCTGCTGACCTTCAAGAACAACCTTGGCACCATCGCCGAGGAGCAGCTGCAACACGGGTCCGGGCACAGGCAAAAGACTGGGGCGGTTGAGGCTTCTACCCAACTGCTTCGAGAACGCTGCCATCGACACAGGCTCCGGCGCCACTGCATTCACCACACCAGACCAAGCCTGATCAGTCAGCGCTGTCTGAACCAAAGCACAGAGATCACTGCGATGGATCCAGCTCATCCATTGCTTGCCATTGCCAATCGGCCCACCGAAGCCGATGCGAAAAATGGGCAACATTTTTCCGAGTGCTCCCCCATCAGGAGCCAAAACAATGCCAATCCGAAGACTCACCTGACGAACGGAATCTGGTACGGCGGAAGCAGCCGCCTCCCAGCGTTGACACAACGAGGCGAGGAAGTCGTCCCCTGCCGGACTGGACTCCATAAATTTGTCGGTGAGGCTGGTGCCAAAAAAACCAATCGCTGATGCATTAATCAGTACGCCCGGTGGTGACGCTGAAGCCGCCATCGCATCAACCAACAAGCGCGTTGTCTCCAAGCGGCTGTCTTCCAACAGCTTGAGATGGGTCGTCGTCCAACGTTTTTCGGCGATGGGCTCACCGGCCAGATTCACCACGGCATCCGACGTTGATACGGCTTCCACCAGCTCAGGATTTTGCCAAGAGACCGTCTTAGCGGGATCTAGCTGCAGCCACTTGAGTCGTCCGTCGGCGCGTTCTGCCTCATAGCCCCGAGCCAGGCGACGGCTCACCAAAGTGAGCTGATGATTGGCCTCCAATAAGGCGGGGACCAGCTCGCGGCCAACAAAGCCAGTGCAGCCAAGCAGCAATAGTTGCATGGGGCAGGGATTGCACAGACCGCAAGGCTAAGTGGGTTCCGCTTCGTCCGACGGCAACACCAGACTCAAACGATGCGCGATCGGCCAGGACATGAGGGCTACGTGATCGTGGACAGGGTTGGTTGCTTTATCCCGTTGGTTTTAGCCTGCTGGTGTCTTCTGGACCTGAAATGGCCGACTCCGACACCAACGCACCCGCCAAAGCCAAACCGGCAGCCTTACGAAAAGGTGCGCTAGTGAAAGTGAACCTGAAGGCCTATTCCGCCAGCATCGAAGCGGCTGCCAGTGATCCCACCCCACCGGATTACATCTTTGAGGGCCCCGGAGAACTTTTGGTCGTGAAGGGTGACTACGGCCAAGTGCGTTGGAATCGCCCCGTCCCCGATGTATGGCTGCGGATGGATCAATTGGAGGTTTACTCCTGATCGGAGCTTTCCAACTCCGCTTCAACAGACGTCACAGCAGCGGGGACAGTGTTCAGCGCTGAGGGAAGTCTCCAAACAGCTCCAGCCAACACACCGCTGAGATCGCCAAGCGCCCGGAGCACGGGTTCCTCGTGCTGTTTCAAGGCCCCATCCGCAACGGACATGGCCGCCCATGGATTCCATCCAGCGAGATTCACAACGCTGCGGTATGCCGCAGGCCAAGGGTTATCTGGGATAAGTGTCTGCAGCTGCGCGAATTGCTCTGCGGCCGCATTCGGCCGATTGGCCAATACGGCCAATAAGGCCAAGGTCCAACGGGCTTGTTGATCCTTAGGATTAATCCGCAGACGCCTTGTTGCCTCGAGAGAAACCGGCTGTCGATACCTGAAATGGCCATCCAGCATGTGTTCAAGCGCAACAGCGCTAAACACAGGATCGAGACCCTCAGGGCCCTGGGCCAAGCCCATGGCCATTCGTGGAAAACGTTCGGCAAAACTTAGCCCTTGCACAGGCTGATCGACGCGCCGACGCCATAGGGAATAACTCCCTCCTTTCGGGCGCTGAAATTGCTCCACTTGCTCGAAGACGCCACTGCGACGAACGGCTCGATCGAGACGACGGGCCGCCTTCCGCACCGAACCCTGGTCACCTTCAGCGAGAACAACCCAATCCGCTCGTTCCAGCACAGGGTTGCGATCTGCATCACTGCCCCCCAACTGGCGACCCACCAGATGCCCTCCGTTGCGACGGCCGTAGTAAGACACGTTGTGCTGGTTGAGATCTGGCGTACTTGGCACCACAATCAAGGTGCGGGATGGCAAGGCAGCATCGGCATCACCAGCGGCATCCACCAGCGCCTGAAGGGGGCCTCGAGGGCGATCGCCCAGACGCTCCAACTGCGTTGAAAAACCTGCTGGACAACACGCCAACACGCCTGCGGCAAGCAACGGACGCATCCAGCGCAGACCCTGTTGCTGCCACCAAAGGCCCCACTGCCACCAACCACGGGCCAGCACCAGCACCAGCATTGGCAACAGCGGAGCGATGTATCGGTCTCCTTTGTTCGGACTCAACGTGGTGAGAATCCAAGCTCCCAAGAGATTGATCACCAGCCAGCGCCAGGACCAGCCGCGGTCAGCGCTGGAATCGTGTCGATGGAGCCACCAAAGCATCAGTCCGGAACATCCAACAGCGAGCAGCACCACCCCGAGCTGCTCCGGCAACAAGCGTGGATACCAAAGCCAACTCGCCCAACTGAGAACGCCGGGATCACCCTCCCGCGCCGCCGATTCGAACACAGCTCGATTGGTTCCTCCCAGGCTCGTAATCCAGTTGTGACGTAACCACGGTCCGAGCAGGGCCGCAGCCGTCAGCGGCGAAAGCATGGCTTGCCGCACCCAACGACCCCGCCGGCGCAGCACTAACCCCAAGGTCCAAAGGCCAGCAGGGGTGAGCACCAGAAAAGCGCTTTGCTTCACCAACAGCGCCGCCAAAGCGGCAAGCGTGCAACCCCAAACCTGATTCCATCGCCCTCCATCGGAGGGGTCGCACCACACATCCAGCCGCCAGAGCGCCATGGTGCAAACAGCTGCGAGTGGCATCTCTAAGACGTAATCCGTTCTCAGCTCCAGCAACGCTGGAACAATTGCCGTGAGGCCACAAGCCAGCCAAGCAAAACCGGGCCCATACAAACGACGACCCCAGCCAGCAACAGCCGTTAGCAAAAGGCCATGCCAAAGGCTGAGACTCCAAGCCGCCTGTTGCGGTTCATCGCCGCAAACAGCCATCACGCTGCCGTTCACGAAGGAAGCGAGAGGAGGAATTTTGGGAGACAGATCGAGCAGCGCATTCCACCCCTGCCAGACACCTCCCGGGAGCAGTCCGAGGGCACGACCGTGGTCGAGGGCGCTGTTGAGATAGTCAGCCTGATCCCAGGCGGGAACGCCAACCTGCAAAGTCCACCACAGTCGATCAACAATGGTGGCGAGGAGCCAAATCAGGGCAACACCGCCCCAGAAGCGCCAACGTTGGCTCACAGAATTTCAAGTCGCCGACGTTCATCCTGCAGCCGTTTTCGGCGCTGTTTGGCTTCCCTCAGCATCTCTCGACCATCGTGGAGGTAATTGTCCACATACCCCATCGTGTAGCGCTCGAGTTCAGCCAGGGCATCCTCCACCTCCGACAAGCAGTGATAAACGCTCAAACCAAAGCCTCGCGCCGAAGCGGGGGTTGGTAACGACTGAAACAACGTTTTTACCCTTTCCATCTTGCGGGAACTGGTTTCCAAGTAATTGCAAAAAACCTCCATCAGCGCATCGTCGTAGGGGTCCGCCGACAAGGCTTTGAACTGTCCAGGGAAGGGATTAATCACCTCTCCGAGCATGCGATCTATCGGGGTATACACGCGGCTCAACCACTCCACCAAAGCCTCATCTGCAGCAACGGCACGATCATGAGCCGATCTTGCACGGCGAAGATCAGGTGCTCTGGATGCAGCAGGTCGTGATGTGCGAGTGCGATCAAAATTGCGGCGACGTTCTTGATCGCCCAAGACCTCCCAGGCAACGTTCAACGCCAACATCTGTTGATCATCTCCACCCGCATCGGGGTGGTGCTGCTTTACTAAACGTCGATAAGCGGCCTTAATTTCAGCAGCTGATGCATGGCTGCTGACTTCGAGCACGCTGTAGGGATCATTCATTCACTCGTCCTCACAACTGCCCGTCACGGCGCGCCGGCAAGGCTGATCCCCGACTGAACATCGGCGTCGACAGATATCGCTCGCCATAACTGGCCAACATCACCACCATTCGCTTGTTGGCCATGGCTGGTTGTTGCGCTAAACGGAGAGCTGCTGCGATGGCTGCACCACTACTGATTCCACACAGCAAGCCTTCTTCTCTGGCCAAACGTCGCCCCATCTCCATGGCGTCGTCATCACTGACGGTGACGATCAAATCAATAAGATCAAGGTCCAAGACCTCTGGGACAAAACCGGCCCCAATGCCCTGGATCCGATGGGCCCCAGGCGACCCACCCGATAGCACCGGACTTGCCTCTGGCTCGACGGCCACCACTTGCAACTGAGGGTGCCTCTGCTTCAGAACGCGCGCGCAGCCGGTAATTGTTCCTCCTGTACCCACACCGGCAACAAAAACATCGAGCTCCCCATCACAGTCGGTCCAAATCTCTTCGGCTGTGGTGCGTTCATGCACCGCTGGGTTGGCGGGATTATCAAACTGCTGCAACAGATAAGCATCAGGGATCTCAGCGACTAAGTCTTTGGCTAATGCGATAGCACCCTTCATACCTTCCGCCCCGTCGGTGAGCTGCAACTCAGCTCCATAGGCACGAAGCATTGCCCGACGCTCAGTGCTCATGGTTTCGGGCATGGTGAGAATCAAGCGGTAACCCCTTGCGGCAGCCACCATCGCCAAGGCAATCCCGGTGTTCCCACTCGTGGGCTCCACCAAAACCGTCTGACCAGGACGAATTGTGCCGGCCTGCTCAGCATCAAGAACCATGGCGCTGGCGATGCGATCTTTCACGGATGCCGACGGGTTAAAACTCTCTAATTTGGCCAAGATCTCAGCTTGAGTACCGCAGGCCTGAGGCAGACGATTTAGCCGAACCAACGGTGTTCCGCCGATCAAAGCCGTGATGTCTGCAGCGATCGCCATGGAGGCAGCTCGTTTTCGTATGCACCATAAAAAAACCCCCGAATTGGGGGGGGGGGTTGAAACAACGTGAGGGCAACCGAAGTTGCCCAACGAGAGTTGATCAGAACTTGAAGGTTGTCTTGATCAAGCCGCTCAAGGCGTTGAGTCCATCTGAATCCTGGGCAGCGAATGGCTTGCTCAGGTAGTGCACAGCAGGAGTGACGGTGATGTTGTCGGTAACCTGGAACTTGTAGAAGAATTCCCAGGCATAGCCTGCTCCGTTGACGGAATCGTCAACGCCCTTCTTAGTGTCGAGGTGAGTGATGAAGGTGGGCTGACCAAAGGCCATACCGAAGGAGTTGCCTTCCAGGAGGACATCATCCCACTCAAGTCCGACATACCAGGACTGGCTAGTGGCGCTCTTGACGCCAGCAACATTGCTGTCATCAATATTTGTCAATCCCCAGCCAGTAGAGATCGAGGGAATCAAGCCGGACTCTTCAGGTGTCCACCAGGCGCTCAAGCCGAAGCTATTTGTGTTGCCGGATAAGGATGCCAGAACAGCTTCGGTAGTGCCATTACCGGAGTAAAGAGCTCCACCGCCTTCAGCGCCAGAAGCGTAGGTATAGGCAGCTGCAACGCCCCATGCCTCTGGTGCATAAGCGATCTGAGTAGTAGCACTAGTACCAGCAGCATCGGTAGCTACGCCACCAGCATTGGGATCACTCAGGTTGCCATTCGTCGAGATGTAGCTGGTAGCAACGCTGAAACCAGAATCGTTCTGCCAGTAGGCACCAGCACCACCGCCAAGAGTCAGGTTGTATGCACCAGGTGCACCGGCGTAGGTGAAGAAGTCCATCGTCATGTCAGACGGATAGGCACTAGGCCATACCGGCAACATATCGTCCATACGGACAACGGGACCACCAACAATGGTGAAGCCTTCTCCGACGGGGAAGCTGTAGTACAGGCGGTTAACTTCGACAGCGTTGTCAGAGTTGAACCCGTACTCCTGAGCGAACAGGCCTACGCCGTTGCCGGTGTAGATGTTGTCCATGTTGCCTGCGCGCAAGCGCGTGTACAGCATGTCCTCACCAGTGAAGCTGGTTTCAAGGTTGAGGGCGAGGTTATAGCTGAAGGACGTTCCGCCGTCAGCCTTGGCCATTGCGTT